>JBEEJV010000107.1:0-19249 GCA_041169005.1 Actinomycetota bacterium
CGCGATCGGGAAGCCAAACCATCGATCGAAAACACAAAATTCCACGCTGGGTAGACCAAAGACCGGGGTTCTTGCGGGTAACTTTTTTGGCAGGAATCACTAGCCCCTTAGTAACAGGAGCTGCGTTTCTAGCACTAGCCGTCTTCACGGGCACAACTTTGCAGATCGCCGCTAAGTTCGCCGAACTCACTGTAGGAAAAGATTTCTTCTATCTCTTCCCGGGGCAGATCCTGTTGAATGTACTGCCTGCGATCTCCCTTGCTCTTTCACTAGAAAGCTTGGAACAAGCAGACCAAGAAAGTTTCTTTTATAAGTCAAAAGGGTTCGCCAAATTGGCGGAGATCATTCGGCTATCAATATCCGCAATGGTCGGAACCGTATTGGTTACCCTCGCGACGATCTTCGTTGCACACATCTCCCTTGAGCCATCCGAATTGCTGAGAACCTTTGGAGTGGAAATAGCGGCGGTGCCTGGCCTTGCGGTCTTGGCTCAGAAAATTCGAAAAGTCGTGAAAATGCCAGTGCTAATTTCACTTTTAACTTTCGCTTCCACCTTCGTCGAAGTCGTACTGAGCAAGCTCGCCCCAAACCTCAGACCTTGGCTCCCCAGCAGCCTCTTTTCAGCCGCAGCTGGTGGGGCTGGTCTTTACATCCAATCTCCTGATCAAATCCCACCGGTTGGTTGGGCTGTGACTTTTGTGATTTTGATTGGTGTAGGGCCACTCGTTTGGGCCTTCTGGCCAAAGAGAAAGATGTCATAACCCTCGGATAGTCTTGGACCATGCTCGCCGTAATCATTGGTTTCGCCACCGCTCTGGTTTACGGATTCGCAGACTTCTTCGGCGCCATCGCATCTCAGCGACTTCGCTCGGTCCTGGTCACCGGTCTAGCCGGATGGGCTGGCCTTCTGCTGCTGCTAGCCGCAGTTACCATCGGTGGCTTCCACGCCGAGTTCTCACAGCCAGCGATCTTCTGGGGTCTTTTGGGCGGAGTCTTCTCAACCCTCGGGCTTTCATGCCTTTATAAAGCCCTCAGCATCGGCCCAATCAGCATCGTCTCGCCGCTGAGCGCTCTTGTCGGCGGACTCATCCCAACTTTTATAGGTGTGGCTTTCCTGGGAGAAAAGTTTGGCTTACTGGCCTGGCTGGCTATTGCACTCGTGCTTTTGGCAGTTGTTCTGGTGGCTTCATCGCCGCAAACCGAAACCAGCCGGGTAAAACTGCCCGGCGTACTCTTTGGACTTGGTGCGGGAACGGGCATCGGCGGAGTATTGGTTTGCCTTCACTTGGCACCGGCAAGTGCAGGGCTTGCCCCGGTAATCCTCATGCGCGTTGAGAACGGCGTGCTTCTAGGAGGGTTCGCCCTATTGCTGCTTGCCATCGGCAAGGCCAAACCAGCGGAGTTCAGGGGCCTGACTGGCCGCACCTGGTTGGCGATCTTTGCAACCGGACTTCTCGACGCTTTTGCGAACGTGCTATTCGTGGTGGGCAGCCAACTTGGTAGCCTTACCGTGATAAGCGTGCTCACTGTTTTGTATCCAGCGGGAACAATCTTGTTAGCGCGCGTTGTTCTAAAAGAGAAGTTGGCTCTGCGTCAGAGCCTCGGAATTGTTTTAGCGCTGGGGGCAAGCATGCTCCTCGCGATTTAGTAGCGAAAGTAAGCAGGAAACCACATGGGTAAGTTCATTGGAAACCGTTGGGTGGGATTGGTCTTCATTTCGATGGGCATTTCGCTCGTCATCATCGACGGCACAATCGTAAACACCATCTTCCCGGACATCATCAAAGCCCTAAAGCTAACCTCCACCGAGGTTCAGTGGGTTCAGGAATCCTACGTGCTCGTCTTCGCTTCGCTGCTTTTGGTGTGGGGCTCCATTGCCGACCGCATCGGCCGCCGAGCACTGATGCTCATCGGTATCCTCATCTTCATTCTCGCGTCTATGTGGGCTGGTACTACAAACACCGCAAACGAAATGATCGTTGCTCGCGTGATTCAGGGCATCGGTGGTTCAATGGTGCTTCCAACCACATTGTCTTTGGTGAACGCTAACTTCCAGGGCCGCGAGCGCGGCATCGCATTCGCAATCTGGGGTTCGACCATCGGTGGAATGGTTGCCCTTGGTCCGGTTCTTGGTGGCTGGTTGGCAACCGCCTTCACCGATGGCTGGCGCTTGGCTTTCAACATCAACCTTCCTATCGGCGCGATCATCATCATCGGTGCGCTACTCACCGTGAAGGAATCGAAAGTTGCCGATAAGCACGATGGCATCGACGTTCTTGGTGCGCTCATCTCGGTAGTCATGTTTGTCACCCTCGTTTTCGGCCTCATCGAAGGCCGCAACTACGGATGGTGGAACGTCAACAACGAGTTCATCATTGGCGACTTCAAGTGGGGCACCTCTGGCATTAGCCCGATTCCGGTATCGCTAGCCATCAGCGCAGTTGCAACCACACTCTTCGTGCTTTGGGAACGCTTCCGCGCACGCCAGCAGAAGAGCGTTCTTCTAGACCTCGACTTGTTCCATATCGCTTCTTTCCGCAACGGTTCGATCGCCGCACTCATCATTAGCATGGGTGAGTTCGGTGTCATCTTCGCGCTGCCACTTTGGCTTCAGAACGTAGAAGGCCTCAGCCCGGTTTCTTCGGGTATGGTTCTGCTCTGGCTAGCCGGTGGTGCGTTCCTCGCATCGGGCATGGCTGGCGCAATGAGCGGCAAGATCGCTCCTGCAGTTGCAGTTCGCATGGGTGTTCTTCTTGAGCTCATCGGTGTCATCGCAACCGCATTCGCAATCGGCGCAGATGCCGGTTGGGGATGGGTTGCACCGGGACTCTTGGTCTACGGAATCGGTGTTGGTTTCGCGACCGCACAGTTAACCGGCGTGATCATGATCGATGTTCCACAGAACAAGGCCGGTCAGGGTTCGGGTTCGCAGAGCACCGTTCGCCAGATTGGTTCGGCTCTCGGCATCGCGGTTATCGGAACCACTCTGTTCCAGGCAACACAGAACATCATGCTGAGCAAGCTCGATGCGATCGACCTACCTGCGGCCGCAAAGCCATTCTTCACCGATGAGGTAAAGAACAACCTGACTAACGCCGTCGTCGACTCAGCTGGTGGCGCGATTCCTAAGCTGAACGGCATCCTTGAGGCTCAGTACCACATGCCTGCAAGCGTTGCTCAGCAGATCACAGAGGCAGCCGGAAGTTCGTTTAGCGAAGGCGCGCGCTGGGCTGCTCTGTCTGCGGCAGTCTTCCTACTCATTGGTTTCGCGAGCACGTTCCGCCTAACTTCGCGCAATCACGCTGAGGGAAACCACTAGTAGGCACTAACAAGTCCAAAGAACACGAAACGCCCTCGGCAGTAACCGGGGGCGTTTCGCAATTCTTGTTATTCCAAGCGGCGACTATTCCAAGTTCGCTTCCGCGTTAACCAGCATCGCAGCGCACATGTAAGGCGCAAGCCCAACTGCGAACTTGTCGTAGTAAGCGGTGAACCGAGGGTCTGCAACGTACATCTGCCCCATAGCCGAATATGCTTCGCGGTTCGGTTTCCAGAAAGTGCTGAGCCAACCATAGTGGCGTGCCACCTGCAGCTGGGTTTGCTTTGAATCGGCTGGCTCGCCGGCAGTAAAAAGCGCTGCCAGTTCGGAGGTTACTTCCTGGCCCAAGGCGAATAAGTCACGCTTCTCGGTATCGGACATCGACGCGAGATTGCGGTTGCTCTCCGCATACTTGTCCGGCCAGCGCTCGGCTGCCTCGTCGGCGTATTCATTAACAATTTCTGTAGCCATGGATACAGGCTATGTGAATAGCTAAAAGCGCACGACATTATTCGAGAAATGCGCTTGGAATCAGGAGTAAAGTGGCTCTTTGTGAATGACTCACTGATCCCAAAAAGATTCTTACTGGGTAAGAAGCTTTCGAATGAAAACCTCGAAGGCCAACTTCTTCCTAAGTTCATCGCTCTCCCGGTCTTTTCATCCGACCCATTGAGTTCTGTGGCCTATGGTCCGCAGGAACTTCTCATGATCCTCACCCTCGGCGGAACTGCCATGTTGGCATTCGCGCCAGGCATTGCTGCGGTGGTTGTGCTGCTGCTCACCGTAATCCTTCTCTCCTACCGCAAGATCATCCAGGCATACCCTGGCGGCGGTGGCGACTACGAGGTTGCGAAAAAGAACCTCGGTGACCGCGCTGCTCTAATCGTTGCCGCGGCTCTCCTTCTCGACTACGTGATGACTGTAGCCGTATCGGTTGCATCGGGCACCGACAACCTAATCTCCGCATTCCCGGAACTAGCTCCCTGGCGCGTGGAAATCGCGGTTGGATTTGTTCTATTGCTTTGTGCAATCAACCTTCGAGGCGTGAAGGAATCAGGCGTGGCATTCGCGGTGCCAACTTACGTGTTCCTCGCCTCTGTGCTCGTAATGATTGCAGTTGGTGTATTCCGCCTATTTATGGGACACGAACTCGTTGCCCCATCGGCGCACTACATGGTGAACATTGAGAACCAACTTGGCAACGTGGGCAGCATCGCATTCATTATGTTGCTGCTGCGCGCGTTCGCATCAGGCTGTTCGGCACTTACCGGTATCGAGGCAATCGCAAATGGTGTGCCAGCCTTCCGTGAGCCAAAGATCAAGAACGCCCAGAAGACCATGCTCTGGATGGGTTCGGCAGCGATCGTAATGTTCATCGGCGTGACTGTGCTTGCCCTAGCTTCAAATGTTCACTATGCAGAAGACCCTGCCGCTCAGCTAGTCGGCTGGACTAGTGCGAACGGCCCACAGCAGTCGGCGATGGCACAGATTGCGGTCGCAGTATTCGGTAACTCAAGCTTCATGTTCTACCTGATTCAGGCTGGAACCGCAGCGGTTCTATTGCTTGCAGCAAACACAGCCTTCAACGGCTTCCCGCTGCTTTCGAGTGTGCTGGCCAAGGACGGATTCGCACCGAAGGCGCTGCTGACTCGAGGTGACCGATTGGTTTACTCGAACGGCATGTTCTCCCTGATGGCTGCTGCGCTGGTGCTCATCCTCGCCTACCAGGCATCGGTTACGGGCCTTATCCAGCTTTACATTTTGGGTGTATTCACCAGCTTCACCGTTGGCCAGTGGGGCATGATCAAGCACTGGCGCCGCGGCAAGGCCGATGGCACAATCACAGCGAAGGAAGCAAACTCTGGTCTAACCATCAACGGTTTTGGCGCTTTCCTTACCGCGACGGTTTTGATTATCGTGACCATCACCAAGTTCACCCACGGTGCCTGGCTAGTGTTCATCATCATGCCGATTCTGTACTGGGTGATGTACAACACCAAGCGCTACTACGCCGAGGTTGAACGAGAAATCGCCTTGGATGAGAAGACTGTGTTCGGCAGCAAGGGCGACTACGCCGTTGTGATGATGGACAAGCTAAACAAGCCTCAGCTGAAGGCACTCGACTACGCTCTGAGCAGCCGCCACACAGAGATGGAGGCGATTCACATCGCCGTTGATCCGGAGCGCGCGAAGGAATTCGAGAAGGAGTGGAAGGCCTACGGAATCGAAGTTCCGCTTCGAATCATCGAGAGCCCTTACCGCGAATTTGCAGCCCCGCTTATCGAGTACCTAACCAAGCACCGTGAGAACCACGGCTCGGAGCGTATTTCGGTTTACCTGCCAAAGTTTGTCGTTGGACACTGGTGGGAGCACATCTTCCACAACCACCGCGCAAACCGCATCCGTAAGCAGCTCATGTACATCCGCGGCGTTATGGTCACTCTTGTGCCGTGGCGTCTCGAAAGCGCCGACAACGTGAACCTGTTTGAGCGTCGACCACTCCCTGGTGACGCTCGTCGAGGAGACAGCGTGCGTCCGGCTCGTCGTCGCCACATTCGCGGCAAGAACATGGTTGCCCGCTTCCAGATCACCAAGAACCCAGAAGAGCACGAGTAAGCGTTTGGCGTTTGGCACGAATATCCGGAGCGTCGGTCTGGCATTTGCCGGTGGCGCAGTGGGCTCGGTGTTACGCGCTTTGGTTGGCGATGCTTTCGATAGCCTCACAACGCTCATAGTGGTCAACCTTTTGGGTGCCGCGTTCCTAGGATGGGTGAACGGTTCGGCGCTTGGCCCGAAGCAACGCTTTGCATCCGCACAATCCAAGGTTTTCTGGGGCGCAGGCTTCGCTGGCGGATTCACAACGATGAGCGGCCTTGCCCTAGCCACTGTGATGCTTTCAATGTTTGCTACGCCGGTGTTGGCGGTCGGTTACGTAGCCGCTCAGTTCGTACTCGGACTTGGCGCATATCTTTTGGCCTATCGTCTCAGTCGTGGAGCGTGGCCGAATGCTTAACTCATTGACCACTCCGGGCTTTTGGCTGACCCTAGCCGGAATAGCGCTTTTCGGCGGCTTAGGCTCTGCGCTTCGCCTAGTAATCTCCGGATGGCACGGAAAGCTTCCCTGGGGAATCCTCTCAGGGAACGTGATTGCCTCGCTACTGGTTGGTTTCGCGTTCACCGGACAGGGCTTTTGGACGGGGCTTCTCGCAACCGGCTTTGCGGGCGGATTGTCCACATTTAGTTCATGGGCCGCGCAGACCGTGCACTTCATGAGCCAAAATAATCGCGTGCAGGGTTACCTGAACTTTGTTCTCAACCTTGTGCTACCAGCCTGTGCAGTAGTTGCAGGAATGTATTTGGGCTCTTCCCTGCTAAAATAACCGCAGGTTTCTTTTGTCATTCCGCAGTTGCGGATCGAATCACAGATGGGGTGCTACGCATGGGCCGTGGCCGTCAAAAAGCAAAGCACACCAAGGTTGCTCGCGAGCTGAAGTACTTCAGCCCAAACACCGACCTGACCGCGCTTGAAAAGGAACTTGGCCACGTTGAAGCCAGCGGAGAGCCAGACTACGAAGACAAGTGGGCAGACCTCTACGACGATGAGGATGACGAAGAGTCGGAAGAAGAAACCAAGTAGTTTCTAAATACTTAAGAAACCGCTGGCATGTGCCGGCGGTTTTTACTTTAAGCGCCCTGCGGTCACGTCTCGCGAGACGCGTCTACTTATTCGGTGGCAAACATAGGGCGCGAAACGTTTGCGTCCTTGTTTTCAAGCAATGCCAATACCTCTGGCGAATAGGTGTGATTCAGGATGTCCGCAAGGGTAAGAGTCTCGAGGACCTGACGGAGGGCTACACGCACAGCCTTCCAGACATCGGATAGGTTTTCTGCAGATCCGTGGTAGCTAACAGCTTCTGGGCGTAGGCCGCGCACGGCCGCAAGCGGACCGTCTAGGACGCGCATTACCTCGGCTAGCGCAATGTTGCTTGGGTTGCGACTAAGGCGGTAGCCACCTACTGCACCACGCTGACTAATGACGAAACCGGCGTGACGCAGTTCGGTGAGGATGGCCTCAAGGAACTTGAATGGGATTTCCTGGCCGGTTGCAATCTCTTCGCTCTTGAGCAGGCGAGTGTCTGGGCCGTCGTATGCCGCAGCCAGCACTAAGAGTGCGCGGATGCCGTAATCGACCTTTGCTGAAACCTGCATAAGCCAATTGAAGCAGTAGATAGGGTAAGCCGCAAATCCCATAGGAAAAGAGGGAAATAAAAAGTTTGGACTATTTTGCGAAAAGTATTTTTTCGTCACAAAAATGCACGTATGATTATTCCAAGGGTATTCTCTACTAAATCGCTAGAAATACTCGATAATCAAGGAGCAACACAAATGTCTATCAAATCGACCGCCATCAAGAGCGCAATCGCTCTCGCGGCCATCGGCGCGCTACTAACCCCTGCTGCGGCTGCAAACGCTGCATCAAAGCCAGCTACCGCACCGGTAGTTCGCATCGGTTACTTCGCAAACCTAACCCACGCACCTGCGCTAATCGCACGTCAGGAAAAGCTATTCGAGAAGTACCTTCCTGGTGCCAAGCTCGAGTTCTCGCTCTTCACCGTGGGTACCACCGAGATTGAAGCCCTCAAGGGTGGTGCACTAGACATTGCATATGTTGGCCCAGGTCCAGCTGTTAGCGGTTATGTAACCACTCAGGGAACCCTACTCAACATCATCGCAGGCGCAACTACCGGTGGCGCAAAGTTCGTCGTGAAGCCAAGCCTCATCGCAACCGAAGGCGCTCCTTCGGCAGCAGAAATTGCCGCGCTCTCGGGCAAGACCATCGCAGACCCAGGCCTAGGTGGAACACAGGACATTGCTCTTCGCTCGTACCTGAAGGCAAACGGCCTCTACAAGAATGGGCAGCCTGCTGCAAACGTAACCCCGCTTGCAAACGCAGACACCCTAACCCTCTTCAAGCAGGGCAAGATCGATGGTGCCTGGGTGCCAGAGCCTTGGGCAACTCGACTAATCCAGGAAGGTTCTGCAAAGACCTTCGTTGACGAGAAGACTCTTTGGCCACAAGGCAAGTTCGCTACTACTGTTGTAGTTGCATCGCAGGCATTCCAGAAGAAGTATCCTGGCTCGGTTCAGGGAGTTCTCCAGGCTAACGAGGATGCCATCAGCTTCCTAAAGGATCCAGCCAACAAGAACGCCGCAATCAACGATGTTCAGGCAGAACTTCTAGCCGGCACCGGTAAGAAGCTGTCGGACACAGTTCTAGCAATCGCATGGCCAAGCCTGAAGTACAACTCGGACCCTGCGGTTAGCAGCATTCAGAAGAACTTCGCGGCCGCGGTTGACCTAGGTCAGCTACCTGGCGCAAAGCTAAGCAACCTAAAGGGCGTTTTCAACTTCAAGCTGTTGAACACCGTTCGAGCAAAGACCGGTCAGGGTGCAGTAGCAATCCCGGCCAACCTAAAGTAAGCACCACCAAAGGAACACATTGACCAACCTCAACACAGTTGAGTCACCAGCCAACGGCTCTACCCAATCGGGTGGAGCCGTTGAGCCGGTTATCAACATCACAAACCTGAGCAAGCGCTTCAGCGCCGATGGCCCAGTAATCATCGACAACCTAAACCTGTCGGTGAAGCCCGGAGAATTCGTCTCACTGGTAGGAGCAAGTGGCTGTGGCAAGAGCACACTCTTGAACATCCTCTCCGGCCTAGACACCTTGAGCACCGGCAGCATCGACTTGAAGTCAGCCCCGGCTCTGATGTTCCAGGAGCACGCACTTTTGCCTTGGCTGACTGCCGGCAAGAACATCGAGCTCGCGTTGAAGTTGATCAATTTCCCGAAGGCAGAGCGCAAAGCGCGCGCTCAAGAATTACTCGAGCTAGTGCACCTTCCACACGCTTATAACCTGCGCCCACACGAGCTTTCGGGCGGTATGCGCCAGCGCGTTGCAATCGCCCGCGCTCTTGCTCAGGGTCGTCAGATTCTTCTGATGGATGAGCCGTTCGCGGCGCTGGACGCAATCACTCGCGACCTCCTACACGATGAACTAATTAGCATCTGGGAGAAGACCGGATTGACCGTGTTGTTCGTCACTCATAACGTTCGCGAGGCCGTTCGACTCGGTCAGCGCGTAATCCTCATGTCCTCACGCCCGGGTCGAATCATTCGCGAATGGCAGGTTGGCTTCAGCGAACCGAAGCGCATCGAATCGCACTCTGTTGGCGAACTTTCAACCGAGATCACCGAAGAGCTACGCAAGGAGATCAAGCGCCATGCCAAATAACAAGGAAACAGTTTTCGCCGAAATCGGTGAACTTGCGGCTGGTCTCGATGCCCTCGAGGTAGCCAAGGAAGAAAAACCAAAGGTATACAAGCGAATTCTCAAGGCCTTTGCGCCTCTGGTTGCTGTTGCCGTTGTGCTTGCCATTTGGCAGACCGCGATCATTCTCAAGGCTGCGCCACTTTGGATTCTGCCATCTCCAGAGTCGGTCTGGAACTCGCTGGTAGCCCAGGCACAAACTGGCCTACTCTGGGCTTCGGCTGGCAATAGCCTACGCAAGGGCGTTCAGGGATTCTTGATTGCTCTAGCCATCGCAACACCACTCGGCGTCGCCCTCGGCCTGAACAAGAACCTGCGTCTCATTGTTCGCCCAATCCTCACCGGTTTGCAGCAGCTGCCTTCGGTTGCCTGGGTTCCGGCAGCTATCATCTGGTTTGGCCTTAGCGATGCAACCATCTTTGCGGTTGTGCTGCTTGGCGCCACCCCTTCGATCGCCAACGGCCTTATCTCGGGTATCGACCAGATTCCAACCATTTACCTACGCGCGGGCAAGGTGCTTGGCGCTAAGGGATTCGAGTACATCAGAGACATTGTGCTCCCGGCATCATGGCCTGGATTCCTAGCTGGCCTCGAACAGGGTTGGGCATTCTCTTGGCGTTCGCTGATGGCCGCCGAACTGATTGCCATCAACCCGGCACTTGGCCCTGGCCTCGGTCAGATGCTCGACTCGGCACGAAGCCTCGGCGACATGTCTTTGGTCATCGGAACTATTTTGGTGATCATGATTGTTGGTGTCCTTATCGAACGACTAGTGTTCAGCCCGATTCGCCAGAGAACTTTGAAGAACCGCGGACTGCTTCGCTAGGACACTCGGTTTCTCCTTTCATTGCGTATTGTTAGGCTAAAGACAGGCCTTCAACGATCGAGCGGCCTCGATGGACTGCGGCTCAGCCGCCAATCCAACGGGCAGCTTGACTCTCCATGTCGTTGAATGTCTAAGCAGAAAACCCCCGACCACTGGTCGGGGGTTTTCCCATAGCCTTTGATTCGAGCCTTCTAGACTCGACGGACTCGCTGAAACTAGCTACGGCTAATGCGTACCTGCTCGGCGCGGTCTACAACCTTTACGCGCTCGCGAGGAGTTTCGGTTCCTTCAGTCTCTCCGTGCTTGCGAACTAGGATTGGGCCGTACTGCTCGCCCAGGCTAAGTTCGTGCGCGTTCAAAGTGTTCCAGCCAGCCCAGGTGGTGTACTCCACGCCCTTGGCGTCAAGATCCGCCAAGAGGCTGTCGGTGTCTGGATCAACTGGGTCGGCAAACTTTTCAATGTCGGCAACCAGGTTTTCGATGGTCTCCATTGCATCGCTCTTGGTGTGACCAATCAGACCAACCGGTCCTCGCTTGATCCAACCGGTTGCGTAAATTCCGTTGACCTGGCTGTCATCGCCGTCAACCACACGACCACCGATGTTGCGGATCACGCCAAACTCGTGGTTGAACGGAACTTCTGGAAGCTCCGAACCCCAGTAACCGATTGCGCGGTAGATGGCCTGAAGCGGGTAGGTGCGAATCTCACCAGTGCCGATAACCTTGCCGTCTGCCGCTGCAGTGGTGCGCTCAAACTGCATCCCAGAAACCTTGCCGTTTTCGCCGGTGATTGCGACTGGCTTGCTCCAGAAGTGAAGGTGCAGGCGACGCTTTGCACCGGTCTGCTCACGCTCGCGCCACGACTCCATTACGCGGGCCATAACTCGGTGCTGGTTGGTAACGCCTTCGGCGTCCTCGTCGAACCAGCCTTCAGGGAAGTCTTCATCGTATAGAACGATGTCGAGGTCGTTCACTTCGCCGAGCTCGCGGAGCTCGATTGGTGAGAACTTGATGCTTGCAGGGCCTCGGCGACCGAAGACGTGAACGTCAGTAACTGGCGATGCCTTTAGTCCTTCGTAAACGTTCGCAGGGATGTCTGTCGAGAGCAGGTCGTCCGGCTGCTTTGCGAGCATACGGGCAACGTCTAGGGCCACGTTTCCGTTACCCAATACCGCTACCTTTTCAGCGGTTAGTGGCCAGGTGCGAGGCACGTCTGGGTGACCGTCGTACCATGACACGAAATCGGCCGCACCGAACGATCCATCGAGCTCAATGCCCGGGATGCTTAGCTGGGCATCCTTGATTGCGCCGGTTGCGAAGATGACAGCGTGGTAGTGCTTACGCACTTCTTCAAGGGTGATGTCCTTGCCGAACTCGACGTTTCCGAAGAATCGGATAGTCCCCGAGTTGAGCATCTCGTGAAGCGAGTTCACGATGCCCTTGATACGTGGGTGGTCAGGAGCCACTCCGTAGCGAATCAGGCCGTATGGCGCTGGTAGCTGATCGAAGAGGTCGATTGTGACGTCTGGGTAGGCGTTGGCCAAGATGTTTCCGGCGTAAACACCTGCAGGACCCGCGCCAAAAATGGCTACGCGAATAGCTTTGCTCATTGTTTGTTTTCCTTATTTCCTAAGTTCAATTTTGCCTGCCAGTTCGGCAGGGGCAAACTCGCTCTGTAAAACAACGTCACCAACCACGATGATGGCCGGGGACTGCACCTTTCGTTCCTTCGCAATGGTCGCGATGGTGCCGAGGGTGCCAAAACTTACTCTCTGGTTTTTTCCATAACCGTCTTCGATGATGGCTACAGGGCAGCCAGCTCCGCGCTCGCTAGATGCTAGTGCAGCAGCGGATTCCTTCAATGAGTTGACGCCCATCAGGATCACTACGGTGTGGTCACGTCCGCCAGCCAAAGGTGCCAGTGCCTCGTGTCCGGTAATAACTGTGAAGCCGGTGGAGACACCACGGTGGGTTACCGGGATGCCGACCGCAGCCGGAACACTGATTGCACTGGTAACGCCAGGGACAACCTCAACTGCAACTCCGTGCTCGGCACAGAACTGCAGTTCCTCGCCGCCGCGCCCCAACACGTATGGGTCGCCGCCCTTTAGGCGAACTACCTTCTTGCCAGCGAGTGCCTGATCAACCAGAATCTGGTTGATCTCTTCCTGCGGAATCGGGTGGTGATCGGGCATCTTGCCGACGTTGATAACAAGAGCAGTTGGCGCAAGCTCATCCAGCAACTGAGTTGGACCCAGCCTGTCCGAGACCACAACATCGGCGTTCTTTAGGAGTTCCAGACCGCGCGCAGTGATAAGGCCGGCATGACCAGGGCCGCCGCCCACGAGGGCAACTGTTCCCGGAACCTGGGTGCCAATGCCAGCGACTTCGCGTTCGCGAGGTGCAGCCAATTCGCCGGCCTCGAGCAGAGCCTTGATTGCATCGCGAAGTGCCATGCTACGACGTGGGTCTCCCCCGCCAAAGCTCGCTACCGTTAGGCCATCATGGCGAACTACCGCCGGAACCCAAGCGGTCGAATCCTCAGCAACAGCCGCATTCACGCAAAGAATTCGGTTGACCTCAGCCTCTGCTGCAACCTGCGCATCTACTTCTGCAACACCAGTCGCGGTGTGCACGAGCCAAGCACCAGCGGTATCGCCGGCTTCGAAGCCGCGCTCCAGCCAGGTGACTTGCCCGGTCTGAGCAAGCGCGGCAATTTCGGCAGAAACAGCCGGTGAAATCACAACTACTTCAGCCTCAGCAGCCAATAGACCAATCGCTCGGCGAGTGCCAACGGCACCACCGCCCACCACGAGGGTGCGCTTGCCCGCGATGCGCAGGCCGAGCGGATAAATGGTCATTGAACTAGATGGCCCAATCGTTTTGCTTGGTGTGGATACCGGCAGCCATAGTGGCGCCATCCTGAGGATGGATTAGCAGGAACGCACCTGAACGGCGGTTCTGCGCGTAGTCGTCAATCGCAATAGCAGTTGCAAGACGGAGGCTCGCGTGGCCGATGTCGTTGATCTCCAACTTTTCTGCCGGGTCGATCGCCAAGGTGTCGAGATTGCGACGACCTTCGATGGCGGAAACCATTACCTGAGTGGTAACCGTTCCAGTCTTCAACAGCAGACGCTGGCCAGCAACAAGCGGACGAGGGTCTAACCAGAAAAGCTCGCCTGAAATGTAGTTCACTGGCTCAGGCAGAGTTCCCTCTGCAGCGATGACGGCACCGCGGGCAAGGTCGAACTGGTCGGCTAGCTGGAGCGCGATGCTCTGCGGAGCAAACGCGGTTTCAACCTGACGGTCGGCGATTGCCAGTCCGGTGACGGTCGACTTGAAGCCACCTGGGTGCAATTCAACCTTGTCGCCAACCGAAATAGAGCCCGATGAAATCTGACCTAGGTAGCCGCGGTAGTCACGGTACTCATCGGCGTTATCTGCTAGGTCGGTAGCGAGCGCGCCCTGAGGGCGAAGCACGTACTGGACCGGGAGGCGGAATGGGTCGTCCAGGCTCTGAACTTCATCAACCGAAGGCAACGACTCAAGTAGCTCTAGGAGCGTTGAGCCGCTGTACCAAGGAGTGTTTTCAGTGCGCTCTACCACGTTGTCGCCGGCAAGGGCAGAAACTGGAATTGCGTGAACACCCTGCAGGTTTAGCTCGCGAGTGATGTTCTCGAGCTGAGCCAAAACATCGGCGAAAACCGTTTCGCTGTAGTCGACAAGGTCAATCTTGTTTACTGCGACGATGACGTTTGGAACGCGGAGAAGTGAAACAACGCTTAGGTGACGACGAGTCTGCTCGAGCACGCCGTGACGAGCGTCGATGAGCACGATCACTGCGTCGGCAGTTGCCGAACCGGTAACCATGTTGCGGGTGTACTGAACGTGACCTGGGCAGTCGGCAAGGATGAAACTGCGCTGCGCGGTCGAGAAGTAACGGTAAGCCACGTCGATGGTGATGCCCTGCTCACGCTCAGCACGGAGGCCATCGGTAAGCAGCGCGAGGTCGAGACCTCCGGCGTCGCCACCGAAGCCACGCTCAGCCGAAGTCTTAGCTACGCTCTCAAGCTGGTCCACCAGAATGCTCTTGCTGTCGTGAAGCAAACGACCAACAAGAGTGCTCTTGCCATCGTCTACCGAGCCGGCAGTTGCAAAGCGGAATAGGCCGCGAGCAGCCTCTAGGGTTGCGGTTGGTTGAGCCATTAGAAGTAGCCCTCCTTCTTACGGTCTTCCATCGCCGCTTCACTGATGCGGTCGTCGGCACGAGTTGCGCCACGCTCGGTGAGGGTCGAGGCAGCAACTTCGATGACTACGTCGCTGATGTTCACGGCGTTCGATTCGACGGCACCGGTGCAAGACATGTCGCCGACGGTGCGGTAGCGAACCAGACGGGTCTCGACTGTTTCGTTTGGCTCTGGCATCGATACCGGGCCAACTGCGCGCCACATGCCGTCACGACGATAAACCTCACGCTCGTGGGCTAGGTATAGCGGCGGCAGTTCGATGCCTTCGCGCTCGATGTAGCGCCAGATGTCTAGCTCGGTCCAGTTGCTGATTGGGAAGGCGCGAACGTGCTGGCCTGGGAGGTGACGACCGTTGTAAAGGTTCCAGAGTTCCGGACGCTGGTTGCGCGGATCCCACTGACCGAATTCATCGCGAAGGCTGATGATGCGCTCTTTCGCGCGAGCCTTGTCTTCGTCGCGTCGTGCGCCACCAAATACGGCGTCAAACTTGCCGTCGGTGATTGCATCTAGAAGTGGAAGAGTCTGCAGAGGGTTGCGGGTACCGTCTGGGCGCTCCTGAAGAACACCACGGTCGATGTAATCCTGAACGCTTGCCACAACAAGCTTTACGCCGAGGCGCTCTGCTGTGCGGTCGCGGAACTCAAGCACCTCTGGGAAGTTGTGGCCGGTATCTACGTGCAGCAGTGGGAAGGGAACTTTGCCAGGGTAGAACGCCTTGGCAGCAAGGTGCAGCACAACCACCGAGTCTTTACCGCCCGAGAACAACAAGACTGGGCGCTCGAACTCGGCCACCACCTCACGAATGATGTGAATAGCCTCGCTTTCGAGGGTGTCGAGCAGCCCAAGGCGTGCGTCGGAGTTAGTTACAGGGTTTGTCATAGGTGTAGTCCACACTCCACTTTGTTAGCCCCGGCCCAGCGGCCAGAACGTGGGTCTTCGCCAGGTGCTACTGGCTTGGTGCAAGGCTCGCATCCGATGGATGGGTAGCCATTTGAAAGCAATAGGTTCACCGGAACCTTGTGCTCGGTGGCGTAGTCGATCAGCTCATCGAAGGTCCACGCAGCAAGCGGGTTTACCTTGACTAAGCCGTTCTTCTCGTCCCACTGAACGAGTTCGGTGTAGGTACGGGTTTCGGCTTCATCGCGGCGAACGCCGGTGAACCAAAGTTCGAAGCTCTTCAAGACGTTGTTGAGCGGGTCAACCTTGCGAAGCTGGCAGCACAGGTTTGGATCGCGCTGGTAAAGCTTTTCGCCGTACTGGGCGTCCTGCTCTGCAACGGTCTGCTTTGGCTTCACATCGAGAATCTTCACAGGAAGTACTCGAGCAACCTCGTCGCGGGTGGCGTGAGTCTCGGCAAAGTGGTAGCCGGTCTCGAGGAACAACACCTCGACGTCTGGAATCTGCTTCGCGACGACGGCAGGAAGCACCGAATCAGCCATTGAACAGGCAACCGCGATCGACTCAACGCCGAAGTGCTTTGCAACCCAAGCAATGACCGCCTCGGCGGTAGCTTCCGGCTGGTCTGGGTTTGCCTTGCGGAGCGAGTTGAGCTCGGCGGCACCAGCTTCGGCGAGCGCCTTAAGCTCTTCTACCGAACGCTTCTGTTCTAGAGTGACGGTCACTTGAGCTTCTCCTCATCTGCGCGGTGAGCCCATTCGGCGAAGGTCTCGCCGTCCTGCTTCTCCGATGCGTAGGTGCGGGTCACGCGCTCAACGTATTCGGTTAGGTTCGCTGCGGTCACCTTTAGACCACGAACGGTGCGGCCAAGGCCGGCCTCTTCGCGATCCTGGCTTGCAAGGCCACCACCGAGGTGAACCTGGAAACCTGGCTCCTGGCCGCCGTTGCCGTCTGGAAGCAGCTGACCCTTTAGGCCGATGTCTGCAATCTGGATTCGGGCACAGCTGTTTGGGCAGCCGTTGATGTTCAAGGTGATCGGACGCTCTAGCTTGAGGTCCTTGGTTGCCTCATCGAGCTTGTCAATCGACTCGATGGCAAGACCCTTGGTCTCAACAATTGCGAGCTTGCAGTACTCAATACCGGTACAAGCCATGGTCGAGCGACGGAAGTGGCCCGGCTCCGACTCTAGGCCTAGAGCACGAAGACCCTTCACAACGGTCTCAACGTTTTCCTTAGGGATGTCGAGAACCACAAGCTTCTGGTGTGCGGTGAGCGATAGGCGGTACGAACCGTTTGCCTCGAGCAGGTTTGCAAGGTCGAGCAAGATCTGACCGCTGATGCGACCCACCTTTGGTGCTGCACCGATGTAGAACTTGCCGTCCTTCTGCTCGTGAACGCCGATGTGGTCACCCACGGTCTTAGCGGTAGGCGCCGATGGGCCGTCTGGAAGCGGGCTGCTTAGGTACTCGGTTTCGAGAACCTGACGGAACTTCTCCACTCCCCAGTCCATCACTAGGAACTTGAGACGAGCCTTGTTGCGAACTCGACGGTAACCGTAGTCGCGGAAGATCTGAACTACACCGTGCCAGGTTTCGGCAACGCGCTCTGGAGCAACCCAAACACCAAGACGCTCGGCTAGGTGAGGGTTTGTGCTTAGGCCTCCGCCAACCCATAGGTCGAATCCGACGCCGAACTCAGGGTGTTCAACTGCAACGAACGAGACGTCGTTGATTTCGTGAACAACATCGAGGCTCGGGTGGCCGGTGATTGCGCTCTTGAACTTGCGCGGCAAGTTCTGAAGTTCTGGGTTTCCGACAAAGCGTTCCTTGATGTCGGCGATGATTGGGCTCACATCGATGAGCTCATCCTTGGCGATGCCAGCAACTGGCGAACCGAGGATGATACGTGGCACGTCACCACAGGCGTCGGTTGAATCAAGACCGATAGCCTCAAGGCGCTTCCAGATGGTTGGGACATCCTTGATGTCGATCCAGTGCATCTGAATGTTCTGACGGTCCGAGATGTCGGCGGTGCCGCGACCGTTGTTGATTGAGATGTCTGCGATTTCACGAAGCTGGTGGGTGGTTAGGCGACCACCGTCGACGCGCACGCGCATCATGAAGTACTTGTCCTCGAGGTCTGAGTCTTCGAGAAGTGCGGTCTTACCGCCATCTACGCCCGGCTTGCGCTGTGTGTAAAGACCCCACCAGCGAAGGCGGCCATTCTTGTCTGTCGGGAAGATGCTGTCGAAGCCGTGCTTTGAGTAGTACTTCTCAACGCGCTCGCGAACGTTTAGACCGCCGTCCGCTTGCTTCCAAACCTCGTTTGGGTTTAGCGGTTCTTTGCCGTCTACCTTCCACTGACCGTTAGGTCGTGCTTCGCGCACAATTGCAGCGCGCGCTGGCTTCTCAGACATAATTTCTCGATTCGAAAAAGGGTGCTTTGATTCAATGAAAATTCTCGCTGTTTAAGAGCCAATTGACGATTTGTTACGAAACATTCCGTAACCACCGATATCCGCGTCATTGCAGGGCTAGCGAGCCGAAAGGGACTGAGTTTTCCCTACCATTTTGATAGGATTAAGCCAATCGAAGGACCCCCATTGAATACCGCAATTTTAGCCTCTCACGGCACCGACAACAAGGCGGGAGCCGCTGCGATTGCTGCGCTCGTTTCAGCGGTGGCAAACTCGGCTACCGATCTCCGAGTTCTGGAAGCCTTCGTCGACGTGCAAAACCCCGATGTTCCAACTGTTCTTGGAATCGCGCTTGAGGCTGATTCAGCCGCCACTATTGCCATCGCACCCCTACTGTTAGCCACCGGCTACCACGTCCGCAAAGACATCGCGGATGCCGCAACCGAGGCTTTAGACGAGAATCCTTCGGCTCAGATTTCGATTGTTCCCGCGCTTGGTCCAGATGCACGTTTGGTTGAGGTTCTGGTCCAGCGTCTTGGCGAAGTTGGCTACCAGCAGGGCGACCTAGTAGTCCTTGCGGTTGCCGGTTCCAGCGATGCCCGAGCACAAGATGAAAGCCGAGTGGTGCAACTGATGCTTGAGGAACAACTCGGACATTCGGTTGAGTTAGCGTTTTTGAGCGCAGCCGAACCAAAGTTGAAAGACCTCGTACCGAAGCTCAAGTTCCAGCAGCCGCGCAAGCGCGTTGTGGTCGCCACGTATCTGCTCGCCGACGGATACTTTGCCGGTGTTACCAAGAAAGCAGGGGCCCACCTGGTTTCGGAGCCACTTCTTGCAACAGACAAACCAGTGCCAGCGCAGCTCATCGAAGTGGTTCGCGACCGCGTTGCTGGCCCAACAACCGGCTGCCTTACCGCCGCCAACTTTACTGCGGGAAAGCCTTGGAGTTGCGCAGCTGGTTGCGCTAGCCCCTGCCGCTAGATGGCCCAACTCAGTTGGTAATGAAACCTGCCATAACGGCCCGGTGAACCAACTCTGTTCGGTTATGAGCACCCAGTTTCTTCGAGGCATTTTGAATATGGAACTTCACGGTGCTTTCGCTAACGTACATCCGCGTGGCTATCTCTTTATTGCTTAGACCGTGAGCGAGCATCTGCACCAGTTCAAGTTCTCGGTCGGATAGTCGCTCTGTGCTCGCGCCGCCAAGGCT
>JBEEJV010000108.1:0-11451 GCA_041169005.1 Actinomycetota bacterium
CGTTACCAACGTGGGTTAGGCGCCACTCGCAAAGGGCAACTTCCTGGTTTGGCTTCAAGAATTCCATCTTGATGCGGATAAGCGAGTCGTCATAAATGCCGGTGAAGGTCATGCGACCTGTGCCGATCTTCTTCGACTCGTAGTTGTACTCCGCGCCTTCACCGCTCGTGATTGGACCAAGCCAGCTCTTGACTTCTGGGTCCATTGGCTTGAATGGGTTCCAGCCATCAAACTGAGTTAGATCGTTGATGATGCCAAAAACCGTTGCCATTGGAGCGTCGATTTGCTGCGAAACAGAGATGCTGTATTTGGTAGCCATGGGTAAAGCCTAACTCGCTCGCAGGCCCAGCGCTGCGGCAAGTTCCGTAACGTTATCAACCACGAAATCGGCCTCGGCCCACTCGGTCTCGGTGCCGTAACCCCACTTCACAAGACCCACCTCAATGCCGTGTTCGCGGGCACCTTCAATGTCGTGAATTCGGTCGCCGATGAGAACCACACGCGAGGTGTCCGCGCCGGCGGCTTTCAGACCCAGGATTGCGTATTCGATGACATCGGCTTTCGAGTGGCGGCCGGCAGCCGGGTCGGCGGTGCCGAGGAAATCGAAGTGGTTTAGGAAGTCAAAGTGCTCGCCAACCAGACGCACACCGTTGATTGCCTTGGATGTGGCGAGTGAGTTGGTGATGCCAGCGGCTCGTGCTTCGGCTACGAGGTCGAGAACGCCTTCAAACAGGCTCGCGTTCAGAGCACCGCCGCTGTTATAGAAGGTGCGGTAATGCTCGAAGGCTCGCATCGAATCGTCTGGTGATAATCCGAGAAGTTCGTTAAATGTGGTCATCAGCGGTGGACCGACGAATGCGCGCAGCTGATCATCGGTTGGCTGGGTCATGCCCATGGCGTCGAAGGTTTTGCGGAAGGAGTCGAAGATTCCCGGGCCGGAGTCTAAAACGGTTCCGTCAAGGTCCCACAAAACTGTGGTGTACTTCGGTGTATTGGGCATTACTTAAGGGTACCTGCAAAGATGTTTTACTTTGCTAGCCTTGAGGGACTCGTTCATTGGATTCAAAATGCGCCGTCTTGTAAAACTCCACCAGCCGAAAGCCTCGTGGCAGGAAATCATCATCGATCTAATCGGTGGTTTCTTGGTGGTTGGCGCACTTGCCCTAATCACCGATCTAACGCAGCTGCCATTGCTCTGGGCACCGTTTGGTGGCACTGCGGTTCTCGTTTTCGCCGCACACAAATCGCCATTTTCGCAGCCAATCAACGTCCTCGGTGGGCACCTAATTTCCGCAACCGTCAGCTTGGTACTGGTTGGCCTTCTGCCACATAACACCTGGACTCTGATGCTCACTGTGGGTGCAGTCATCGCCGCGATGCGCGCTACCCGCCTCACTCACCCACCGGCCGGCGCGAACCCGATCGTCATCTATTTGGCGCAACCGCTTTGGTACGTTGTGTTGCCATCGCTTGCGATGGGAGCAGCGGCGATCTTGCTGCTCGGATTCCTTGTGCACCGAATCACCAGGACCGAGTACCCAATCAAATAGAGGCCCGCGGGCTAAGCCCGTTCGGCTATTTTCTAGGGCGCTTAAAAATCAGCACGAGCCCACTGATGAAGATAATCACAGCCCCAACAAACACACTTAGGTATGTGATTGGAGCAATGTCGATTTGAGCACCGAAATCACTATTCACGCCGATTCCATCGTGACTAAGTACAAACGATAGCCAGATCAGGTATGCGAGCAGTTCCATCATGATGCCCAAAAGCATCACGCCGAACGCTGGCCTTTGATACCAACGCATGTTTCGCTTCTGCGGCGTAGCCCCCATGTTTCCCATATCGAAATGGTAAATCTCGATGCAACCAATTGGGCGAGCAACGCCAGGCAGGCGCCAACTAAACTCAACTGCATGACCCACGTGCGCGCGCTCACCACTGACGACTTCGATGCTTGGCTTCCTCTCTGGAACGGATACCTCGAGTTTTACGAGACCAAGCTCGCGCCGGAAATTACACGCCACACATTTGAGCGCCTAACTGACTCCACCACCAACATGCACGCGGCGCTGGCTCTCACCGAGGATGGCGAGGCCATCGGCATGGCTACTTGGCTAACCCATCCGGGCACTTGGTCGCGCAGCAACTACGTCTATCTTGAGGATCTCTTCGTCTCGGCTGCCGCGCGCGGAACAGGCGCTGGTCGCGCGCTTATTGAACACGTGAGCGGATGGGCCGACGCGGCTGGAGCCGGCAAGGTTTATTGGCTGACCGCGGAGACCAACAAGACTGCGCAGCAGCTTTACGATCGAGTGGCCAAGAAGACCGGTTTCATCCACTACGAAATAAAGAAGTAGTAGAGACGAGAGGAGCCGTTGGTCGCCTGACAGCGACCGCCTCCCAAATCCTCCGAACAACAATCCACGCAAACAAAAAATCCCCACCCGAAAGGGTGAGGTTTTTGTTTGCGGAGACGAGAGGATTTGAACCTCCGAAGGATTTTTAGTCCTTACCTCATTAGCAGTGAGGCGCACTCGACCGGGCTATGCGACGTCTCCTGGTGATGCCTTACAAGTTTAGCGGTTGTTCTTAGCCCTTGCCAATCCAAGGTAGTGCTGACGCAAAGCCTCAGGCTGCTTTTCAATCGCGTACCGAAGCATGGTTCGCGGCATTGTCGCGGCTGTCTCGTCTAGGTATGCTCGCAAGGCGTCGTCCTCAACCTTGCCCACTTCGCGCAGCATCCATCCCACTGCCTTGTGGATAAGGTCGTGCGAATCGTTGTGCAATAAACCGGCAATTCGAAGACAGTCGTCGAACTTACCAATCTTGATCTGTGCAAAAGTTAGCAGCACAGCCATGCGTCGTTCCCAAAGCACCGAAGACCCGGCAAGCGAATCCAAGAGTGCTGAATTCGGGTAGCGAATCAGCCAATCTCCAAACAACCAGGCCACGTCAACGAGGTCCCAGTTGTTCCAGCAACCCTCATAGCCAAGCCGCAGCCACAACTCAAACAGCTCGCCGCGGGTGGCATCATCCTTGGCCTTCTTATAGCGGTTGACCAAGAGCACATCGGCAAGAAGTCGCTCTTCGTGGATGGGCGAGTGCGCCAACACCTCCACCTCGGCGAGCGGCAGAGCAGCAAACTCCCCCGCCACCTTTCGAACCTCCGGTACCTTTGCACCGATGAAAATGTCACCCTCGGCGTACTCGCCCGGCCCGGTTTTGAAGAACCAACCGAGGTCGCGCGAGCGCCCAGGATTTGCGAATACCGCTAGCGCCGCAACGGCGTCTGCCGCCTTACTCAATGTTCGCCGGCGTCACGGTCAAGGCCGAGCCATCGGCGGCAACATCAACTAGCACGAGCGAACCATCGCTAACCAAACCGGCCAACAGGAGGTTAGCCAACTGGTCGTCAATCTGCTGCTGCATCAAACGACGAAGCGGACGGGCTCCATAGATTGGGTCGTAGCCCTCTTCTGCAAGCCAGCTGCGAGCGGCCGGAGTCACTGCCAACTGGAGTCGGCGCTCCTCCAAACGCTTGGTGAGGCGGTCGATGTTCAGTTCAACAATCTGGCCCAACTCGCTCTTGTCGAGCGCGCTGAATACAACGATGTCGTCGAGGCGGTTTAGGAACTCCGGCTTGAATGAAGCGCGGACGGTTGCCATCACTGCGGCCTCGCGCTGATCCTGCGGAACATCCGGGTCAACCAGGAACTGGCTTCCAAGGTTCGAGGTCAAGATCAGAATCACGTTCTTGAAGTCGACGGTTCGGCCCTGGCCATCGGTGAGACGTCCATCGTCCAAAACCTGAAGCAGCACGTCGAAAACTTCCGGGTGCGCCTTCTCAACTTCGTCAAGCAAGACCACCGAGTATGGGCGGCGACGAACGGCTTCGGTCAACTGACCGCCCTGTTCGTAACCGATGTATCCCGGAGGTGCACCGACGAGTCGCGAGACCGAGTGCTTCTCGCCATACTCGCTCATGTCGATGCGAACCATGGCCTTTTCATCATCGAAGAGGAACTCCGCGAGGCTCTTAGCCAACTCGGTCTTACCGACACCGGTAGGGCCTAGGAACAGGAACGATCCAGTCGGACGTCCAGGGTCGGCAATCCCGGCCTTGGTGCGACGAACCGCATCCGAAACACTCTTAACGGCACGCTTCTGACCAATCAGGCGCTTGCCCAACTCGGCCTCAAGGTGCAGCAATTTTTGTGATTCGCCAGCCAGCAAACGACCAACCGGCACACCGGTCCAAGCCGCCACCACGGCAGCAATATCGTTCTCGGTAACCTGATCTCCAACCATGCGGTCGCCATCATTGGCCTCAGCCTTTTCGGCCTCCACCAACTGCTTTTCAAGAGCAGGAATCTCGGCGTAAAGCAGGCGCGAAGCCTTCTCCAAGTTGCCCTCACGCTGTGCGCGCTCGGAGTCAATGCGCAACTGGTCAAGTTTGGTCTTTAGTTCACCGATGCGGTTCAGCTCGCCGCGCTCTTTCTCCCAGCGCGCGTTCAGCGCCTTGAGATCCTCAGACTTAACCTTCAGGTCATCGCGTAACTTGCTCAGACGCTCCTTCGAGGCAGCATCCTTTTCCTTCTCGAGCGCGAGCTCTTCAAGCTTGAGTCGATCTACCGAGCGGCGAAGCTCGTCAATCTCAACCGGCGCGCTGTCGATCTCCATGCGGAGTCGGCTCGCGGCCTCATCCACAAGGTCAATCGCCTTGTCTGGCAGTTGGCGTCCGGTGATGTAGCGGTTCGAAAGGGTCGCGGCTGCAACCAGAGCGCTGTCGGCAATGCTCACCTTGTGGTGTGCTTCGTAGCGTTCCTTCAGTCCACGCAAAATCGCAATGCTGTCAACCACCGATGGCTCGCCAACATAAACCTGCTGGAATCGGCGCTCGAGCGCAGGGTCGCGTTCAATGCGTTCACGGTATTCATCCAAGGTGGTGGCACCGATGAGTCGCAGCTCACCACGGGCCAGCATCGGCTTGAGCATGTTGCTGGCATCCATCGAGCCGTCGGCGGCACCCGCGCCAACGAGCGTGTGTAGCTCATCGACGAAAGTAATGACCTGGCCCTCGGCCGCGTTGATCTCTGCCAATACTGCCTTGAGGCGCTCTTCGAATTCACCGCGGTACTTGGCACCGGCAACCAGTGCGGCAAGGTCCAACGAAATCAGGCGCTTGCCCTTCAGGCTCTCCGGCACATCCCCAGCGACAATGCGCTGCGCAAGGCCTTCAACAACCGCGGTCTTTCCAACGCCCGGCTCACCGATGAGCACAGGGTTGTTCTTGCTGCGGCGACTTAGCACCTGGGATACGCGGCGGATTTCCGCATCGCGGCCGATCACCGGGTCGAGCTTTCCGCTCTTGGCAATCTCGGTTAGGTCTACTCCAAACTGTTCAAGAGCAGACTTCTGTTCCTGGTTTGAGTTCTGTGGGTTCATTTGTTACCTCCTTGCGGCAGTCCAAAGGACTACCGACGAGTTTTTTGCAGGTCGCTTACCCTGCTGGAGCGTGACTACGCCTTGGTCACCCGAGGCAAATACACGGGCGCCCGGACGGTTCATCAGCTCGTTAGCGAGTGTGGTTTCTAGGTCGCGCACGCGCTTCCTCAGTTCCACGTTTTGATCTTCAAGTTCGAGAATTCGCTTGATGCCCGCAAGGCTTACGCCCTCGGCGCTCAAACGCGCTACTTCCTTGAGTTGCGCCACATTGCGCATTGTGTAGCGACGGCTCTTGCCTGCGGTTCGTTCAGGAACCACAAGACCTAAGTTGTCGTACTGGCGAAGAGTCTGCGGGTGCATTTCCGCCAACTCGGCCGCCACTGAAATAACAAACAGCGGAGTATCTTCGTTGATCTCTTCCATCGTTTGTTCCTTCCTTAGTTGAAGTCTGTGGGGTGGTTTCCCACCCCGATGGTGGCCATCAGGCCAGGCCGCCTGCCGTTAGAGCAAGCCTGCCTTGGAGAGCAGCTCGGCCCGTGGATCTTCATTCGGCAGCAGTTCTTCGAATGCTCGAAGCGCCGCCTCAGCCTTGTCGCTCATGTGGCTCGGAACCGCAATCTCCACGGTGGCCAGAAGGTCGCCCTGAATCTTTTCGGTCACAACGCCCTTGCCCTTCACACGAAGAACTCGGCCGTTCGGAGTGCCCGGTGCAACCTTTAGCTTCACTGGGTCGCCGCCAAGAACCGGCACCTGGATGGTCGCTCCAAGCGCCGCCTCGGCGAAGGTCACCGGAACGTTCACACGCACGTTGTTGCCATCGCGGGTGAATACCGGGTGCGGCTTGATGTTCACGGTAACCATGAGGTCGCCGTTTGGGCCGCCGTTCATCGATGGCTGTCCACGACCGCGAAGTTTGATCTTCGCGCCATCGTTGATGCCCGCTGGGATCTTGAACGAGACATCCTCGCCGCCCTGGAAACTCAACTTTTTTGTAGTTCCCTTGACGCCGTCGATGAAATCGATGGTCACCGATGCTGTGAGGTCCGCGCCTGGGGTTGGACCACCGAAGCCACCGAAGCCGCCCGGGAATCCACCGCCGCCGAAACCTCCACGACCGCCTCCAAATAGGTTGGAGAACACATCTTCGAAACCAGCGCCGCCCATGTTTGGACCGGCACCGGTGAAGCGTGCACCGCCGTGGCCGGCACGAATAGCGTCGTACTCGGCACGCTGAGACTTGTCGCTCAGCACGGTGTAAGCCTCGGAGATTTCCTTGAAGCGAGCCTCCGCCTTGGCATCACCCGGGTTTGAATCCGGGTGATACTGGCGTGCAAGCTTGCGGTAAACCTTTTTGAGCTCGGCTTCGGACACGTCCTTTGCTACGCCAAGGATCTTGTAGAAGTCCTTGTCAAACCAATCTTGACTAGCCATGTCCGCCTCTCTTACTCGTCGTTGTTACTGGGGATGGGATGCCCTTATTCTGCAGGAATACCCCGCCGGTGGTCTTTATTCTGCAGGAATAAAGACTGCAACCTTTGCCGCACGGATGACGCGCTCGCCAAGCTGGTAGCCAGGCTCGATTACGTCGCCGATGACCTGCTCGGTGACCTCAGGGTTTGGGGTCTGAACAAGTGCGTCGTGCAGCTCTGGGCTGAATGCCTCGCCCTTTGCGCCAAACTGCTTCAGGCCGAACTTTTCGCCGGCTGCACGCAGCTTGTTTGCTACCGCGGCAAACGGAGACCCCTCAAGGTCTCCGTGTGCCTCGGCACGCGAAAGATCGTCCATCGCTGGGAAGAATGCGCGTAGAACTTCAGCCACTGCGTTGTTGCGAGCCACATCGCGGTCGCGCTCAACGCGTGCCTTGTAGTTCACGAACTCGGCCTGTAGACGCTGAAGGTCTGCAAGTAGCTCGGCTTCCTTCGAGATCGGACCTAGGTCCTCAACCAAGTCGGCGAGCGCCTCATCGATTGCGTCAGTTTCGCCGGCTACATCCGCCGCGTCTGCCACGTTCGCTGCCTGGTCTGCCGCAACCTCTTCAGGCTGCTGGTTTTCCTGTTCGCTCATTACTTCTTCTCGTCTTCGTCGTCTACAACCTCGGCGTCAACTACGTCTTCGCCCGATGCTGCTTCGCCCTCTGCTGGTGCCTCTGCCGAAGCTGCAGCGTAGATTGCCTCGCCTAGCTTCTGTGCGCTGGTGTTCAGCTTGTCGAGAGCCGACTTGATTGCTTCGATGTCGTCGCCAGCAAGCGCGGTCTTTAGAGCGTCAACGTCAGCCTGAACCTCGGTCTTTACGTCCTCAGGAAGCTTCTCGTCGTTTTCCTTGATGAGCTTCTCGGTGCTGTAGACAATCTGCTCTGCGGTGTTGCGGGTGTCCTGCTCTTCGCGGCGCTGCTTGTCTTCTGCTGCGTGCTCTTCTGCTTCCTTAACCATGCGCTCGATGTCGTCCTTGCTCAGGCTCGAACCACCGGTGATGGTCATCGACTGCTCCTTGCCGGTGCCCTTGTCCTTTGCAGAAACGTGGACGATACCGTTGGCGTCGATGTCGAAGGTGACCTCAACCTGTGGGATGCCGCGAGGCGCTGGTGCGATACCGGTTAGCTCGAAGTTTCCAAGCGACTTGTTGTCCTTGGTGAACTCGCGCTCGCCCTGGTAAACCTGAATGCTCACCGATGGCTGGTTGTCAGCTGCGGTGGTGAAGGTCTCCGAACGCTTGGTTGGGATCGCGGTGTTGCGCTCGATGAGCTTGGTCATGATGCCACCCATGGTCTCGATACCGAGGCTCAATGGGGTTACGTCGATGAGTAGAACGTCCTTACGCTCACCCTTCAGAACACCAGCCTGTAGCGATGCACCAACAGCGACAACCTCGTCAGGGTTTACACCCTTGTTTGGCTCCTTGCCGCCGGTCAGGGTCTTCACGAGCTCTGCAACTGCAGGCATACGGGTCGATCCACCAACTAGTACAACGTGGTTGATGTCCGAAAGCTTTACGCCAGCTTCCTTGATTACATCGTTGAATGGCTTCTTGGTGCGCTCTAGTAGGTCAGCGGTTAGCTGCTCGAACTGTGCGCGGGTGATGGTCTCGTCGAGGTTGGCTGGGCCATTCTCGGTGAGGCTTAGGTATGGAAGCTGAACGTTTGCCTGAGTAGCCTGCGAAAGCTCCTTCTTGGCCTGCTCTGCTGCTTCCTTTAGACGCTGAAGCGCAATCTTGTCCTTGCTGACGTCAACGCCAGTGGTCTCCTTGAACTTCTTTACTAGGTGGTCAACGATGCGCTGGTCCCAGTCGTCTCCACCGAGGCGGTTGTCGCCCGAGGTTGCCTTTACCTGGATGGTGCTGAAGCCCTCATCCTTGCCAACTTCTAGAAGCGAAACGTCGAAGGTACCGCCACCAAGGTCGTAAACGAGGATGAGCTCGTCTTCCTTACCCTTGTCTAGGCCGTAAGCAAGTGCGGCAGCGGTTGGCTCGTTGATAATACGTAGGACGTTTAGACCTGCGATCTCACCGGCTTCCTTGGTTGCCTGACGCTCAGCGTCGTTGAAGTATGCAGGAACGGTGATAACTGCGTCGGTGACTGCTTCACCAAGGTAGGTCTCAGCGTCGCGCTTTAGCTTGGCGAGGATACGTGCCGAGATTTCCTGGGCGGTGTACTTCTTGCCGTCTAGGTCGAACTTCCAGTCGGTACCCATGTGGCGCTTAACCGAAGCGATGGTGCGGTCAACGTTGGTGACTGCCTGACGCTTTGCGGTTTCGCCAACTAGAACTTCGCCGTCCTTGGTGAATGCAACCACCGATGGGGTGGTGCGGAAGCCTTCAGCGTTGGCGATAACGGTTGGTTCGCCACCCTCGAGGACCGATACGGCCGAGTTGGTGGTTCCGAGGTCAATACCTACTGCACGAGCCATTGTGTTGTCTCCTTGTTGTTTCTTTGGATCTTGGGTTGAGGCGCAACCGATAAGTTGAGCCGCTTGGACTCAAGTTTGACATGAGGTTTTTTGGAAGTCAAGTGTTTTCGGTCAAAGTTGAGTCGAGTCCACTCAAGTTTCGATTACAGGGTCGATAAATACGGTTAAACGGCACATTTCATCAATGCTGGGTACGTCGGTTTGTGTTGAGTAAGTTGGAGGTATGACTGACAGCGTGGCATCGAAGCCAACCAAATCACAGCGCCGAGCGACTTTCGCGTGGGCACTATGGGACTGGGCAGAGCAGCCTTATCCAACGCTCATGCAGACCTTCATCTTCCCGGTCTACTTAGCTGGGTCGGTTGCCAGCGCGTCGCAAAATCCCGATCAATCCATCGGTTGGGCCCTTGCCGTCTCGGGTATTGCACTGGCTCTCATTGCGCCAGTTCTGGGTCTTCGCTCGGATGCGAACGGCCGCCGCAAGTTCTGGCTACTTTTCAACACCTTCGTGCTAGCTGGCATTACCGCGCTCAGCTTCTTCGTAGAACCAAAGCCTGAGTACTTCCTGTTCGGTCTCGTTCTCTACGGTCTCGGTTCGGTCATCCAAGAATCCGCTTTCATCAACTACTACGCGATGCTCAAGGGTGTCTCTACCAACGCCAACATCGGAAAGATCTCGGGCACGGCCTGGGCTTTCGGTTACGTCGGTGGCATCATCCTGTTGCTTTTCAGCCTCGTTGGATTCGTGCTTCCGGCTATTAGCGACCCACCTGGTCAGCCTTGGTTTGGCATTCCACTCACCGGAGCGCTTCCTACTCGCAGTGTTTTCCTTTTCGCGGCTGCTTGGATCGTCATCTTCACCATCCCGATGCTGCTTTGGGTTCCTGAGACTGAGAAGCGCTCGGATGCTAAGAAAGAATCGATTCTGGCTTCGTACGCCAATGTCTGGCGAGGCCTTTCCAGCCTTCGCCGTCAGGCTCCCGAGACTTTCAAGTTCCTAATTTCTTCGGCCATCTACCGCGATGGCTTGGCTGGTGTCTTCAGCTTCGGAGCCGTTCTCGGAACCCTGGCGTTCGGCTTCTCGCAGACCTCGATCATCTTCTATGGAATCGCAGCCAACATCGTCGCAGGTATTGGAGCATTCATCGGCGGCCGATTGGACGACCGCTTCGGTTCGCGCGCGGTGATTCTCGGTTCGCTCATCGGCCTCATCATCGCCGGTTCATGCGTCTTCATCTTCGCCGGTTTCGGACCAATCACCTACTGGGTCTTCGGTCTGCTGCTCACACTGTTCGTCGGACCGGCTCAGGCTTCAAGCCGCACCTTTGTAGCGCGCTTCACTCCGCACGGTCGCGAAGGCGAAGTTTTTGGCCTGTACCAGTTCACCGGCCGCGCGATTAGCTTCCTCTCCGGTACGTTCTGGTCGCTGGCGATTGCCATCGCGGTTGCTCTTGGCAACTCCGGCAAGCACGCCACCATCTACGGAATCTGGGGCCTAATCGCCATCCTGATTGTCGGAGCCTGGCTGCTCAGCCGAGTGCACCCTAACCCTGCGGTTCTCGAGGACAAGTAGGCGCTGGCTTTCTACGCATCGTAGAATAGAGGCATGTCTTCACGCGCCCGCAACGAACTCGAAAGCCAAATTTTGGCTGTGCTCTGGGATGCCAAGGCCGCTCAGGCCGAGCCGCTTTCATCCCAGCAGATCGTTGACGCTCTCAAGCCATCCGGCGAACTAGCGCTGACCACAGTGCTGACCGTCCTCAGCCGCCTCGGCGACAAGGGCCTTGTCAATCGCGAGCCGGGTGAAGGTCGTTCTCTTATGTTCTCGGCCGCGCAGACCCGCGAGGCTCACAACGCAGACCTCATGCTTCGTATCCTCGACACCAGCGAAAACCCGGCGTTGGCGTTCTCGCACTTTGCCAGCGGGCTGACCGCCGAACAGTTGGCCCAGCTCAAGCAGTCACTCAAAGACAGCTAGAAAATGGTTGAACAGCTCACCATCGCTCCCCTTCTGTTGATGTGGGTGCTTCTGGTGACCGTCGGTTCTCCACTGGCTCTCAGCAACAGCAAACTCCTGAAGCGCCGCCCGCGCTTGGGTCT
>JBEEJV010000109.1:0-5473 GCA_041169005.1 Actinomycetota bacterium
ATTCGCAAACAGGGTCACCACGACGGTTTGGCGCTGAGCCCGTGGATCCTCATGCTCGCCACCTTTAGTGCTTATACCGCCTATGGGTTAGTGCAGAACAGTCCAGCTATTTGGATCTGCAACCTTCTAACTTTCTTCACCACGGCACTTGTGGTGACAGCTGTGAAGGGGAATGGTCTCAAGGTTTGGGCTCTCATCCTTATCGGCGGTGCTGCGAGCGCCGGAGTCATTGTTGCCCTGCCGCCATTGCTTTCGAATGCTGCTCTAGTGATCCTCACAGCAAACCGTTTGCCTCAACTTGTTCGTACTTGGCTGAACCGTAAAACTGCAATGGTCAGTGCTGTTTCGATCTCGTCGCTCCTCGTTGCCCTGACATCGATGACTTGCTGGGGACTCTACGCAATCTTCACCGAAAACAGTTTCATCATTTTGACCACGATTGTTGCTATGAGCATCACCATTTCGACTGCTGTTCTCGAGGCGCACATCGCGCGTCTTGCAAAGAAAGCTCACCTGGCATAGTTCTGCCAAACTTGAGGAATGACAAACCTCGACGAACTCCTTGCAGTTGCCCACAAACTCCGCGCTCCGGGCGGGTGCCCGTGGGATGCCGAGCAGACTCACGAAAGCCTCGTGAAGTACCTGCTTGAGGAGACCTACGAGCTCATTGAGGCTCTTGAGAGCGGAAGCCGTGAAGAGATCATGGAAGAGCTCGGCGATGTCTTGTACCAGGTTGTATTCCACAGCGACCTAGCTGCCGCCGGTTCGCTCGGCGAGCCTTTTGACATCCAGGATGTTGCCAAGCTCAGCGCAGACAAGATGCGCGGCCGCCACCCACACGTGTTTGGAACCCCCGAAGAACTTGAGAAGTATGCCGCCAAGACCGGCGATGAGGTGATGCTCAATTGGGACAGTCACAAGCAGCGCGAGAAGCCAGAGCGTCAAAGCGTGCTGGATGGCATTCCTCAGGCTCTACCGGCGCTTGCTCTTGCAGACAAGGTGATTGGTAAGGCGCAGAAGATTGGTTTGTTGCCAGAGGGTGAAACTGACGCTGGCCTTCCGATGGACAACGAAGATGTTCTAGGTGGCCTGCTCCTCACTATCGTCGCGGATGCTCGCGCCAAGGGTCTAGACCCAGAGCGAGCCCTGCGCGAGGCCACCCGAGAGCTTCAGGTTGCCATCCGTGCAACTGAGCTCGCCGGAGAGTTTGACGCCGGCATTATCGGGATGGCCGACGCAGACGAGTAACCCTGTGCCACAATTGACCCATGGCTAAAGACGTAAATCCACCGCGCGGTAACCGCGATTTCCTTCCGCTTGAGAAGCGCAAACGCGAGCAGGTGCTCGGGGTAATCGTTGACACCTATCGTGCGCACGGCTTCCAGGAAATTGAAGCGCCTGCGATGGAAGACATTTCGCGTCTAACTTCTGGCCAGGGTGGCGACAACGAGAAGCTTGCCTTCCGTGTGATGAAGCGCGGCGAAGAGCTTGAGCGCTCGCTGGCTAATGTTGCGGCGGACGGCGCTGACAACCTAGCCGACCTCGGCTTGCGCTACGACCTAACCGTTCCGCTAACTCGCTATTACGCAACTAACTTTGCCAAGTTGCCAAAGGTTTTCAAGGCCATCCAGACCGGTCCGGTTTGGCGTGCCGAGCGCCCTCAGAAGGGTCGCTACCGCCAGTTCGTTCAGTGCGACATCGACATCATCGGTGAAAGCCACGAACTAGCCGAGATTGAGCTTCTAAACGCGAGCCTCGACGCGCTGGCTGCCATTGGCCTCACCGATGCGACCATTCGGGTGAACCACCGCGCATTGCTGACCGCCAACATTCAGGCCCTTGGCGTTGCCGAAGCGGATGCGCCTTCGGCCATGATCACCATCGACAAGCTCGACAAGCTCGGCATCCAGGGTGTCACTGCCGAGATGAACGAAAAGTTCGGCCCAGCCGTTGCGGCAATGACCAGCCAGTGGCTGCACAACATCGTAGTTTCCACCGATGTGCCGGAGGTTCTAGCGAACATCTTCAGCACCATTGAGTCTCTGCACCCTGGCCGTCTGCGTTTCGACCCAACCCTCGTGCGCGGAATGGGCTACTACACCGGACCGATCTTTGAGATTGAGCACCCGGAGTCGGGCTCGTCCATCGGTGGCGGCGGTCGTTACGACGGAATGGTCGGCAAGTGGCTGGGTACCGATGTGCCTGCAGTGGGCATCTCGATTGGATTCGAACGTGCGGTTGATCTAATCGGCGATAACCTGCTTGGCGCTTCGGAAGGAATTGTGCTGGTCGTTGATGACTCGCCGGTTGCTGTTGCTAACGCGCTAAAGGTTCAGGCCGAATTGATCGCATCTGGCGAGGAGAGCGTTCGCCTCGAGCGCCGCCCGAAGAAGCTCAATTTGCTGCTCGAGAACTTGGCAACCCAGGGTTTCGGACGCTTTGCCTTTGTAAACGCCGATGTGGCTTCCGCATCCGCGCTCGAAGTGAAGTTGATTTCCTAGTTTTCTGAGGCATTTCGGGCTCGAACCAAAATGTCCGAGGGTCCGCATAACTTCTAACCAGCAAGTTAGGAGCCAACGTGAGCACTCTAGAAGCAGCCGAAATTTCGGTTCAGGCAACCCCAACAAACCTTGTTGCAACCTGGTTTGAAAACGGCGTAAAGACCGGCTTAGAGCTCAACTATCGCTACTCACTGCAGCACCGTCATTTCTACGATGGGGGAGAGTGCCATCACGCCTTCACCGACGTTAGCCTCTGGGAATGTCTGCGCGAACTTGGCATCGAACATTTCGAAGACCCATGGGATGAATTGGGTCGTCTCTTTGCTGCGGGTCGTGCCATAGAGGTAGACACCTGGATCGAAAAGAACTGCGCAACTCTGGGAGCGTTCTACAAGTAAGTAAAAAGCGCGTGAAGTAACGGCTTATTTACCGCGCTGTAGGGCGTCAACAAGTAAACTAATCAGAGATCACAACGAAGTTTTCCGCGCATTTGCGCGCTCATAGATTCAGAAGTTGGTCTCACTCGGCTGGCTTCAGATACCAAAAAACTAGAGGAGACAACTTGTCCATCATCGAAGCCATTGGCGCTCGCGAAATCCTTGACAGCCGTGGAAACCCAACCGTCGAGGTTGAGGTTCTACTCGAAGACGACTCATTCGGTCGCGCAGCAGTCCCATCGGGCGCATCGACCGGTGCATTCGAAGCACACGAAAGCCGCGATGGCGACAAGGGTCGCTACCTAGGTAAGGGTGTTCAGAACGCAGTTAAGGCTGTTCTCGAGAACATCGACGAAGCACTAGTTGGCTTCGACGCGCTAGACCAGCGCCTAGTGGACGCAGCTCTAATTTCGCTTGACGGCACTGCAACCAAGAGCAACCTCGGTGCAAACGCAATCCTTGGTGTATCGCTAGCAAACGCTCGCGCAGCTGCAGAAGCAACCGGCCAGCCTCTATACCGTTACCTCGGTGGTCCAAACGCTTACGTACTTCCAGTTCCACTAATGAATATCATCAACGGTGGCGCACACGCTGACACCGGTGTTGACATCCAGGAGTTCATGATTGTGCCTCTAGGCGCAGAGACCTTCTCGGAAGCAATCCGCTGGGGTGTTGAGGTTTACCACGCACTGAAGAGCCTGCTTCACAGCAAGGGTCTAAGCACCGGCCTTGGCGACGAGGGTGGTTTCGCACCTGAGCTCCCAACCAACGCTGCTGCACTTGACCTAATTGCTGAGGCAGTTGCAAAGGCTGGCTACAAGCTAGGCACCGAAATCGCTCTTGCACTTGACGTAGCTTCGACCGAGTTCTACTCGGAAGCAACCGGCAAGTACACCTTCGAGGGCCAGGAGCGCACCTCGGCTGAGATGATCGCTTACTACGCGAACCTAGTTGCAAACTACCCACTAGTTTCGATCGAAGACCCACTAGCTGAAGACGACTGGGCTGGCTGGACTCAGATGACTGCTGAGCTTGGCGACAAGGTTCAGCTTGTTGGCGACGACCTATACGTAACCAACCCTGCACGTCTGCAGAAGGGTATCGACGAGGCTGCAGGTAACGCAATCCTCGTAAAGGTAAACCAGATTGGTACCCTAACCGAGACCCTAGACGCAGTTTCGCTTGCACAGCGTCACGGCATGAAGGCAATCATCTCGCACCGTTCGGGCGAGACCGAGGACACCTTCATCGCAGACCTAGCTGTTGCAACCAACGCTGGCCAGATCAAGACCGGTGCACCTGCACGTTCGGAGCGCGTAGCTAAGTACAACCAGCTACTCCGCATCGAAGAAGAGCTATCGGATGCAGCGCTATACGCTGGCCGTGGTGCATTCCCACGTTTCAAGGCTTAGTTCCGGGCTTTAGCCCTTCAACGGGATTAACCTAGAAAAATGAGCTTCAAGCAGACGCGCCCTTCCGCCAGTCGGGGGGCGCGTTCTGCGTTTGGGGCAAAGCGACCAACCGTTCAGAATCGCACCGCAGCTAAGGCGAAGGCAGAGCGCAACGCCAAAGTCGCCGATGCCCTAAAGCCCCGCGGACAGCGGACTTTCAAGAGCACCGCAACGCAATCTGCGGCTGGGCAGTGGCTATCTTCGATGCACCTGTCGCTCGAACTGGTAACGGTTCTTGCGATCTTTGTTATTGGAATTTTTGCCCTCGCACCTCAGGTGCAAATTTGGTTCGACCAACGCCAGCAGCTCGCAGATCTTCAGGCGCAGGTAACTCAGGCTAAAAACGACCTCGCTCAGATGAAGGTCGAACGCAAGCGCTGGGAAGATCCGGTTTACATTCGCTCCCAGGCACGTGATCGCCTTTACTACGTTCTGCCAGGCGAGGTCTCTTACCTAGTCATGGACGAAGGCAAGATCGACACGTCTGACGTATCCGGCACAATGGGTGCAAAACTAGCTGCCGAACGAAACACCAAAGTCATCTCAACTTCCATCCTCCGCACCAAGAAAAACTGGGTGAACTCTGTCATGGAGTCAGTTGTTCGTGCCGGGTTGGAGGAGCCAGTCTCAACAGACCCGAACAAAAAGGTGGGCCAGTAATGCCACTAACCCCAGCAACCCCTGAGGACTGGGCCGAGGTAACACGCCAGCTCGGGCGACCAGCTCGCGACATCGTAGCCATTGCAGCTCGTTGTGTCTGCGGCAACCCGACAGTCGTTCAAACCAAACCACGTCTCGCGGATGGAACCCCTTTTCCAACTGTTTATTACTTGACCCACCCTGCTGCAACGGCTGCTATCAGCACTCTTGAAGCATCTGGACTCATGGTGGATTACCAAAACAGATTGGCCGAGGATGCAGCATTCCAGGCGGCCTACGAAGCGGCCCACAAGGCTTACATCCACGATCGCGACGTAGTCGCTGAAGCCGAAGGGATGGACCCCGTCACCGAGATTGCCGGAATCAGCGCGGGAGGTATGCCTACACGCGTGAAGTGCCTACACGCGCTAGTCGGTCATGCACT
>JBEEJV010000110.1:0-19770 GCA_041169005.1 Actinomycetota bacterium
AAATGGCCGCGTTCGCAGAAAGTGTCCTACGATTTAGATAATCGTTGAGGGGAACCATGGATTTTTCAAAGTACCAAGAAGCGCGCCTGATTCCAGTTACAGGCGTCAAGGGCGACCAAGACCAGGAGCGCCGCGCAACGAGTGCATTCCTGGCCGTTCTGGTGGGAGTGCCGGAATTGGCAAAAACCCTACTCAAGGTCGCAGGTGCACCTGCAGGAAAAGTCAAGACATACATCGAACCCGAGTTTGAAGTTGGCGAAAAAAAGATTCGCCCGGATGGGTTAATCTCAGTCGAACGCGCCGGCAAGCAGTGGGTTGCGCTTGTTGAGGTTAAAACTAGTAAGAATCTGTTGAACGCAGATCAGCTCAACGCCTACCTAGAAATCGCGCGTATAAACAAGTTCGATGCACTGATTACTATCAGCAATGAAGTCCTAACCCTGTCGGGACAGCACCCAACCGAAGGTATTGATGCCCGCAAACTGCGTTCGACTACCCTCACTCATTTTTCTTGGATTCGAATTATTACTGAATGTCTAATCCAGTCGGAACACAGGGGTGTAAAGGATCCGGATCAGGCTTGGATCCTCAAGGAACTCATTCGCTTCCTACAAGCAGATGCCTCCGGTGCCAACGAATTCGACGACATGGGACAGCATTGGGTGCCTGTGCGCGAAGCCATCGCTAGTGGAGCTATCGGCACCACCGACAAGCGGCTAGGTGAGATCGTTCACAAATACGAATCATTGATGCGTTTTGTATCATTCAAGCTTTCCGCACGGCTTGGGGTCCAAGCTCGCGAGGTAGCACCAAGAATTGCAAAAGATGACCCCAAGAAGCACTTGGCCCAATCAACGCAGAACTTCGTGCAAACACGCACGTTGGTTGGGAAAATCGCCATTCCGGGGACTTCGAGCGACATTGACGTCACGGCAGACCTCAGAGCCAACCAGGTACTCTGCCAACTTCAGATTGACGCCCCGAAGGACGGGCGCTCACTCACTCGAATTAACTGGCTGCTTCGACAGTTACCAAATGCGCCTAAATCCAGCAGAGTCGAAGTTTTCGTGCGAAATGGTCGCCAGGCAGCGGCAGTCGCTTTGCTCAGTGACGCTCTCTCAGATCCAAAGAAACTCGTCCCTTCTGAGGAACGGGAAATCGTCTCTTTCCGCGTAACAACAATCACAAAAATGGGTTCAAAGCGCGGCTCAGGGGCAGGCTCATTCATCCAGTCGGTAGCGGACGCCGTCGAAAATACCTATGGCGAAGTACTGCAAAACATTCGACCATGGGTATCTAAACCTCCGACCCTTTCGGAGACAGTTACTGAACTGATCCCGGAGCCACATGACTCTAGCTATGAGGGCCAGCTGTAAGTGGTGCTGCCTCACATAGACGGCCGTACCTAACCATCTGTGCCAACTACCAAGTTCTCATCAGATTTCTGGAAGCAAAGCGGAATAAAGTTTCCGTCTTTTAGACTAGGTTCACTATGCACATGGATTCGTACGCGCTTTTTGAGATCATCTCCTCTGCACTTCTAATAGCCATGTTGTTGGCCGATGTGCTCATCATCTTCAAGCGCCCTCACGTTCCAAGTGCCAAAGAATCAACCATCTGGGTTGTCGTCTATGCTGCCCTGGCCGTGGTCTTCGGGCTAATCCTCTGGCAGCTAGTAGACCACAACAAGGCGAGCGAGTTCTTCGCGGGCTGGCTTACCGAGTACAGCCTCAGCATCGACAACCTCTTCGTTTTCGTCATCATCATGACGCGCTTCAAGGTCCAGAAAAAGTACCAGCAAGAAGTACTTATGGTGGGCATCGTTCTCTCGCTCATCTTGCGAGGCATTTTCATCGCAGCCGGTGCAGCACTGATTGAAAACTTCAGTTGGATCTTCTACATCTTCGGTGCGTTCCTGCTATACACCGCATACCACCAGGCCTTCCGTAGTCACGATGACGAGGAGGAGTCGGAGAGCAAGTTGATCCAGTGGCTTCGCAACCATGTTGAGGTCTCAAAGGACTTCGATGGCGCGAAGATTCGCACCAAGGTTGACGGCAAGAAGATGTTCACGCCAATGCTGGTTGTGTTCATTGCAATCGCGGCCACCGATGTGATGTTTGCCTTCGACTCGATCCCGGCGATCTTCGGTATCACCACAGACCCATTTATCGTGCTAACGGCTAATGTCTTCGCACTCATGGGATTGCGTCAGCTTTACTTCTTGCTCGGCGGCCTGCTCGACAAACTCGAGTACCTCAAGTACGGCATCGCGTTCATCTTGGGCTTCATCGGCTTCAAGCTAGTTGCACACGCATTGCACGAGAACGAAGTTCCGTTCATCAACGGTGGTCACCACGTTGAGTGGGCACCAGACATCACCACCGAAGTTTCGCTCGGAGTGATTGTTGGTTCGATTGCTATTTCGGCAATCGCAAGTATCGTTCAGCTGCGCAAGAAGGCCACCAACCAATAGGCAGCAACTGCGCCTGTCGGGCTACGCCTTAGAGCTCGAGGCTCTCACAATCAACTGAGGTTCGAGCACAACGGTCTTCGGCGGTACATCCGCGCCAAGCAGCTCCAAAGCTAGTTTGGCCGCTTCCTGCCCAAGGTCGTGACTGTGAGGATCCACGGTTGTCAGAGCCAGTACCGGGGTCTGACTTAGCGAAGTGTTATCGTATCCAACCACGGCAACATCCGCACCAGGTCGGAGCCCAGTCGAAAGCACTGCGTCTAAGACTCCCAGTGCACTCAAGTCGTTGTGGGCGAACACTGCAGTTGGCTTTTCAGATTTCAGCAGGGTGTCCGCATCTACTTCCGCCTCTGTGCGGACGTAGCTTGAAGGCTGAACGATTGGCGCCACGCCGGCACCCGACATTGCATCCAGGTATCCGCGCTGACGGTCAAGGTATCCATCTGTTTGAGGGTTCGCAAGGAAAGCTATTCGTGTGTGCCCCATGGCCAACAAGTGTTTGGTTGCCAGCATTGCACCCGCATAGTCATCAGCAACAACCGATGAAACGCCTTCGAGCTTTCTTGTAACGCTGACGATCTTGGTGCGCTTCGCGTAGCGCTTCAGGTCTGAGTCCGCCATCGTCAATCCAGCAGCAATGATCACACCAACCCGCGCTGCTATCAGGGTGTCTAGAGCCTTGGAATCGTGGCCTGGCGCTGAACTTCCAACCGCCAACACTATTTGGATTTCAGTTTCGTCAATGACCTGCCGAATGCCGTCAAAAACATCGGCAAACACCTCGTTGTGGAGATCCTGCAGAAATACTCCAACTGTTCTTATGTCCTTGGATGCCAGCCTCGCAGCATTGAGGTTTGGCACGTAGCCAAGCCTTTTTCCAACCTCAAAGATGTGGTCGCGAGTGCTTTCCGAGACCCCCGCCACACCGCGATAGGCGATTGATACGAGAGCGCGCGAAACACCCGCAGCTTTTGCCACGTCTTCGATAGTTATTTTGCGCAAAACTCTCCAAATCCAACCTAATTGACATTACCTACTAGAGCGTTCTAGTATTCTACAAAACGGCAATCAATGAGGAGAAATAATGCCTGCACCGCGGATCGGTATCGCCCCAGACTCTTGGGGTGTTTGGAACGCAGTTGACCCTAAGCAACCAGAATCCGAGCAGTACCTGCGTGAAGTTCAGGAAGCCGGATACACCTGGACCGAACTTGGCCCTTATGGCTACATGGGATTGGACCCACAGGCAGTTGCAGAGCGTGTAGCAGCTCACAACCTCAAGATTTCCGGTGGAACAGTATTCACCGGCCTGCACAAGGGCGCAGATGCCGTCGACAAGTACTGGGAGTCCGTCTCGGCAGTTGCCAAGATGACCGCAGCTCAAGGAGCCGGCCACCTCATCGTCATCCCTGAAATGTGGGAACGCGCCGACAACGGCAACGGTCCGGTTACTTCATCGCGCACCTACAGCGAGGACGAATGGGCCAACCTAACTCGCAACCACAACGAACTTGGCAAGCGCCTACTAAACGAATTCGGCCTTAAGCAGCAGTTCCACTCGCATGCTGAAACCCCTATCGGCAGCTACCGCGAGGTTAGCCGACTCCTAAACGAGACCGACGGCGCGTACCTCAACCTCTGCCTAGACACCGGCCACTTCTCGTACTACTACGGTGACAACGTTCGCCTCGTTCGCGAATTCAAGGAGCGAATTGGTTACTTGCACCTAAAGCAGGTTGAACCAGACCTACTTGCCGATGTACTGAAGAACGAGATCACCTTCGTAGACGCCGTTCAGCAGGGAATCATGGTTGAGCCACCTTACGGCGTGCCTGAATACGGAGACATCCTTGCTGAGGCCAACAAGTACACCCCGGGTATTTTCGCAATCATCGAGCAGGACATGTACCCGCTCAAGGACTTCAGTGAACCAAAGCAGATCGCAATACGCACAAAGGCATACATCGAACAGCTCGGTGTTCCAGTCCAGTTCAACTAAAACCATTCAAAGGAGAATCAAATGACCAAGACACTAAAGGTGGGCATCATCGGTGCCGGTATGGCAGGCCAGGCTCACGCATTCGGCTACCGCAACGCTTCGATGGCACTGTCGAGCGAAATCAAGGTTGAGCTATACGCTATCGCCGACCCAAACCTCGCACTCGCCCAGAAAGTAGCAGACCGCTACGGCTTCTCGAAGGCTATCGCCGACATCGATGAGCTAATTAACTCGGACGTAGACGCCATCAGCGTTGCGCTTCCAAACTTCTTGCACGCCGAAGTACTGCCAAAGGTCATTGCGTCGGGTAAGCACCTGTTTGCAGAAAAGCCAATCGGGCGAAACACCAAGGAATCCAGCGCACTCTTGGCACTGGCTCAGCAGAGCAAGGCCATCACCGGCGTTGGTTTCTCATTCCGCCGCCTACCAGGGCTCGCCGCTCTTGCGCAGGCAGCCTGTGAAGGCGTATTCGGTGAAATCCACTCGGCACGTGCATGGTACTTGGCAGATTACGCCGCCGACCCTAAGGGTGCACTCAGCTGGCGTTACTCGTTTGAGCAGGCTGGCCCAGGTGCGCTGCTCGACATTGGTTCGCACGCGATCGACGCACTTCAGTTCGTGGTTGGCGATGTTGAGGAAGTTACCAGCGCAAACTTGGTAACCGTAATCAAGGACCGCCCAAAGGCTGCAGCTGGCGCAATCGGACACGGTGCATCAACCAGCACCGAAACCGGCCCTGTCACCAACGATGACATCGCGCACCTATCGACCAAGCACGCCAACGGTGCGGTATCGCAGGTATCGATGAGCCGCATCGCACACGGCATGCCAAACACTCTAGGCGTCGAGGTATTCGGCACCAAGGGCTCAGGCCTATTCGACTCGATGTCGGCTGGCGAGTTCCACATTTTCGAAGCTGGTCTAGGCGAGGCGAAGTTCAACGGAACTAAGCGAATCATCACCGGACCAAACCACCCATACTTCAACGATGTTGCTGCAATGCCTGGTGCTGGCGTTGGAACCGGCTACGCAGAAGCATTCGTTGCAGAAATCCAGGAGTTCCTGGTTGCCGTCAACACCAACACTCCAATGTCAACTGGCTTCGGCGAAGCCCACCAGATGATGAAGGTTGTTGACGCTGCTTTGGCTTCGTCAGAAGGCTCGAAGCCAGTCAAACTCTAAGTTGGTTGATGAAGAAGTGGGCGGCCTTCGGGTCGCCCACTTTTTTAGTTAAGTGAGCCTTACTAATCAGACCGGTCTAACTAGGTTTTGCGGGCAAACATCGGAGTAGATTGAGCATTAACAGGCACCCACAAGGAGCCTGCAATTAACTGGCAGCTAACAAAGGACACGGCCATGAAGGTAAACGGAAAAGTTGTTGTAGTAACAGGTGCTGGAAGCGGAATGGGCCGCCAACTCACCATTGAGCTGGTTGGAAAAGGCGCCAAGGTTGCAGCCATCGATTTCCGCGCTGAGACGCTGGAAGAAACCAAGAAACTTGCCGGGGGAACCGTTGAAACCTTCGTGCTTGACGTGACCGACGCGGCCGGCGTGGCAGCACTTCCTGCACTGGTGGAGGCAAAGCTTGGGCCAGTGGACGGAATCATCAACAACGCTGGAATCATCCAACCGTTCGTCATGATCAAAGACCTCACACTTGAGCAGGCCACAAAGGTGATGAACGTGAACTTCACCGGCCCACTGATGATGGTGAAGGCATTCCTGCCTGGCCTACTGACCCGACCTGAAGCGCACATTCTCAATGTTTCATCGATGGGAGCATACGCCCCGGTTCCTGGCCAAAGCGTTTACGGGGCCTCGAAGGCTGCCGTAAAGCTATTCACCGAAGGCCTGCGTTCAGAACTTATGGACACGAAAGTGGGAGTTACCGTGGTGTTCCCGGGTGCGATTAACACCAACATCAGCGTCAACTCAGGCATGGCGATGCCAGCGAACGCCGATGAACAAGCCGCGAAATTCAAGACCACCGAAGCCCCGGTTGCGGCGGCAGCCATGATCGACGCTATTGAGAACAACAAGCCAAGAATCACAATTGGCTCGGATGCAACCATGATGGATCGCCTATCGCGCCTAAACCCTGTGATGGCCGCTAACGTGATCTATAAGCAGATGAAATCGCTCCTGGGGTAAACTTTCAGGGTGTCTAAAGTCTTAGCTTCCCTTCCTGTCGGTGAAAAAGTCGGCATCGCGTTTTCCGGTGGTCTTGATACCTCGGTGGCCGTTGCCTGGATGCGCGAAAAGGGCGCCATTCCTTACGCTTACACCGCCGACCTCGGTCAACCAGATGAAACCGACATCGAGTCGATTCCAGCCCGCGCTCTCGAGTACGGTGCTGAAGCTGGCCGCATGGTCGACTGCCGCACCTCGCTAGTTGAAGAAGCCCTCGCAGCAATCGCCTGCGGTGCCTTCCACCTACGCACCGGCGGCAAGACCTACTTCAACACCACCCCGCTTGGCCGCGTTGTAACCGGCACCCTGCTGGTTCGCGCAATGCGCGAGGATGGCGTGGAGATCTGGGGCGATGGCTCAACCTACAAGGGCAACGACATTGAGCGCTTCTACCGCTACGGTCTGCTTGCCAACCCAAACCTTCGCGTTTACAAGCCTTGGCTAGACAACGACTTCGTAACCGAGCTCGGCGGACGCCAGGAAATGAGCGAGTGGCTACTAGAGCGCAAGCTTCCTTACCGTGCCAGCGCTGAAAAGGCCTACAGCACCGATGCCAACATGCTCGGCGCAACCCACGAGGCCAAGACCCTAGAGTTCCTCGACGCATCTTACGAAAACGTTGAGCCAATCATGGGTGTGAAGCACTGGGACCCATCGGTGCGCATCGACTCAGAAGATGTGAAGATCACCTTCCGTCAGGGTCGTCCGGTTGCCATCAACGGTGTCGACTACTCGAACGCAGTAGACCTGATGCTTGAAGCCAACAAGATTGGTGGCCGTCACGGTCTAGGCATGAGCGACCAGATTGAGAACCGCATTATCGAGGCGAAGAGCCGCGGTATTTACGAGGCTCCTGGCATGGCTCTTGTTCACATTGCTTACGAGCGTCTCGTCTCGGCAATCCACAACGAAGACACCTACGCGAACTACCACATTGAGGGTCGTCGAATGGGTCGACTCCTTTACGAAGGCCGCTGGCTAGACCCACAGACCCTAATGCTTCGCGAATCGCTCACCAAGTGGGTCGCTTCGGCCGTCAACGGTTCGGTTACCCTGCGTCTCCGCCGCGGCGACGACTACACCATCGTGAACACCGAGGGTGATGGCTTCAGCTACCACCCAGAGAAGCTTTCGATGGAGCGCACCGAGGATGCAGCGTTCGGCCCAGCAGACCGCATTGGCCAGCTGACCATGCGCAACCTAGACATCGCAGACACTCGCGCCAAGCTCGACCTTTACCGTCGTCAGGGCCAGATAGAAGGCGGTCAGTTCGAACTCGCATAGTTTCTTAGCGGGTCTCGGCTGAGACTTTTGAGAGCGGGCTTCCTTCGGGAGGCCCGTTTTCATTTGTTCGCGTTTGCGAATACTGCCTATAGCCACGGAATGGCAATCCGCGTGCAGATGTTTACTTTGAGGAGTGCCCGCGCGAGCAGCGCTGGATAGACTCGAAGTTCGTTCCACAATCGGAGGCTCCGTGCACCACTTGTCAAGGCTCTCGCTAGCCAATCGCTCAGTTGTAGCCCTACTAACTGCGATCATCGCAGTATTCGGCTTTATCTCCCTCGGATCTCTCCGTCAGGAACTCTTCCCTTCCATCGAGGTACCACAGGCGGCCATCGTCACCGTTTACGCAGGCGCCTCCCCTAGCGTCGTCGACACTCAGGTCAGCCAGGCGGTTGAAGGCGCGGTTCGCGGTCTCGATGGCGTTACAAGCACCTCGACCACCTCGCAGTCAAGCATGTCGATTGTTCGCGTTGGCTTCGATTACGGAACTACCACTGCGCAGGTAAATGAGCGCCTATCGGGAGCACTAGCCGGCCTAAGCGGCTTGCCATCTGGTGTAACTCCTAAGCTGCTCTCTGGTTCGCTAGACAGCATCCCAGTTATCTCGCTTGGCGTTTCCTCGAACACCGGCAACAACGAGGCTTTGAGCAAGATCATCTCCGATGTTGCCACTCCGATTTTGACCTCGATTGACGGCGTTCGCGACGTTTCGGTCGACGGCGTTCTGAAAAAGCGCATCAACCTAACCCTGAACACAGCAAAGATGAAGGCCGCCGGTCTAACCGAGCAGTCGATCACCACCGCACTGCAGTCGAACGGTTTCGTCATGCCTGCAGGAACAATCGTTGACAAAGCTGGCGAGCTAAACATTCAGGTTGGCACCCCGGTTGAGACCATCGCCGCCTTGAAGTCGATCCCACTCATCGGCATGAGCACGACCACAAGTGCTCCATCGGCTTCGGCGTACGCCGCGCTTCTAGGTGGAGCAACTGGCGGAACCGGCATGCCATCCGGCGCAGGTTCAGCGGCCTTCGGTTCTGGCGCCACTGGCGCAAGCAGCATGTCGGGCATGCCATCGCTGTCAGCTTTGACCCCAACCGTAAAGACCAGCATCACTGCCCTGACCATCGGCGACGTGGCAAAGGTTGCCTACATCAACGAGCCTGAGCAGTCGATTTCGCGTGTGAATGGCCAGCCTTCGCTGAGCATCACACTAACCAAGACTCAGGACGGCAACACCGTCAACATCAGTCACGATGTTGCAAAGGCACTGCCAGAACTTCAGAAGAAGCTTGGCAACGTAACCATTACCACCCAGTTCGACCAGGCTCCATACGTTGAGAAATCGCTGCACGACCTAACTCAGGAAGGCCTTCTCGGCCTAGGTTTCGCGATCTTGATCATCCTGTTGTTCTTGATGAGCGTTCGCAGCACAATCGTTACCGCTATCTCGATTCCGACTTCGGTCTTGATCACTTTCATTGGCCTGAACGCAACCGGCTACTCGCTCAACCTATTCACCCTGAGCGCTCTGACCATTGCTATTGGTCGAGTGGTTGATGACTCGATCGTTGTGATTGAAAACATCAACCGTCACATCTCTTATGGAGAGCCGAAGCTTGAGGCCATCAAGACTGCGGTTCGTGAAGTTGCGGCTGCAATCACCGCGGCTACTGTCACCACAATCGCAGTGTTCCTGCCTATCGCCCTCGTTGGCGGTTTGGTCGGTCAGCTCTTCCGTCCATTCGCATTCACCTTCGCGATTGCTCTTGCTGCTTCGCTACTGGTTTCGCTGACAATCGTGCCGGTACTCGCTTACTGGTTCATGAAGTCACCTGCAGCTGAGGGCGAAGTCTCGGAAAGCACCAAGAAGGAACTGGCTGCAGCTCGTCACGCCGAAGAGGAAAAGGAACGCAACTCGTGGTTGCAGCGTGGCTACCTTCCGATCCTCACCAAGACCCAGGCACACCCTGTCATCACTTTGGTTTCAGCCGGGCTTATCCTCGTTCTCACCTTCGGCATGGTTGGTTTCTTGAAGACCAACTTCATTAGCAACGGCGACTCAAACGTGTTCGCGCTTACCCAAGAGCTAAAGCCGGGTTCGAGCTATGACCAGAAGAACAACGCCTCTATCAAGCTCGAGAAGATCCTGCTTTCGCACAAGGACGTAAAGACTGTTCTGACCACCGTTGGTAGCGCAGGCGATGGTCGCGTTGCATTCGGTGCAAGTGCCGGAGGAATCCAGCTTCAGGTAACTACCAAGGATGGCATCGATCAGAACAAGCTACACGAGGAAATCTTGGCCGAAGCTAAGAAAGACTCGTCGCTCGGCACCGTGAAGCTCCAGCAGGGTGGCGGAAACTTCGGTTCGTCCGGCACCATCGACATCAAGGTGACCGCAACTAATGATGCAGCCCTAGCCGGCGGCATCGATGCAGTTGCCAAGGCGATGAAGGGAACCAAGAACGTTTCCGAGATCACCAACTCGCTTGCCACCAAGCAGCGCACCCTGCAGATCACAGTCAACCGCCTAAAGGCAGCCAAGCTGGGTCTCAGTGAGGTTGCAGTTAGCGCGATGGTCGCGGGCGTAATGAAGCCAGCCTCAATCGGCAAGGTCAACATCGACAAGATTTCGACCCCAATCTACGTGGTGAAGAGCAGCGCTCCGAAGACCGTGGCACAGGTTCGCAACATCGGTATCACCACTGCAAGCGGCACCGTTGCGCTGAGCAGCATCGCATCGGTGAAGTATGAAAGCGTGCCTACTAGCATCACTGGCGAGCAAGGCAACGCCACTGCAACCGTTTCGCTAAAGCCGGTTGGTGACAACCTAGGTGCCATCACTGCGGATGTAACCAAGCGCCTGGCAAAGGTAGAGCTTCCAGCTGGAGCAACTGCAGCCATCGGTGGTGTTTCTAAGGATCAGGCCGACTCGTTCGCGCAGCTCGGACTCGCCCTGCTAGCGGCAATCGCAATCGTTTACCTCGTTATGGTTGCGACCTTCCGTTCGCTACTCCAGCCGATTCTGCTGCTAACTTCGATTCCATTTGCAGCAACCGGTGCCTTCGTAGCACTGCTCGTAACCGACACCGCATTGGGCCTACCAGCGCTAATCGGTATGTTGCTCCTCGTAGGAATCGTAGTTACGAACGCGATTGTGCTTATCGACTTGATGAACCAATACCGAGAGACCGGCATGGGCGTAAAGGATGCCATCATGAATGGTGCCCGTCAGCGCCTGCGCCCGATATTGATGACCGCACTTGCCACCATCTTCGCGCTGACTCCGATGGCGCTGGGTGCTACCGGTGGCGGTGGCTTCATCAGCAAGCCACTTGCAGTCGTGGTGATCGGTGGACTCTTCTCGTCGACCATTCTGACCCTCGTGATCGTGCCAGTTCTTTACTGGCTCAACGCAGGACGTGCAGAGCGCAAGGCGAACCGCAAGGCAGCCAAGAGCTCTGCGGACGGCGGCAAGGCTGCAAAGCCAAAGAAGCTCAAGTCCAAGAAGGCTTAGGCACAGAAGTAAACTTAAGAGGTCTCCTTCGGGAGGCCTCTTTTGTTTGCCCAAAATGTATCTGGGTGCATTTAGTTTTTAGGTGTGGTTACTATTTCAAACTTGGTCTGGATCGACTGCGAGATGACTGGTCTCGACCCTGAGCGCGACTGCCTCGTCGAAGTTGCCGTTGTCATCACCAACGATGAACTAGAGGTGCTCGACGAAGGCCTAGACATCGTCATCAAGCCTCGCCCAGACTCTCTTGCGAACATGAACGACTTCGTGCGCAACATGCACACCACTTCGGGCCTGATCAACGAATTCGAAGAAGGCCTCGACCTTGCCGATGCCGAACAGGTTGTTTTGGAATACATCAAGCGCTTCGTGCCAGATGCTAAGACTGCTCCCCTAGCCGGAAACACCATCGGCACCGACCGCATGTTCCTCAACCGCTACATGCCTGAGCTAGATGCCCACCTGCACTATCGCAACATCGATGTCTCGAGCATCAAGGAACTTAGCCGTCGCTGGTACCCGCGCGTTTACTTCCAGATGCCAAAGAAGAGCGGCAACCACCGCGCACTAGCAGACATCCTGGAGTCGATCACCGAGCTCAAGTACTACCGCGAAACTGTTTTTGTTCCACTTCCTGGCCCAACCTCTGAAGAGGCACAGAAGGCCGCGGAACGCGCAGCCACCCAAGGTTTGTAGCCGCCGGTTCCCAGTCGCATCGGAACACACGTAGTCGCGTTCAAACCGAGGTTCGCCCTCAAGCGCCAAACCTGATAAACTTTTCAGGTTGTCGTGCGTAAGCACTTCACATGGTGGGTATAGCTCAGCTGGTAGAGCACCTGGTTGTGGTCCAGGGGGCCGCGGGTTCAAGTCCCGTTACTCACCCCAAACAAAGCCGAAGACATTATGTCTTCGGCTTTTTTGTTTCCCCTAGGTGTCTCTACCAATACCCCTAACAACTCCACCCCTTTGAGTTTGTGGGTAACTTGCGGAGCAGCCCTAGGCTGGAACCAAACGAACCCTGAGGAATCATGAAGCGTCCCAACGTCACACTGGCCGTAATCTCACTGAGCTATCTGCTACTTGTTGTAGATCTCTCAATCGCCGTGACAGCGTTGCCACTGATCAAGTCTTCGCTCGGGTTCTCGACCGCATCGCTCTCCTGGATTCAGAACGCCTACACACTCGTGTTCGGTGGCCTCTTGCTTCTCGGTGCGCGCATCGGTGACATTTTCGGTCGTCGCAAGATGTTTATTCTGGGCCTTGCCTTATTCGGTGGCGCATCATTCATCGTGGGCGTATCCTCCACCGCAACAATGATGATTACCGCACGCGTGCTTCAGGGCGCTGCAGCAGCCATCCTTGCCCCTTCCACTCTTGCGCTTCTAAGCACCAGCTTCCCGGTCCAGCCTGCACGCGGACGTGCCCTTGCCATCTACGGTTCGATTACTGGCATCGGCACAACCCTCGGCCTTGTACTCGGTGGTTGGATTGCCGGCGCCTTCGACTGGCGCTGGGCTTTCCTGGTGAACATTCCGCTCGCTGGAATTTTGATGCTGGCAGCCAAGGGAAACCTTGAGGAGACCGAGGCGAAGCGCGGCAGCATCGATTACTGGGGTGCGATACTTTCCACCTTCGGAATGTTTGGCATTGTTTTCGCTTTGATTCGTGCGGCCGAAGAGGGCTGGCAGGACACAACAGTTTGGCTTTGCCTTCTCGGTGGCTTGGCACTCATGACAGCGTTTGTTCAAGTTGAGAAAAAGGTGGCAGCGCCACTTGTTCCACTTCGACTGTTCAAGAGTGCTCAGCGCACCGGAGCCAATTTAGCGAGAGCTCTTTTCGTGGGTTCAATGGCCGCTTTCTGGTTCTTTGTTTCGCAGTTCTTGCAGGTTGCGAAACACATGAATCCTCTTGAAACCGGTCTCGCATTCCTACCTATGACTTTGGCGAGCTTCGCGATCGCTTTCTTCGTGCCTCGCCTGTCACGCAAGTTCGGAGATACCCCGTTCCTAGCAGGCGGCCTTGCCACAGTAGCTATCGGAACACTTTGGCTGAGCCGTTTCACTCCAGATGGTTCCTACTTCTTTGAAGTAGCACTGCCGATGCTACTCGTCGGACTAGGCCAAGGCGCATCAACTATTCGACTAACCTCGGCCGGCATTGCAGGAGTTCCCCCTGAAGATGCAGGCGCCGCTTCGGGCATCGTCAGCACTCACGTTCAGCTTGGTAGCGCGCTTGGCCTTAGTGTGCTAATCAGCCTGTCGGCAAACGCAGGCAAAGGCATTAGCAACGCAGGCGAGGCTATCGCCCATCAGGCCTCACTTGCCGTATTTGGTGGCGGAGTACTTTGCACCATTGCCCTCGCCGTTGTTCTCATCTGGGTGCTACCAAAGCGGCACCAGCACGCCAACGAGGCCTAACTGCCCAAATCCTCACCTTCGTCTTTCCTAGGCGGTCGCAAACACCTTCATAAGGCTCGCCTTAGTTGCACATAAACTAAATGGTTCTTAGGTTTATTGCATGATGAAATCACAGGCAGTTGTAGAGATAGAACGCCCAGCTCGCTATGCGAAGCAGGTTGCCTCGCACCTAGGTCACAAGATCAACGTGACCGAGATTGAAGGCGGCCACCACTATGCCCTTGAAAACGCAGCCGCCGATGTGCTGCCTAGCGAAACCCACCTGGTGCTGAACTGCGAAGGCGAAGATGCCGAAGCTCTAGAGCGTGTGCAGTGGGTGTTGCAGAAGCACATCGTCAAGTTCGCGGGCGACCTAAACCCTGAGTTCGTCTGGGTGTCACAGAACTAGACGGCTCTTAAAACCGCTTAACGAAAAACTCCGCCCGAGCCTGTGTGCCGAGCGGAGTTTTTCTTTAAATGGATTACTTGTTTGCCATCTCAATGATGAGTTCGCGCACACGACCAGCGTCTGCCGAGCCCTTCATCGCCTGCATAACCGCACCGATTACAGCTCCAGCAGCCTGCATACGTCCCTCACGGATCGCACCGAGGACATCTGGCTGCTTTGCGAGTGCCGCTTCGATTGCGGCGATAAGTGCGCCGTCGTCCGAGACCACTTCAAGGCCACGAGCGGCAACAACCGCAGCAGGCGAACCCTCGCCAGCTAGGACGTAGGTTAGAACCTCACGAGCCAAGCGGTCGTTGATCTTGCCAGCCTCAACTAGGCCTGCAAGCTCAGCAACATCCGCAGGGGTAATTGCGAGCTCGAGGATGTCCTTGTCGTCGGCGTTGGCCAAACGAGCGATCTCGCCGGTCCACCACTTACGCGCAGCCTGTGGCTTTGCGCCGGCGGCAACGGTCTCTTCGATCTGGTCTAGAAGGCCACCGTTTACAACATCGCGGAACTCTAGGTCTGCGAAGCCCCATAGAGCCTGTAGACGCTTGCGGCGGTCTGCTGGCTTCTCAGGTAGTTTGGCGCGAAGGCTCTCAATGAGCTCCTTCGAAGGCTGTACCGGAACCAGGTCTGGCTCTGGGAAGTAGCGGTAGTCATCGGCGTCGCTCTTTGGACGACCAGAGCTGGTAGCGCCCTTGTCTTCGTGCCAGTGGCGAGTTTCCTGAACGATGGTTCCACCCTTTGCGAGGATGGCCGCCTGACGCTGGATCTCATAACGAACCGCACGCTCGATTGAGCGGAGCGAGTTTACGTTCTTGGTCTCGGTGCGGGTACCGAGCTTCTCCTGGCCGTGTGGGCGAAGCGATACGTTTGCGTCACAGCGCACATTACCGCGCTCCATGCGGGCATCCGAGACGTTCATAGCCTTGACGATCTCGCGAATTGAGCGAACATAAGCGGCGGCAAGCTCAGGCGCCTCAGCACCCGCGCCGAAGACCGGCTTGGTCACAATCTCAACCAGCGGAACACCGGCACGGTTGTAGTCGACTAGCGAGTACTCCGCGCCCTGAATACGACCGGTCGAACCACCAACGTGGGTGAGCTTTCCGGCGTCTTCTTCCATGTGAGCGCGCTCAATGGCAACGGTGAATAGGTTTCCGCTTGGAACTTCGATGTCGATCGAGCCTTCGAACGCGATTGGCTCGTCGTACTGCGAAGTCTGGAAGTTCTTTGCGAGGTCTGGGTAGAAGTAGTTCTTGCGAGCGAAACGGCCGGTAGGCGCAATCTCACAGCCAAGAGCTAGACCGATCGAGATTGAGCTCTCGACGGCCTTCTTGTTTACCGCAGGCAACGAACCTGGAAGACCAATACAGATTGGGCAGACGTTGGTGTTTGGCTCATCGCCGAACACGTTTGCACAGCCACAGAACATCTTGGTGTTGGTGTTCAACTCAACGTGAACCTCTAGACCAATGACAACCTCAAACTGCTCGAGAGCCTTGGCGTAGTCCATCAATTCGGCTTTAGCCATTATTTGACCTCCGATACAAGAGTTTCGAGTTCAGGTGCGAACGACTGCCAGGTCTGGCCCCACTTTGCCTCGAGGATGCTTTCGAGCGCCGCACCAACGTGGTACAAACGCGCGTCCTGCATCGCAGGGGCTAGGAACTGGATACCGACTGGGAGCGAGTCTTCATCGGCGGTTCCAACTGGAAGCGAAATGCCCGGGATACCAGCAAGGTTGGCTGGGATGGTGGCGATGTCGTTTAGGTACATTGCTAGTGGGTCGCTGACCTTTTCACCAAGCTTGAACGCGGTGGTTGGAGCGGTTGGCGAAACTAGAACGTCTGCAACCTCGAAAGCCTTCGCGAAGTCGCGCTGAATGAGGGTACGAACCTTCTGCGCACTGCCGTAGTAAGCGTCGTAGTAACCGCTCGAAAGTGCGTAGGTTCCGAGGATGATTCGGCGCTTTACCTCAGGGCCGAAACCGGCCTCACGGGTTGCAGCCATTACGCGCTCGATGGTTGGGTTGCCCTCTGGGGTAACGCGCAGACCGAAACGAACCGAGTCGAACTTTGCAAGGTTCGACGAAGCCTCAGCCGGAAGGATGAGGTAGTAGGCGGCAATCGCGTACTCGAATGATGGGCAGTCGACCTCGACAATTTCGGCACCGGCGGCCTTTAGGGCCTCAATGCTCTCGTCGAAGCGCTTCTGTACGCCGGCCTGGAAGCCTTCGCCAGTTAGCTGCTTGATAACACCGATGCGAAGATCCTTGACGTCCTTGTTGCTTGCCGCTTCGGCCATTGAACCGAGGCTGGTTGGCAGCGAGGTGCTGTCGTGTGGGTCGTGTCCGGCGATGATGTCCTGCAGGAGCGCTGCATCTTCGACGCTGCGCGATACAGGACCAATCTGGTCTAGCGATGAAGCTAGAGCAACCAGACCGTATCGCGAAACTGCACCGTAGGTTGGCTTGATGCCGACAGTTCCGGTCATTGATGCTGGGAAGCGGATTGAACCACCGGTGTCTGAACCGATTGCAAGAGGTGCAAGGTAACCACCGACGGCAGATGCCGAGCCACCGCCCGAACCACCAGGGATGCGGTCTAGCGACCAGGTGTTACGGGTTGGGCCGAACGCCGAGTTTTCGGTTGACGAACCCATTGCGAACTCGTCGAGGTTGGTCTTGCCAAGGATTGGCATTAGATTCTCGCGAAGCTTCTTTACGACAGTTGCGTCGTACTGAGGAACCCAACCTTCAAGGATCTTCGAACCAGAAGTGGTTGGTGCATCGGTGGTGGTCAGGTTGTCCTTTACCGCGATTGGCAGACCGGCAAGCTTTGGAAGCTTCTCCCCTGCGGCACGACGACGGTCAACATCCGCTGCGGTTGCAAGCGCACCCTCTGCCGAAACGTGCAGGTAGGCGTTTACAACCGGGTTGTACTTTTCGATGCGGTCTAGGAACTGCTGGGTCAACTCAACCGAGGTGACTGCGCCGCTAGCAAGGAGCTCTACGAGCTCGGTAGCAGACTTACGGGTGTAGTCGGTCATGGCTTACTCCTCGTCCAAGATTGCGTGGACACGGAAACGACCATCGGCGCTGTCTGGAGCACCGCTTAGGGCTTCCTGCTGGGTCAGCGATGGCTCGACTACGTCTTCGCGGAAGACGTTGGCCATTGGGATTGGGTGGCTGGTGGCAGGAACATCGCCCTGGACTGCGGCCTTTACGGTTGCAACCGAGTCAACGATAAGGCCGAGCTGCTTTGCAAAGCTCTCAACTTCTTCATCGGTGACCTGGATGCGGGCTAGGCCAGCAAGGTGACGTACCAAATCAGGCGTAATTTCAGACATGTGTCTCCGTCGATTGGTGGGTTGTTACAAGTTTACTTGTTGAGCCGCTAGGCACTGATGCGGCGGACGAACTCGTCTTCGTCGATAACTTCGATGCCAAGTTCCTCGGCCTTCGCGAGCTTGCTACCGGCGTTCTCTCCGGCGACGACGAACGATGTCTTCTTGGACACGCTCGAGGCTGCCTTGCCGCCGCGCGAAATGATTGCCTCTTCGATCTGCTCGCGAGTGAATTGCTTGAGACTTCCGGTTGCGACGATGGACATTCCAGTGAAGATTCCGCCTTCGGCTGGAGCCGCGCCTGGGCCTTCGTGACCCGGGGTTTCGAGCTGCACTCCGGCTGCACGCCACCGTTCGATGATCTCCTGGTGCCAGTCGACGGCGATCCAGTCTTTGATGCTCTGCGCGAGGGTGGCCCCGACGCCATCTACTTGGCTGAGCTCATCGGTGCTTGCCCCAAAGATGCGGTCAAGCGAACCGAAGTGGGTTGCGAGCGCACGGGCGGCAACTGGGCCGACGTGGCGAATCGACAGTGCGGTGAGGAATCTCCAGAGTGGGCGGGTTTTGACCTCTTCGAGGTTGCGCAAGAGCTTGAGGGCGACCTCGGCAGGTGAGCCGTCTTTCTTTGCGAAGAACTCGACCACCTTAGGTGTGCCGTTCTCGTTCAGCTTGGCCAGGCCAGTATCCGGGTCTAGTACCAGTGACTTGATTGGGAGAAGGTCTTCGAGCTTGAGGTCGAACAGGCCGGCCTCGCTTGTCAGCGGCGGCTGCTCCGGCTCGATTGGCTGTGTGAGCGCGCAGGCTGCTACATAGCCGAGTGCTTCGATGTCTAGGACGCCGCGCGAACCGAGGTAGGCGACGCGCTCGCGCAGCTGAGCCGGGCAGCTGCGGGTATTGGTGCAGCGGAGGTCTACATCGCCCGCGCTGGCAGGTGCGAGCGGGGCACCGCAGTCTGGGCAGTTGCTTGGCATCACGAAGGCTCGTTCACTGCCATCGCGGAGTTCCACGACCGGACCGAGGATTTCGGGGATGACGTCGCCGGCCTTGCGCAACACAACGGTGTCGCCGATAAGGACACCCTTTGCCTTCACTACGTCTTGGTTGTGCAGCGTTGCGAACTCTACGACTGAGCCGGCTACCTTGACCGGCTCAACTACAGCAAATGGGGTTGCGCGGCCGGTGCGGCCGACGCCCACGCGGATATCGACGAGCTTGGTGTTTACCTGCTCAGGTGGGTATTTATAGGCGATTGCCCAGCGCGGAGCGCGGCTGGTTGCACCGAGTTCTCGTTGGGCAGATAGTGAATCTACCTTCACAACAACGCCGTCGATCTCGTGTTCGAGCGAGTGGCGCTTGGCCTGGAACTCGTCTAGATAGGCGAGCACTTCGGCTGCGGAATCGACAACACGGAATCGATTGCTGGTTGGGAGACCCCATCCTGCCAAGAGTGCATACAGCTCGCTCTGATTAGCGACCGGCGCGTCAGACCAGGCGCCAACACCGTGGACCAACATCTGGAGCGGACGGCTCGCGGTAACCGAAGCGTCCTTCTGTCGCAGCGAACCCGAGGCAGAGTTACGCGGGTTGGCGAACGGCGCCTTACCCTGTGCAATCAATCCAGCGTTCAACTCGGCAAAGTCGGCCAGCCCGAAGAAAATCTCGCCGCGAACTTCTACAACCTCGGGAATTCCATCTCCGGAAAGCGAGTGTGGGATGCCCTTGATTGTCTTTACGTTCGCTGTTACATCCTCGCCGACCACCCCATCGCCACGGGTTGCAGCCGATACCAGCTGACCGCGAACGTAGCGCAGGTTGATCGCGAGGCCGTCAATCTTGAGTTCGCAAAGGAAGCGTACCGACCCAGCGCCAGAACCAACCGCAGTGCCAGAACCGACCGCAGCTCCAGCCCCAGCCCCCTCCGCCTTAGCCAACCACTCGGTCATCTCGTCGTGCGAGAAGACGTTGTCAAGGCTCATCATGCGCTCGAGGTGCTCTACCGGAGCAAAAGTTTGGTTTGCCGAACCACCAACGGTCTGGGTTGGACTGTCGCCGGTGACAAGTTCAGGGAACTGATGTTCGAGTGCCTCAAGTTTGTGCATAAGGTCGTCATAGACC
>JBEEJV010000111.1:0-5064 GCA_041169005.1 Actinomycetota bacterium
TGGCGGTGTGCAGTCGCCGGCAACCCGTGTGGTTGTTGAGCGCGAGCGCGAGCGCATGGCCTTCGTCAGTGCAAGTTATTACGACGTGAAGGCGACCTTCGCCACCAACGATTCAACTCAGCCGTCATTCGAGGCAAAGCTCGTTTCTGTCGGGGGCAAGCGCATCGCATCCGGTGATTCCTTCGACGACCTCGGCAAGCTCAAGGCCGACGTCTTAGTTCTGGACGAGGCTAACGCAACTGCCATCGCGAACGCAGTAACCGACTCGTCAGCTGTTATCAAGGTGACAGATGTTGAGAGCAAGCCGAGCATCCGTCGCCCGGCAGCCCCATTCACCACTTCGACTTTGCAGCAGGAGGCCAGCCGAAAGCTGCGCATGAGTGCAAAGCAGACCATGGACACCGCTCAGCAGCTTTACCAGGACGGTTACATCACCTACATGCGTACCGACTCGCCAACTCTGTCGAGTCAGGCAATCAACGCTGCTCGCACTCAGGCCAAGGCCATGTTTGGTGCGGAGTACGTAGCCGACAAGCCACGCGTTTACACCGGCAAGAACAAGAATGCTCAGGAAGCCCACGAGGCAATCCGTCCAGCTGGGGACAACTTCCGCACACCTGCAGACCTTCGCGGTCTGCTCATGGGTCGCGCGCTCGAACTGTACGACCTCATCTGGAAGCGCACCGTTGCATCGCAGATGGAAGATGCGCGTGTGAGCACGACTACCGCAAAGATTTCAGTTGCACCGCTGACCGGAACTCATTTCGCAAGCGCAGAGTTCAGTGCCAGCGGAACCGTAGTAACCTTCCGCGGCTTCATGGCTGCCTATGAGGAATCGTTTGACGAGGGTCGTAACGACGAGGACGACAAAGCCGAGAAGAAACTGCCAACTCTGTCGACCGACACAGTTTTGAACGCTCTGGAAGTGTTTGCCAAGGACCACGTCACTTTGCCTCCGCCTCGTTACACCGAGGCGAGCTTGGTGAAGGCGCTCGAAGAAGACGGCATCGGACGCCCTTCAACTTACGCGGCCATCCTCAGCAACATCACCAGCAAGGGCTATGTAACCAAGCGTGGCCAGGCCCTCGTTCCTGAGTGGATTGCGTTCACTGTAATCCGTTACCTCGAAGAAAACTTCGGCTACCTGGTCGACTACGCCTTCACCGCCCAAATGGAAGAGGACCTCGACCAGATTGCGGATGGCAAGCTCGACCGCAGCAAGTGGCTCCACGACTTCTACTTCGGTACCGGAGGAGACTCGGGCCTAACCCGAACCGTAGAGACCTTGGCCGATCAGGACCCTCGTGCGATCAACTCGTTCGATATGGGTTCGGGCGTAACCTTGCGTACCGGCAAGTACGGCCCATACCTTGAGATCAATGTCGAACCTGGTTCGGAAGGTGCCGACGAAAACGGCCGCCGCGTCATCAACATTCCTGAAGAACTCGCGCCTGACGAGCTCAACCAGAGCAAGATCAAGGAGCTCATTGAGGCTCCGGTTGCTACGGACCGCGTCCTCGGAGTCGACCCTGAGACCGGCTTCAATGTGCTGTTCAAGGATGGTCGTTACGGACCATACGTAACCTTGGATGACGAGAAGGCTGCGAAGCCAAAGACCGCGTCACTGTTCAAGAGCATGAGCCCATCGACGATTACCTTGGAGGAAGCGCTTCGCCTCCTCTCGCTGCCTCGCGTCGTCGGTAACGACCCTGAAACCGGAGCGGAAATTACCGCTCAGAATGGTAAGTTCGGTCCATATCTGAAGAAGGGCACCGATAGCCGCAGCCTAACTGAGGAAGAGCAGATTTTCGCTATCACTCTGGATGAGGCAGTGGCAATCTACGCGCTGCCAAAGTACGGGGCCCGCAAGGCAGCTGCAGGACCTCTCAAGGAATTTGGTGAAGACCCTGCGTCTGGCGGTCCAGTCAGCGCTAAGACCGGTCAGTTTGGTGCCTACGTTACCGACGGTTTCGTGAATGCCACCATTCCAAAGGATGAACCGATTGACGAGCTGAGCAACGACCGTGCCTACGAATTGTTGGCAATTCGTCGAGAGAAGCTCGGTCTAGAGCCGGGTGTCGCACCTGCCAAGGTTTCCAAGGGAGCAGCCCGCAAGACGGCCACAACCCGCACAGTGAAGCGTGGCGCTACCCGCAAATCAAAGTAGGCTCGAAGTATGAGCGCTCTTTTCATCACCTTCGAGGGAATCGACGGTGTGGGTAAGTCAACTCAGGCGAATTTGCTTGAGGAGTATTTGCGCTCGCTGGGCCACGACATCGTTCGCACTCTAGAGCCGGGCGGTACCGAACTCGGTGTTGAAATCCGACAGATGCTGCTGCACCGCAAGGGTGAGGTTTCACCGCGCGCCGAGGCTCTGCTCTATGCCGCAGACCGAGCTCATCACGTTGAAACTAAGGTAAAGCCAGCCCTAGCCGCCGGCAAGATTGTGATGAGTGATCGTTACCTCGATTCTTCGGTGGCTTACCAAGGTGCCGGACGTGAACTCAGCATGGAAGAGATTCGTGGAATCAGCATTTGGGCTACCGGTGGGCTGCTGCCAAACCTGACCATTCTGCTAGATCTTGACGCCGCCAGTGCTCGCGCCCGCCGCAACACAACCGGTCAGGAGCCGGACCGTCTTGAGCGTGAAAAAGTCGAGTTCTTTGAGGCAACTCGCCAGGCCTTCCTGCAGCTGGCCAGCAACGAACCCGACCGTTTCCTGGTGGTAGATGCCAGCCAAACCGTTGAACAAATGCAGGCTCAGATTCGCGCTCGCGTAAACACAGTTCTGGGCTAGTCCATGTCTGCAACAGCCTCAACTTCGATGCCAATCTGGAACGACCTCGCCGGTCAGCCAGAGGCCGTCGCTCAGCTCGAACTCGCAATCAAGCACCGTGACCAGGGCGTTCACCACGCCTGGCTTTTCACCGGTCCTCCTGGTTCTGGCCGCAGCAATCTGGCCACAGCATTTGCCGCAGCTTTGCTCTGCGACGAGGGTGGTTGTGGCCAGTGCAAGTCTTGCCGAATGGTGGCCAGCGGTACCCACCCTGACGTCTCCACTCTCGCAACCGAGCGCGTGCAGATCAGCATCGAAGAAATTCGAAACATGGTCTCAAATTCGTACCTTGGTTCGTCGATGGGTCGCTATCGAATCATGATTATCGAGGATGCCGACCGCATGGCCGAGCGTTCATCGAATGTGCTGCTGAAGGCCCTTGAAGAGCCGCCTGTAAACACCCTTTGGATTCTTTGCGCGCCTTCTGAGGCGGACCTGCTGCCAACTATTCGCTCGCGGGTGCGCCGTATTGGCCTCAAGGTTCCGAGTGTCGAGGCGGTTGCCGATTTGTTGGTTTCGCGTAACGGTGTCGAGCCGAAACTTGCTCTTCAAGTTGCCGCCGAATCGCAGAGTCACATCGGTATGGCGTTGCGCCTTGCGACAAGCACCGAGGCTCGTTCGCGACGCCGCGAAACCCTGCTGTCCGCTCTAAATATGCGTGGAGTATCGAGTGCGATGCTTACCGCCGACCAGTGGCTTTCCATCGCAAAGAAGGACGCTGATGCTCTAACTGCCCAGCGTGATGAGGCAGAGCGCGAGCAGCTTATGGGAACTCTTGGAATAGCCTTGGGGGAGACAATTCCGCCAGGACTTCGCACTGAGTTTAAGCAACTCGAAGAGGCGCAGAAGCGACGCGCAACGCGCAGTATGCGAGATGGCATTGACCGTATCTTGGTGGATCTGCTCTCGCTCTACCGCGATGTAATTTCTGTGCAGCTTAAGGCTGGCGTTCCGCTAGTAAACCAGGATTTGGCCGCGGGCATCAGCGATCTCGCAAACGCCACCACCCCTGCCGAAACCTTAGAAAAACTTGAGAGTATTGCGGTTGCACGCAAGCGCATCGATGCCAATGTGCGAGACTTACTCACACTTGAAGCACTGGCGGTATCTCTGCGCCGAAAGGACTAGCAACTTGGCTAAGGCACCAAACGACGCTGCTAAGCGTGTCATCGGCGCTGCTATCGCAGCGGCTATTCTTGCAGCTGGCTTTGTAATTGCTCCATCCGTGATGGCGGCTGCTCAGCCAACTTCCAAGGCCGAGTACCTTGGGCAAAAAGTTTCCTGGAACTCATGTGGAACTGATCTTTACTGTGGCAAGGTTCAAGTCCCTATGGACTGGTCCAACCTCAAGAGCAAGTCAATTGGCATCGCCGTCATATATCATCGCGCCAGTGTTGCCAAGCCTCTTGGGTCTGTAATTTTCAACCCTGGCGGCCCAGGTGCTAGTGGTTATGACTTTGTCCAGGACAGCCTCACTTCTGTTGGCACGAATAAGTTGCGCCAAAACTACAACTTTGTTGGTTTCGACCCTCGTGGTGTTCAGCACAGCAGCCCAGCGGTTTCTTGCTATAGCCCGGCGCAACTAGATGGACTGCTTTACGGAAGCACCGGGTATCCGCTTGGTTCCGCAAAGGACCTCGCGGAATCTCGCAAGTCGATGGCTAAATTCGCCGCAGCCTGCGCCAAGAAAACCGGTCCGGCACTAGGTTTCATAGACACCATAAGTGCTGCGAAGGACCTCGATGTGCTTCGCTCTGTAATGGGCGATAGCAAACTCAACTACCTCGGCTACAGCTATGGGACTTTACTGGGTGCAACCTATGCGTCGCTTTTCCCTACCAAAGTTGGACGAATGGTTCTCGATGGTGCCGTAGACCCTACCGTCTCTAACGATGACCAAAGCGTCATCCAACTCAAAGGTTTCGACAACGCTTTCAACAACTACCTGACCGACTGTATGGCTTCAAGCAACTGCCCATTTAGCGGCACGCTTTCTCAAGCCCGCGCCAAGGTCTCAGCTTTCTTGAAAACCTTGGAAACCACGAGCATTCCATCGACGGATAACAACCGAGAAGTTAACGTGTGGGGTGCAAATGCAGGAATCGACATGGCGCTCTATTCCAATGCTTACTGGCCAATACTTACGCAAGCATTTACACAGGCATTCAAAGGCGACGGAACTATGTTGCTGCGTTTGGCCGACCTCTACAACGATCGCAATTCTGACG
>JBEEJV010000112.1:0-3383 GCA_041169005.1 Actinomycetota bacterium
ACTTGGCTTCGCCAGTGTTGCGGTTGCGAAGAACGTAGGCGTTCGCTCCACGCGGCTCCCACACATAGGTCATGTCGGTAAGCACGTCGAAGAAGTCGGTGGTCAGTTCGCCCACACGTTCGGTGAACACGCCATCCTTGCTGCCCGCATAGTTTGCTCCGATGGCGCGTAGACCACCAAGAAGAACGGTCATCTCAGGGGCGGTAAGTCCCATGAGCTGTGCTCGATCTAGAAGTAGTTCTTCAGGCTGAACAGAGTATGTTTCCTTCACCCAGTTACGGAATCCGTCGTGAATAGGCTCTAGTACGGCGAAGGAGGCAGCATCGGTCTGCTCTGCAGTCGCATCTCCACGACCTGCTACGAATGGGACGCTTACAGTCACGCCAGCGGCCTTGGCTGCAAGTTCAACACCAATGTTTCCGGCGAGAACAATCACGTCTGCGATGCTTGCACCGGTGTTGGCAGCGATTGGCTCTAGAACTGCTAAAACGCGGTTTAGGCGCTCAGGTTCGTTGCCAACCCAGCTGCGCTGTGGCTCGAGGCGGATGCGTGCACCGTTAGCGCCACCGCGCTTGTCAGATCCGCGGAAGGTGCGGGCACTGTCCCATGCGGTCGCAACAAGCTCGGCCACGGACACACCCGAAGCCTGGATGGCAGCCTTCACAGCCGCAACATCGAAGTTTGCGTTGCCAGCAGGAACTGGATCCTGCCAGATAAGGTCCTCGGCAGGTACATCTGGACCGATGTAGCGAGCCTTTGGGCCGAGGTCGCGGTGAGTCAACTTGAACCACGCGCGCGCGAATACTTCGCTGAAGTAATCAGGATTGTTGTAGAAACGCTCTGAGATTTCGCGGTATGCCGGGTCCTTGATCATCGCCATATCGGCGTCGGTCATCATCGGCATTACACGGATGCTCGGGTCCTCAACATCGACCGGCTTGTCTTCTTCCTTGATGTTGACTGGGACGTACTGCTGCGCGCCGGCTGGCGAGTGGGTTAGCTCCCACTCGTAGTTGAAGAGCATGTGGAAGTAACCGTTGTCCCACTTAGTTGGGTTGGTGGTCCAGGCACCCTCTATGCCCGATGAAACGGTGTCGCGGCCAACAGCTCGGGTGGTGTGGTTCTGCCATCCAAGACCCTGCTCGTGGACGTCGGCGCCTTCCGGAGCTGGCCCGAGGTTTGCAGGGTTTCCGTTACCGTGCGCCTTGCCGACGGTGTGACCACCAGCGGTTAGTGCGACGGTTTCTTCGTCGTTCATGGCCATGCGGCCAAAGGTCTCTCGAATCTGCTGCGCTGTCTTTAGCGGGTCAGGCTTGCCGTTCACGCCCTCTGGGTTCACATAAATGAGACCCATCTGAACAGCGGCAAGTGGGTTTTCGAGAGTCGAAGGGTCTTCAACATTTTCATAGCGCTCATCCGATGCGGCGAGCCACTCCTTCTCGCTACCCCAGTAAGTGTCCTTCTCTGGGTGCCAGATGTCTTCGCGACCGAAAGCAAAACCGAAGGTCTTTAGACCCATCGACTCGTAAGCCATGTTGCCAGCGAGGATCATGAGGTCTGCCCAAGAAATCTTGTTTCCGTACTTTTTCTTGATGGGCCAAAGCAAACGACGAGCCTTGTCGAGGTTTACGTTGTCCGGCCAAGAGTTGAGAGGCGCGAATCGCTGGTTACCGGTACCGCCACCTCCGCGACCGTCTGAGGTGCGGTAAGAACCCGCTGAGTGCCAAGCCATGCGAATCATGAGTCCGCCGTAGTGGCCCCAGTCTGCCGGCCACCACGACTGGCTGTCGGTCATCAGAGCCTTCAAATCTTCCTTCAAAGCCTCAACGTCTAACTTCTTGAGCTCTTCGCGGTAGTTGAAGTTAGGGCCAAACGGGTTTGTCTTGGTGTCGTGCTGGTGGAGGATGTCGAGGTTCAAGGCGTTAGGCCACCAGTTCGTGTTTGAAACTCCGGTGGTGGTGTGGCCGCCGTGAACTACTGGGCACTTAGCTGCTTGATCCATTTGATCTCCCTCTTACATTTGCGCCTTGAATGCGCCTGACAAGCCTAACTTTTACGCCGGCTTCTATTTCTAAAGAACCAAACCGCCTGCGCGGTCTATCTATTTCGACTTCTGCTTTGCTTAGTGATGGTGCGTGCGCTCTAGTTCGGCGCCTTCCACATCGAAGTCTGGAAGCATTCGATCCAGCCACTTCGGCAGATACCAAGCTTTGTCGCCCAGAATCGTCATGACTGCTGGCACGAACAGCAAACGCACCAGGAATGCGTCGAACAAAACGCCAACCGCCAGCCCGAAACCGACTGCTCGAAGCATGACCTGCTCGCTGAATGCGAAGCTTCCGAAAACGCTAACCATGATCACAGCAGCCGCAACGACAACCTGACGGCTTAGATGAACGCCATAGTTGATCGCCTCTTTTGCAGTTTTGCCGTGGACGTATGCCTCACGCATTCCTGACACGAGGAACAGCTGGTAGTCCATGGCCAAGCCGAAACAAATACCAATGACCATGGTTGGCAAGAACGCGAGAATCGGGCCCGGATCGTGAACGTCGAAAACGGCTCCTAGCCAACCCCACTGGAATACTGCGGTCACGGCTCCGAGCGCTGCGAAAACGCTCAAAAGGAATCCGGCGGTTGCTAGCAATGGCACAGCCAGCGAGCGGAAGACAATCATGAGTAGAAGAAGCGAAAGTATCATCACCGTGCTCAGGTAAAGCGGCAATGCATCGGCGAGCTTCTTTGAGATGTCGATGTTTACAGCGGCAAGCCCGGTGACCTCAAGCCCCGAGTTCAGTTCAGACTGGAAAACGCTATTCTCGGCGCGGATGTCCCGAACCAGCGTTTCGGTTGCGACACTTGTTGGCCCGCCCTTTGGAAGCACCTGGAACAAAAGTGTCTTTCCATCCGAAGACGCGCCACCGTAAACCACGGAATCCACATTCTTCAGATCCATAACACGGTTGGTTACTTCAGCCTCAAAGTTGAGCAGGTCTTGACCATTTCGCTTCTGATCGGTGGTGACAATCGCGGCCAGCGGGCCATTCATGCCAACCCCAAAACCCTTGGACACCAACTTATAAGCCTGGTACTGGGTTGAGTTGGTGTTCTCGGAGGCGCCGTCGGGCAATCCGAGGCGGAGTGACGTTACTGGAATGGCGACGATGAGTAGAGCCAGGACAGTGCCGAGGAGCGTAACCCAAGGGTGCTTGCTGGCGAATACCGGAGCAGTAGACACTCGCTCTGGCGTGTTTGGGTGAGCATCATCGAATAGCCCTAGAGCCTTTCGCTCGCGCTTTGAAAGAATCTTCATTCCCAAGAGAGAAAGGAATGCTGGGGTAAATGTGACAGCAACCATGACCGCAATTGCGATTGCTGCTGCA
>JBEEJV010000113.1:0-6975 GCA_041169005.1 Actinomycetota bacterium
ATCCAGAGGGTTATACCGCCGAGGACGACGAGAAAGCGCTCACCGAGGAAGTTACCGGCCCGGTCATCACCGGCATGCACGAACGCGCACAGCTGTTCCAAGGCAGCGTTGAAGCACGTCGCGTTCCTGGCATCGGTTTCACTCTGAACGCCATTTTCCCTGGCATCGATGAATACCTGGCAGACAACTAATGGAAAGCGCATCAGCTCATGGCTAGCACCATACGTGTTGGTTTGCTGTTCGGCGATCCGCTAGTCCGTGAAGGTCGCCGCATGTTGCTGGCAACTCAGCCGCAATTCGATGTGGTTTGGGAAGAATCAGATGGCTTTGTAGCGTCTGAGTCGCTTGCAGAGGCCGCTGTAGACGTTGTGCTGGTTGATAACCGTCTAAAGACACTTTCTGGCAGCGAGAGCATCCGCCGATTTATTCGCCGCAACCTAGGACGCGACGGAAAACTTCCAGCTTTTGTGCTGACCGGGCCTTTCAATTCGATTCCCATGTCTCTTGAGGCCATCCGATGCGGTGCATCCGACTTTGTGTCCGAAGAGGAAACCGCGGAAGAGATTTTCCACGCGCTTGAGGATGCCGGTTCGCTCGAAAAGCACGTTGATTTCGCGGCGCTCCAAGAGTTTTTCGAGGAAGCCGGAGTCGAACACGGCTCGAACCAGCGCTGGGTGTTCCGCCTGAATAACCTGAACGAGATTGAACAGCGTGTTTTCGAGGCGCTTGCAAACGCTACCAGCGACCAGTCTCTCGCGCAGGAGACCGAACTCACCGTGACCCGCATCGGTTGGATTCTGGATTCATTCCAGGAGAAGCTGGGCGTGGTCACTCGCAGCCAGTTAGCGCTCGCTCTTCACGAGGCTGGGGTTTTGCCTCCGGTATTTGAACCGGAGCCGGTTTATGAGCCAGAGCCAGTAGCTGAGAATTCGGTTGCGAGCGAAAGCATTGACGATGCCGAGGCTGAAGCATTCCCAGAAAGTGATTCGGAATCGGCAGAAGACGCCGATCTAACAATCGACGATCTGTTCAAGGACTAGCCCTCTAGTTTGTCCTTGCCAGGTAGCCAGGAAAGTCCTGGCTTGCCCCAGTCGTTTTTCATGACAATCTTCTTCGCATCCGAGGCGTGTGGCTCGGCCAGCTTGTCAACGTAAAGGAAGCCATCAAGGTGGTCGAATTCGTGCTGGAAGATGCGAGCCAACCATCCGGTGGTCTCAATGCTCACAGGGCGCTGTTCCAGGTCTACGCCGGTCAGTTTCACCCAGTCTGCGCGCTTCAGAGGGAAGCGTTCGCCTGGAACGCTGAGGCAGCCTTCCTGTTCGGTATCCCAGTCAGCCTCGCCAGTCTCGATCGGGCCAAGCTCTAGCACCGGGTTGATAACTTCGCCGCGAACCGGGTTGCCGTCCTCGTCTTCGTAGTCGTATACAAATACGCGGAGCCCAACGCCCACCTGAGTTGCCGCCAGGCCAACGCCCGGCGCCTTGTCCATGGTGACGTACATGTCTGCAACTAGTTCGCGAAGTTCGTCGTCGAAAACGGTAACTTCGGCAGCGCGAGTGTGGAGTACCGGTTCACCGGTGATGCAGATTCTTCTAACAGGCATTACACAAATTTACAGCACGCGGATAGTCATTCTGCCGTCGCGGTAGTCTTATAGGAGAGTTTGCTAGGGGCAACATTTATGAAAATATTCACGGGTCTAGACCTCCGCTATCTTGCGGTTGTTCTCGCCCTGATTGGCGCGGTTGCCCTCGCGTTCGGTGCCCAGTGGCAAAACGATGCCGTAGGGGAGCAGCAGGGCAAGGGCAAGTCTTCGGGCTCATTGAGCATCAAGCAGCTCGTCAGCCTTATTAAACGCCCACGATGGCTTATCGGTACCGGCCTTCTAGGCATTGCAGTTCTGTTCCAGATTTCAGCCCTCTCACTCGCGCCACTTATTGTTGTGCAGCCGCTCGGGGCGATTGCCTTGGTCGTCACGTCAGTTCTCAATGCGCGGATGAGTAAGACCAAGCTAAATCGCATCACCATGATTGCCATCGGGCTCTGCATTCTCGGCGTCGGCGGGTTCGTAACCACCGCGTCTAGCATCGCGCACGAATACGTACTTACCGACAGCCAGATGTGGCAGGTGCTCAGCATCCTAGGTGTCATCCTCGCTATCCTCGGTTTCTTCGTGCTCACCAAGCGATTTCCAGCCAAGCCGCTCTACTTCGTTGGCGCAGCGGGTGTGCTCTACGGTTTCGTTGCGACGTTGACCAAGGTGGTCATTCAGCGAGTTCTCCAGGGCGAGTTCGAATGGCTCACTTTCTTCTGTTTGGTGATGCTCGGTGTGGCCGTTTCGCTCGGTGGGTGGTTCGTGCAAAGTGCTTATGCGTCTGGGCCACCAGACTTAGTAATCGCCGGCCTAACTGTGGTCGACCCAATGGTGGCGGTTCTCATCGCGGGTACCATTCTGGGTGAAGCTCACCAGGCCAACTTCTTCACCATCATCTTGTTCATCATCTGCGGCGGTGCCGCCATCGTCGGCGTTTTGCTCCTCAGCCAGTTCCACCCTGAGGTCTTGCTGGCCAAACGTCGTGCGGCGGTTTGGAGCAAGCGCAAAAGGCTCCCAAGGTAAACTTGTCAGGTAATGCTTTCTCCTGAAGGAACACAATCCATGGCTTCTGCTGGTTTACCAGATCGCCGCATCAAGGTAGTTATCGGCTGCGATACCTTCCCACCAGACATTAACGGCGCCTCGCGTTTCGCAGAGCGTCTAGCCGGTGGTCTTGTCCGCCGCGGTCACGATGTTCACATCATCGCTCCGGCTTACTCATCAAAGTACGGAACCTTCACCGAGACCATCGACGGCGTGAACATGACCGTTCACCGTGTTCGTTCTTATAAGCTTCCACAACACGAAACCCTGCGCTTCATCTGGCCTTTCACGCTAAAGCGCAGAACCGATCGCCTGATGGACTCCATCAAGCCGGACGTGGTTCACATCCAGAGCCACCTGATTATGGGCCGCGCGCTGGTACGCAGCGCAAAACAGCGTGGCATTCGCGTGGTTGCAACCAACCACATCATGCCTGAGAACCTCATCAAGTACTCGGTCATCATCCCGAAGTTCCTTGAAGCCTGGGCTATGAAGCAGGCCTGGAAGGATGCCGGTCGCTTCTTCGCGAAGGTCGATGCCATCACCACACCTACTCGTCGCGCTGCAGAGCTGCTCGAGGCTGCGGCTGGAGTCAAAGACGTGCTGGCAATCTCTTGCGGTATCGATGCAAGTAAGTTCAAGAACGAGACCCCTCCAAGCAACAACCCGCCTCGCGTGCTCTTCCTCGGTCGCCTCGACTACGAGAAGCACATCCATAACTTGCTAAAGGCCGTGGCCAAGCTTCCTAAAGAACTTGGCACTCAGGTTGAACTTGTTGGTAAGGGTGGAGAACAGGCTTACCTGGAAGAACTTGCTACTGAGCTCGGAATTCGCGACAAGGTCAATTTCTACGGTCACATTTCCGAAGAAGACCTCCCGAAGGCCTATGAGCGTTGCACAGTTTTCGCCATGCCTTCGATTGCAGAGCTTCAGAGCATCGCGACCATGGAGGCGATGGCATCCGGTCGTCCTGTAATTGCAGCCGATGCGATGGCGTTGCCACACCTAGTTCACGACGGTGACAACGGTTACCTGTTCCCGCCAGACGACGTAGATGCCTTCGCAGACCGCCTAAACCGCGTTCTTACCGCAGACGAAGCTGAGCTCGAGCGCCTCTCGGAGAACTCGCTCTACCTCATTCAAGCGCACGACATTCAGCGCACTCTCAAGATTTTCGAAGACCTATACGTTGGCGAGTTGGCCAACACCTCAGACGACAACCTTCCTGAGTACAACCTTCCAATCGGTCGACTGTCACCAAACTTGCACCAGCAAATTCTGAGCTTCCGCAGCCGTGCCGAGGCTTTGGCTGAACGTGTCGAAGAGGCTGGCGATTCATTGAAGGATCGCATTGAGGATTACCGAGACGACGTTCGTGAGAAGTTCTACGAGGCTAGGCGAGACGTTAGAGTTGCCGCACGCAAAGTTCGTGCAGCCGTGAAGCGTGCACGCAAGCGCGTGCGTCGCGAGCGGTAGGCTAGTTAGGTTCCACAGGGGGAGTTAGCTCAGCCGGTTAGAGCAGCGGACTCATAATCCGTCGGTCACGGGTTCAAGTCCCGTACTCCCTACAGTTCGCTAGGATGTTTTTCATGGCAGATGCCCCGAAAAATACCGAGCACGACATCGTCGCAAAACCACTGCGTCACCCAGGTCGTGTAGTAGCCGCCGTCATCATTACGGTAATCCTTGGTCTGTTCGTTTGGTCTTTGGTTTCGGCCAAGACGATCGACCACGATGTCATCTTCAAGTACCTGTTTGACATCAAGATCATCCAAGGAATGGGACTCACGGTTTTGCTCACCGTGCTCTCGATGGTCATCGCGACTGCATTAGCCACAGCGCTGGCGGTCATGAAGCTGTCTGACAATCGACTTCTTCGCATCGTTGCCACTGGTTACATCGAATTCTTCCGTGGTACCCCGCTGCTACTCCAGATTGTGTTCTGGGGTTACCTCGGCATCATCTACCCAAACATCATCATCGGTCTACCTTTCACAGATGTTGTGTGGTTCAACCAGCCAACTTCTGCTGTAATTTCTTCTTTCGCCGCGGGTCTTATCGCGCTTTCACTCAACGAAGCCGCGTATGCCGCAGAGATTGTTCGCGCTGGCATTCTTTCGGTAGACAAGGGTCAGAACGAGGCAGCCAAGTCGCTAGGCATGTCGGGCTGGTACACCATGCGACGCATTGTGCTTCCTCAGGCCATGCGCGTGATCTTGCCACCGATGGGCAACGAGACCATCTCGATGCTCAAGAGCACCTCGCTACTTCAGGTCATCGCAGTTTCGGAACTGTACACAATTGCAAACCAGATTTCGTCTCAGAACCTGGCGCAGATCGAACTGTTGGTCGTCGCAGGCTTCTGGTACCTCGTGCTAAACACCATCCTCGGATTCCCGCAGCGCTCACTCGAGCGCAAGTTTGGCCGCGGATTCGAAACCAACGCACTCACTCGTACCGCAAAGGTGGGCATCAATGTCGGCGGATAACTTGCCAATGGTTCGTGCCCTCTCGGTTCGCAAGACCTTTGGGCAGAACGAGGTTCTAAAGGGCATCACTCTAGACGTGAAGCAGGGCGAGGTGCTGTGCCTACTCGGTCCATCGGGTTCTGGTAAGTCAACGTTCCTGCGTTGCATCAACCACCTGGAAACCATCGATGGTGGCCGCATTTACGTGGGCGACGAACTGATTGGTTACCGTCAGGTTGGCGATGTTCTCCACGAGCTCCACCCGGCTGACATTGCGAAGCAACGAAGCAGCATCGGAATGGTATTCCAGCGCTTCAACCTATTCCCACACCTAACTGCCATCGAAAATGTGATCGAGGCGCCAGTAGGCGTAAAGGGCATTTCGCGCGAAGACGCTATTGCTCGCGGCAAGGAACTGCTTGCCCGCGTGGGTCTTGCAGACCGAGCAGACTTCTACCCATCTGAGCTATCTGGTGGCCAGCAGCAGCGCGTTGCAATTGCGCGTGCGCTTGCAATGGATCCAGCACTCATGCTCTTTGATGAGCCGACCAGTGCGCTCGACCCGGAACTTGTAGGCGATGTGCTTGATGTGATGCGCGACCTCGCGAAGAGCGGCATGACGATGATCGTGGTTACTCACGAAATCGGGTTCGCGCGAGAAGTTGCCGACACCGTTGTGTTTATGGATCAGGGAGTTGTGGTTGAAGCTGGAACCCCATCGCAGGTTCTCGACTTCCCACAGAACGAGCGAACCAAGTCGTTCTTGCGCAGCGTTTTGTAAAGATTCTGTTACAACGCCTTCAGCATTCCTAGAAAATCTCTCTAAGTCCAATAGATTTAGTGAAGTCCACACTCTAGGAGATTATTTAGCATGAAGAAGATTTTGAGCTTCTCGGCAGTACTTGCAGCTTCGGCTCTTGTGCTTGCAGGTTGCGCAAACGCAACCCCAGCCGAAACCAAGGCATCGTCGGCAGCGGTAGACAGCAAGGCTGCTGCGCTACTGCCAGACAACTACAAGACCAACGGCATCAACGTAGGTTCGGACATTCCTTACGCACCGATGGAAATGTTTGACGAAAACAACAACCCAATCGGCTTCGACGTGGACCTTGCTAACGCCATCGGCGACAAGCTTGGCGCCAAGATCATCTACCAGAAGCAGGCTTTCGACACCCTCATTCCTTCACTTGAGGCTGGCAAGCACGACCTAGCGATGTCGTCACTGAGCGACACCACCGACCGTCAGAAGAAGCTCGACTTCGTTGACTACTTCAACGGTGGTGCATCGATCCTGGTTGCAAAGGGAAACCCAAGCAACATCAAGGCAATCGGTGACCTCTGTGGCAAGCCAGTAGCTGCTGAAGCTGCAACTTGGGAAGTTGACCTCCTAAAGTCGACCAGCGATGACTGTGTAAAGAATGGCAAGCAGGCTGTAACCACTCTGGCACTCCCAGGTGACACCGACGCTCAGAACGCTGTTCGCTCGGGCAAGGCAGTTGCTTACCTTGCAGACTCGCAGCTAGCTGCATATACCGTGAAGGTAGCGGGTAAGGGTGCTTACTTCGAGCTCGTTATTGACCCAGCAAACCCATACGGCTACGAAAGTGGTCTAATCGGTATCGGTATCCTCAAGAAGAACACCAAGCTGACTGCAGCTGTCCACGCAGCTGTTCAGTCGCTCTTCGATGACGGCACCTACGACGAGTTGCTCAAGAAGTGGAACCTCGAGTCTTTCAAGATCGACGAGCCAACCATCAACGGCACCAAGTAGTTTCAAGCGGTAGTAACCGCAACTAAAAAAATGGAGGGAGCTTCGGCTCCCTCCATTTTTATTTACACACTCACTCGGCTACTTCGCCGACCAAACTG
>JBEEJV010000114.1:0-4172 GCA_041169005.1 Actinomycetota bacterium
GATTCAAGCCGTGTATGACCGGCTTGGCCCAGACCCGCTAAACCCGGCTGGCCGCGATCGCTTTATTGAGCGCGTGAGCAGAAGCAGGCAGACCATCGGGCAGTTGTTGATGGATCAGTCGGTGGTGTCCGGAATCGGCAATGTGTACCGGGCTGAGTTGCTGTTCCGTGCTGGAATCGACCCATACACACCGGGTTCTGCTATCCCAGCCGAACTGGTCGAGGCGCTCTGGGAAGACTCGGTAAAGCTTCTCGAGGTGGGCGTTAAGACCGGTTTCATGATCACTCGCGATGAACTGTTCACGAAGCGACCAACAAAGGACGAAAGAAATTTCGTTTATAAGCGGGAAAATCAGGAATGTAGGGTGTGTGGCACCCAAATCAACCTGGCAATCATGCAGGGGCGCAAGCTTTATTGGTGTCCGAGCTGCCAAAAGTAGTTGCGTAAAAATCGGCTGGAGTCGGCAAGCTGACCTAGCTTTGAAACGCAAAAAGCCTCCCATGAAAGGAGGCTTTTCGCTTGCTGTGGAGCGGGTGACGGGAATCGAACCCGCGTCATCGGTTTGGAAGACCGAGGCTCTACCATTAAGCTACACCCGCAAAAAAATCCACCAAAACTGCCGCTTTGGCGAACTTGTATCTATTCTATGGGGTAGAGTAGGACAAGTTGTTTCACAGATCCCAGATTCACAAACTTCTGTTGAAACTAGCTGCGGGATGTAGCGCAATTTGGTAGCGCACCTGTTTTGGGTACAGGGGGTTGCAGGTTCAAATCCTGTCATCCCGACCATCTGGTCATTAAGAATCAGTAAATCGGCTCGCAGAAATGCGAGCCCTTTTTTTAGGAGGACAAGTTGAAGGCAACTGTCGAGCGCATCAAGCCAACTCGCGTCAAGATCAGCTTCGAAATCACCCCTGAAGAGTTCAAGCCTTCGCTTGACCACGCTTACGAGCACATCTCGAAGGACGTGGCAATCCCTGGTTTCCGTAAGGGCGCAAAGGTTCCGGCAAAGGTTCTAGAGGCACGCGTTGGTAAGCCAGCCATCCTCGGACACGCAATCAACGACGGCCTAGACGGTTTCTACCGCAAGGCTCTCGAAGACAACAACCTTCGTCCACTGGGTCAGCCAGCTGCAGACATCAAGGAAACTCCAGACGAGAACACCTTCGAAGGCAACCTAGTCTTCGACATCGAGGTTGAGGTTCGTCCAGAGTTCAAGCTTCCTGAGTACAAGGGCCTAAAGCTCGTTGTAGACGAGGCAAAGGTTGCACCAGTTGAGCTAGACACCGAACTAGACAACCTACGCGCACGCTTCGGCACTCTAAAGACTGTTGAGCGCGCTGCCAAGAAGGGCGACTTCACCACTGTGAACCTAGTCGCAACCATCGATGGCAACCAGGTTGACGCTGCAGAGAACATTTCATATGAAATCGGTTCGGGCAAGCTAATCGACGGCATCGACGACGCGCTTGAGACCCTTACCGCAGGCGAGACCACTACCTTCAAGAGCAAGCTCGCTGGTGGCGAGAAGGCTGGTAGCGAGTCGGAGATCACCGTAACTCTTACCGCTGTCAAGGAGCGCGAGCTTCCAAAGGCAGACGACGCATTCGCACAGCTAGCAAGCGAGTTCGACACCATCGCAGAGCTCAAGGAAAGCCTTGAGAAGCAGATCGCAGAGAACAAGGTTTACGGCCAGGGCATCCAGGCACGCGACCTTGCGCTTGAGGCTCTTCTAAAGCTCGTAGACGTTCCTGTTTCGGACGAACTAGTTGAGGCAGATGTTCACCGTCACCTAGAGGGCGAAGGCCGTCTAGAGGACAAGGAACACCGCGCAGAGGTTCTAGAGCAGAGCACCACCGGCTTCAAGTCGCAGATGCTTCTAGACGCAATCGCAGAGAAGGAAGAGGTAAAGGTTTCCGAGCAGGACCTTCTTCAGTTCCTATTCATCAGCGCTCAGCAGTACGGAATGGACGCTAACGAGTTCATCCGCACCATCGACCAGAACGGCCAGATCCCTGCTTACGTTGCAGAAGTTGCACGTCGCAAGGCTCTAGCTCTAGTTCTTGAGGCTGCAAAGGTTGAGGACAAGAAGGGCAAGTCGGTAGACATCACTTCGTTCCTAAACGATGGCGCAGTTGCTGCGGAAGACCACACCGGTCACGACCACGACTAAGCAAAGTTTCTAGGAAGGCCCTCGTCGAAAGGCGGGGGTTTTCTTTTTCTTGCTTAGGGCGAACAACGCCGTGGCTTGAACAAATCTGCGGTTATCTTTGTCTTGCAACACCACTAGGTATTAGGAGTTTTTGGCTATGGCTGAACACCAGATGGGCGCCAACGGCGTCTTCGACCGCCTGTTGAAGGACCGCATTGTGTTCTTGGGCAGCGACGTCCGCGACGACAACGCAAATGAGATTTGCGCCAAGATTCTGCTTCTCGCAGCCGAAGACTCCACCAAGGACATCTTCCTTTACATCAACTCGCCAGGTGGTTCCATCACCGCGGGTATGGCCATCTACGACACCATGCAGTACGTGCCAAACGACATTGTTACGGTCGGAATCGGTATGTGCGCATCGATGGGTCAGTTCCTGCTTTCGAGCGGCGCCAAGGGCAAGCGCTATGCAACCCCGAACACTCGCGTATTGCTGCACCAGCCACACGGTGGCTTCGGCGGCACAGCAAGCGACATCCAGACCCAGGCTGAGCTCATCATGAGCATGAAGCGCCAGCTAGCCACCCTAACGGCAGAGCAGACCGGCAAGACCGTTGAGCAGATCATGGCCGACGGTGACCGCGACCGCTGGTTCACTGCTCAGGAAGCCCTCGAATACGGCTTCATCGACCACATTCAGAAGAACGCAGCCGGAGCAACCGGCGTTGGATCGGCCAAGTAGGAGAACATCATGACCAACTTCCCAAACTCCAACGTGGCCATGCCAGCTTCGCGCTACATTCTGCCAACATTTGAAGAGCGCACCTCGTACGGTTTCAAGCGCCAGGACCCTTACAACAAGCTTTTCGAAGACCGCATTGTCTTCCTAGGCGTGCAGGTGGATGACGCTAGTGCCGACGACATCATGGCTCAGCTACTGGTTCTTGAAAGCCAGGACCCAGAGCGCGACATCACCATGTACATCAACTCGCCAGGCGGCTCGTTCACTGCAATGACGGCCATCTACGACACCATGATGTACATTCGCCCGCAGATTCAGACCGTTTGCTTGGGCCAGGCAGCTTCGGCAGCCGCTGTGCTACTTGCGGCCGGTGCCCCAGGTAAGCGTTTGGCGTTGCCAAACTCCCGCGTACTAATCCACCAGCCATCAACTGGTGATGCAGGCCGCGGCCAGGCATCTGACATTGAGATTCAGGCCAAGGAAATCATGCGTCTGCGCACTTGGCTAGAAGAAACACTCTCGAAGCACTCGAACCACAGTGTCGAAGAGGTCAGCAAGTCGATCGACCGCGACAAGATCCTTACCGCTCCAGAAGCACTCGAGTACGGCCTCATCGACCAGGTGCTAACCAGCCGCAAGCTCGCTAAGTAATTCCCGTTTAGGGCCAAGGTAAAGCAATTGATTAAATATCTTGGCTCTAAACGCAACTTGCTCGAGCAAATCCTCACCGTGGTGGGGGCATTCGAGTCTGTGAATTCTGTAGCGGATGTGTTCTCCGGAACCGCGCGTGTTGGGCATGCGCTCAAGAGCGCTGGCTATCAGGTCTTTTCAAACGATCACAACGCCTATGCCGCGACGCTCGCGCGCTGCTATGTGCAAGCCGATTTAGAAACCTGGCAGGCTGATGCACAGCGATTAGTTGACGAGTTCAACAAGTTGCCGGGGGAGCCTGGATACTTCACAAAGACTTTCTGCGAGGATGCCAGATATTTCCAGCCAAAGAATGGTGCGCGCGTAGATGCCATTCGTGAACGTATTGCTTCACTAGATTTGCATCCAGAGCTAGAAGCCATCATGTTGGTTTCGCTAATGGAAGCCGCCGACCGCGTTGACTCGACCACCGGTATACAGATGGCTTACCTGAAGAAGTGGGCATCCCGCTCAAACAACGACCTCGAACTTCGAGTCCCGAATTTGTTGTCTGCGTCTGCCAAGGGCAAGTCGTTGGCAACCCAAAAAGAGGCAATCGACTTCGTCAAGGCCACCGAGGCTGATCTC
>JBEEJV010000115.1:0-5451 GCA_041169005.1 Actinomycetota bacterium
GATGCTCGCATCAAACTTTTGATCCTTTGATGAAAGACCTTCAAAGTAAGACTTAACTTTTGCCTCTGCGACAGCGAGCGCCTGATGAGCAGACCCGTCAGGGTTACCATGCGATTTCTCATTGCGACTGATTGCGTTAACGCTGTCCATCCAGGTTGCATGCGATCTGTTGAACAATCCACCAAGCCCAATTCCGGCTATGCGGTCAGCAAGCTCATTCAGCGTCTGGCGGCGTGGGGCAACCACTAGCACTCGCCTGTTGTGGAAGGCAAGGTTGGAAAGCAGATTGACAACAGTCTGGGTGTAACCACAGCCAGGCAGGGTTTCGACTCCGAAAGATTGGCCGCCAATAGCACGTGCCACGATGCGGCGCTGAACCTCATCGGCTTCAAGAACAGGAAGGCTCACGCGCGGATCGACGGTTTCCCCGAGATCGCCATCGGTGCCACCCGCAAGAATCTGCTTCAAGAGCGTGCCATCTGACTGCGGCTTTGAAATGTCGCGCAGCATCTGGGTAGGCACCGTTGAGAAGTTTCCAAGGGACAGAATTCGCTTGAGGTCAAGGCTACCTGCGGTCCCGACGGCAGTGCTTAGGTGATCCAGCAACGCAATCGGCACGAGGTCACCATCTTTGCGAAGGCGACCCAATAGCGCTCGCTCATCGAGTTTTATGCCGTAGCAGGTTTCAATGCTTGAGATGAGCGCTGGGTTGACTGAGGCCTCACCGGTCCTGTGCACTTCGTAGTCATCACCCTTACGGACAAGCTGCAAGGGCCACATGAGGATCGGAAGATTGAGGTCGAAGCCATCGGCTTCAAGGTTTGCAAGACCGCCAACCAAGTAACAGGTTTCTATGCCAAAGTGGTCGCGAAGCTCGTGAGTCTTTTGGTCAATACGACGAGCAGCAGCGTGGGCGCGCGAGAAAGCAAGTGGGTCTCGCACGAGATTGGAAAGGGTGCTACTTCCGGTAGCCGTGAACTGCGCCATACCGCCGGGATGGGCTCGATCTAAATCGATGCGACAAAACGGATCGGGTTCAAAATTCATTAGCGGATTGGCGCCGCCTAGACCCGCGATTTCTTCGCGAAGGTCTGCCCAAGCCTTGAGGCTAGTGTTTTGATTCGCGGTGTTTTCGTTCACACGACAAGACTAACTTTTGTTCACCCGCAACCCTTGTCAGCCGGCAAGTGTGTTCGCCACATCTGCGGGTACCACAAGTAGAATTCGATGGTTGCCCGGAAAAGGCATCCGGCTCCGTAGCTCAGTGGATAGAGCAGTGGTTTCCTAAACCATGTGTCGTAGGTTCGATTCCTATCGGGGCCACATGAATGTAAAAAATGCAGTGCCGCAACGTTTCATTCTCCTTGATGGGCTTCGAATGCTCGCCGCTCTCGGAGTGCTGTCTTTCCATGTAGTGGTAATCACGGATTACACGCAAATAGACAACCTTTATGTGCTGGTCGACTTCTTCTTCGCGCTCAGCGGCTTCGTGCTATTGCCGAGCATGCCAGGCACACTTCGCTCGCTGCCTCGCGATTTCAGCATCTTTGCCCTGAAACGAGCTCTACGACTTTACCCAGTGGTCTGGGTCACCATCGCCCTATCGATGGGGCTGTACTTCTACAGTCAATGGGACGCCCAGTTTTCGTTCTACCCCTCACAGCCAGACCCAAATCGCACAACCGATCTAGTGGTGGCAGCGCTTCTACTCTTGCAAATTTGGGTCGGGGCATCGATGTACATGGTCGTGCCGCTATGGTCACTTTCGGCTGAATGGTTCGCCAACCTCATATTTTCTCCACTCACCGCCATTCGCTGGGGCATCGGAATACTTGTTGGGGTTGTTGCCGGCTACGTGATGCTGCAATACGGACTTTCCAACGATCTCGCATGGATTGAAGCTATAGGCCCGATTCGCGAGTGGGAAGCGCTCGGTCGAGCCATGATTGGCTTCGGACTGGGACTCTTCGTGCGATATCACTTCGATTTCTTCAGCCGTTTCCGTCACTGGTCTTTGCTGGCTGTCTCGCTACTCGGGTGCGCCTGGGTGTTCCAAATGCCAAACACAATCGGTTACGACACAACGTACTTCGCTGCCCCAATCTTTGCGTTCTTCATCCTGCAGGCATCCAAGATTGACATTTCCAGCTCTTCAAAGACAGGGAAATTCACGTCTTGGCTTGGCTCGTTATCCTTCGGAGTCTACGCATTCCACTTAGTGGTAATCACAAACATTCATTTCTTGCTTGCAGACCCGATCAAATACAGCCCGGATTCAATCTGGGCGCCTTTCCTTGTGCAGAAAATATGTCTCGTTGCCGCAATTTCCATGGCACTCGCATGGATAACCAGGCAAGCTGTTGAGCGTCCAATCCAGAAACTTTCGAAGCGGTTACCCTCTGTCAGAAACCGCTAACAAACTTTTCCGTCCGAGTTAGCGTCCCGGTACCACGCGTACTCAGGATTTATGCCTTTGAAATACGGCCCATAACCCGCTGTGTTAGCTGCCTTGCAGGTTTGGAATTTTGGATCCAATTTCTTCGGCTTGCCCTTGACCAAATTTGGGGCAGCTGAGTCGTTCGATTTTGAAGACGAGGATTCAGTCGGGGAACTTGTTGGCAACGGTCCTATGTACTTCAAGTAGGCGTCCATCCAATTTGAGGCAATCGCCTTCTGCGCCGTTTTTAGGGTTAGTGATCCGTCGCATACCAACTGGTGCAGTTTGTTCTCAATTCGGTCCTTCACTCGCGCGCCAAACTTGTCGGCATATGGTTCTGGCCAGAGATTCTTTGGATCTGTGGGGTGTCCGCCTAGCTCGAGAGATATGAGGTGATCCTCCTCATAGTTCGATGTATCGTAATCGCCGTTGACGGCGTAACCAGACGACAACTGCTTCACTTTGAGACTTGTTGTGTACGAACTCGGTGGACGAATAGTTGCAGTGAATCCAGGAACGCAAATAGTCGACCGGATATTTGACTGCGTAACGTTTGGGTTCACGGAACCGGGAGTCAGCGCAGGATTCGGCGCAACGGCCTGAAACAATATCGCTACCGCGATTAGCCCTTTTATCAACATTTACACCCCTGAAGGGCCAGTTTATCCTCGTGCCACAAGACTCACGCCTAGGCGGCGGCTAGGTAGTCATCCCACTGCGGTTCTAAGTGCTCAGCACCTCGAACCGTCCAACTCGCCCCAGATGGCATCCGCGGAATAAACCTAAGTTGCCACCCGATTTCAGTAAGCGTCTTATCGCTCTTCAAGTTATTGCACTTCAGGCAGCAGGCGACCAAGTTCTCCCAAGTGTCTTGACCTCCACGGCTTTTAGGTTGGACGTGATCGATTGTGTTGGCGCTTCGATTGCAATAGGCGCATCGATGATTATCTCTTCGCAGCACTCCCCTGCGAGTTAGTGGAATCATGCGCGAACGTGGAATACGAACGTATCTGGAGAGCAAAATCACCGATGGTAGTTCGAATTCCTGTGAGGCACTGTGAAACTGCTGCTCTGCCGGCTCTAGAACCGTGGCCTTATTGTTCAAAACCAATGTCAGCGCGCGCTTGAAGCTGACGACGCCAAGTGGCTCGTATCCTGCATTCAAAACCAGAGTTCTCATCCAATGCCCTTTCGAAGCGTCCCCAGATGGCATCTGGGTTTTCGGTTGCACTCGCGCCTAGGTAAATAAAAAAACGCGCCGTCATTGAAGACAGCGCGTTAGATTTCATACCCGAGTTGGCAGGAATGTTGAAGCGTTGGTTGGTGCCTGGCGGGCAATACCTTTTGCATCATTCCTACTTCTCTCTAGACGTAAGTGCTTGGTTTGAGGTTACGTCTGAGTTTTCGGAAAACGTGCAACGAAACGCCAAACAAAAAGTAACGGTTTGGTGGATGTTGTTGCGAGGTGCGATGGACTCGCGTCGACTACTTTGTGCCGAAGCGAATGAAGAACACGTTGCTGGTGAAAATAGGGGCTAGCTTTACCGTGTCACCAGGTCGTGGTGCGTGGTAGAAGTTTCCGTTACCCGCATAGATGCCGTCATGGCTTAGGTCGTTTAGCACCACAATGTCGCCAGGCTGCGCATCTTCTGGCTTGATTTTCATGCCCACTCGCGCCTGACCAATAACAGAGTGAGGTAGGTCGATTCCGAACTGTGCAAAGACAAATCGAACATAACCAGAGCAGTCGAAACCGTTAGGGTTTTCGCCACCAAAGACGTATGGCGTGCCAGTGTACTTTGCCGCAACCTCGAGAATCTTTGCGGCGTCGAGCTTTGAATAAGGCGGGTTGGACACGAAGTCTGCCGCTGTTGGCCCTGAATAGGAGAGGTAACGGGAGGCCGTCTGCTGACGCGCAATTTCTGCGGCCGAAGCTGACTCATAGGTACCACGATCGAACTTGACTGTATTGACTGCTGCAACCGTGAGGTTCTGGGTGTCGCTACCTGCAGCGATCTCGGCCGCGTTTGCAGTGGTGAAGCGCGCCATGGCAGCCACATCTGGGCTATACGCGTATGCAGGCAAAGCTACGGTTGTGATGAATCCTGATGCGAACAACATAGACACCACGTTGCGAACTTCTCGTCGCTTGGTGAATTTTGTTGGGGCAACTCCCGCAACAACATATCTGCCGGTTGCCACCTGCTCCTGCGAATCGGTGACGATAACCTGCTGAACCTTTGCAGCCTTGCGGGCCAGACGCTTCTCTTCACGAGAGGCGCGCTTGCGCTCTGCCTCACGAATAGAGCGACGTGAGCGCAGTTCCATGGTCTCGAGCACGTTGATATCAACGTCTGCTCTGTGGCGACCTGTACCTTGCTTAGCCAATGGGAGATCCTCCAGGGATTCTGGGCTGAACTTAGATTTTACCTCAGGCTCGAGCTACAGCCTATGGACTTTGTGTCTACTCTAAGGAAACAAACAGGTGGGCCGCATCATCGATGACAATGCTTTCGCCTTCGTGAGCACCTTCTACCTTGATGAATACGCGACGCGCCTTGAGCTCGAAAGTCAATCTTGCACCAGGAATAATGGCCAGAGCCTTCAGGTCTGACAGCAGCTGAACATCAACCTGAAGAGGCTCACCGATGCGCCTTAGAGTGTAAACGCGATCGGTCTCAGCAAAATCGAGATTGGCTACGCTAATAACTCCGGCACCGAAACCTTCAGAAGGCTCGATACCCAACTCGGCTAAACCAGGAATCGGATTACCGTACGGCGATGAGTGCGGGTTGTCGAGTATGGCCATAATCTTGCGCTCGACCTGCTCACTCATGACGTGTTCCCAACGACAAGCCTCTTCATGAACAAGTTCCCACTCAAGACCGATTACGTCTGACAGCAAACGCTCGGCAATGCGGTGCTTACGCATAACCTTGGTGGCTTCCTCGCGACCAAAATCGGTTAGCTCAAGGTGTCGGTCATTTGAGACAACGACGTAACCCAGCCTTTCC
>JBEEJV010000116.1:0-7854 GCA_041169005.1 Actinomycetota bacterium
ACAAAGACGTCTTGTCTGAAGCCGTATCTTTTGCCGCTCGCATTCTGCCTCAGCGCAACAAGGCTCAGATCATCCTTAGCGGAATCCTCATCGAAGCCGATGCAAACGCTCTACGTCTATCGGTATTCGATTACGAAGTTTCAGCACAGGTAGAAATCGTTGCCAAGGTTGAAGAATCTGGCCGAATCCTCATTAGCAGCAAGCTTCTTTCAGACATTGCCGCTCGTCTACCAAACGCACCAGTTGAGTTTGAATCAGATGGCACCAAGGTGCTTCTATCCTGTGGTTCGTCTAAGTTCACCCTTCCAACCATGGATGTTGAGTCATACCCAACCCTTCCTGAGCTACCACCAGTTTCTGGAACCATCAGTGGTGAAGCATTCAGCCAGACTGTTTCGCAGGTTGCCCTTGCTGCGTCTAAGGAAGAATTCCCAGCTTGGATGACTGGTGTTCAGATTGAGGCGACTCCAAAGACCATCTCGTTCATCGCAACCGACCGTTACCGCGTAGCCCTCAAGGAAATTGAGTGGGCCGCATCTACTTCGAGCGATCTAGCAGCACTTGTTCCTGCAAAGACTCTCCAAGAAATTGCCAAGACCTTCGCTAACCAGCCAGAAGTTTCAATCGCCATCAAGTCGGATGAAGACCGCGGAATGATTGCCTTCAAGGCCGGTAGCCGTAGCGTTACCAGCCAGCTAATCAAGGAGCAGGCTCGTCCGGTTCGTGGCTACTTCCCAACCAACGTTGAAAACTACGCAGTTGTCAGCACCCAGGATCTAATCGATTCGACTCGTCGTGTATCGCTAGTTCTAGACAAGCAGCCGGCGCTCAAGTACTCATTCGATGACTCGCAGGTTGTTCTTGAGGCAAGCGAATCGGCTCAGGCTTCGGAATCGGTAAGCACCGAGATGAACGGCAAGGAGATTGTCGTCATGTTGAAGCCTCAGTTCCTCATCGATGGATTGACAGCTTGCCACAGTGAGTTCGTGAAGATTGCCTTCACTAACAACGAAAACCCTCACAAGCCTGGACCGGTTTTGATCAGCTCTCACGGAGCTAAGGACAAGACCGACTCGTACCAGTACTTGTTGCAGCCAAACCTTCTTCGCTAATAGGGGCGGGCGTCAGCTTTGCTCATCAAGCACCTAACACTGGCAAACTTCCGTAACCACCTGGCTACGGAAGTTTCCTTTGTTGATGGTGTGAACCTATTTGAGGGAGACAACGGGCAGGGCAAGACCAACATCGTTGAGGCCGTGCACTATCTGGCCAGCCTGCAATCACACCGAACCGCTGGTTATCTGCCCCTTATCGGCTGGGATGCTGAAACAGCCGTTGTAAAAGCCAAAATTTCCCACGCGGGCCGCGATGTTCTATTAGATCTTGAACTTTCCAAGACGGCCAAGAACCGCGTGGCAATCAACAAGAGCCCGTCAAACAAGATGCGCGACCTACTCGGTTACGTGCAGACGGTCATTTTCGCTCCTGAAGACCTAGACATCGTCAAGAAGGACCCGAGCAATCGTCGAGCCTTCATCGATGGCCTGCTGGTTCAGCTTTCGCCTAGGTTTGCGGGCATCTTTAGCGATTACGAGCGCGTGCTCAAGCAGCGCAACACTCTTTTGAAGAGCGCTCGCAGCAACTCCGTAAAGGGTTCTGCGCTTTCAACCTTGGATGCCTGGGATGATCAGCTGATTACCCTCGGCACACAGATTGTGGTGGCACGCGGTCAACTCATGCAGCGTCTAAACCCTCAGGTGGTCGAGGCCTATCAGCAGATTGCCGTTGCCCGAAACGAACCGATGCTACGCATGAAGAGTTCGCTGTTGGGTACGGGGGTGCCTGCGTTTAGCGGGGCCGGTGGCGGCCCGGGCAATGCACTGGGCGCATACGGCGACGCCGAAGAGGCCGACGACCTGGAATACCTGGACGATTTTGACGCCGACAACGTGCGGAAGTTGTTTGAGGAGCGTGTGAAGGTCCTTCGCCCGAAGGAACTTGAACGCGGACTAACTTTGAGCGGCCCACAGCGCGATGACCTAGTGCTGCTTCTGAACGGAATGCCGGCCAAGACCTACGCCAGCCACGGTGAGGGTTGGTCGTACGCGCTAGCCCTGCGGTTGGCTTCCCGACAGTTGCTGCGCGAAGACAGCAACTACGGCGACCCAATTTTGATCCTTGACGATGTGTTTGCCGAGTTGGATGCCAAGCGCCGCGAGCGTTTAGCCGATCTAGTAGCAGACAACGAGCAGGTGCTGATCACAGCGGCCGTGGCCGAAGATGTTCCAGAGGCATTGCGAGCCAAAGTGTTTCACGTGGAACATGGCCGCGTGACTTCATTAGGCGAAGGCGAGGCGACCGCATGAGCGAAGACTTCGCAGTCGATTTCTACCTGCGCATGAAGGAGGCCGTCACCGGCCGAATCACTCGCGACCAAAAGCGTCGCGATGACGCCACCAAGCGATCAAACTCGCAGCCTTTTGAAAAGGGCCGCGAGCCAGTTACGGCAGCGGCCGGTCTCGATTCAATGCTCCAGCAGTTCAGTTGGGATACTCAGTTGAACGAAGCAGAACTTTTTGTGCACTGGGCGAAAGTGGTAGGCGACTTGAACGCCGAAAACTCCACCCCCGAGGCACTCGACAAGGGCAACCTTTTGGTCCGCTGCAAGTCAACCGCATGGGCAACTCAATTGCGCCTAATGCAGACCCAGATCCTCGACAAAATCAACTCCCAATTCCCTACCCTCAAGGTGGAATCGATCAAGTTTGTAGGCCCGGATGGACCAACTTGGAAGAAGGGCAAGTACAGCGTTCCAGGCAGGGGCCCTAGAGACACGTACGGGTAAAAATAACGAATCAGTTTTGCTATTCACAGATAGCCCGTCTTACAGCCTATTTTCAGGCCTGCAGGGTAGAATTGGACCTGTTAGATAACCCGAATATCAGTCAACCCATCGGGGTTGCATTTCACCGGACCTAACTCGTTTACAAGGAGCTGCAACCGAATATGACAACGCCTGAAAGCACTAACTACGAAGCTGGAAATATCCAGGTTCTCGAAGGCCTCGAAGCAGTTCGTAAACGTCCCGGTATGTACATCGGTTCAACCGGTCCTCGTGGTCTTCACCACCTGGTCTACGAAATCGTAGACAACTCTGTAGACGAAGCCCTTGCCGGCTACTGCGACACCATCAATGTGACTATCACCAAGGATGGTTGGATTCGCGTTAAAGACAACGGCCGCGGTATCCCAACCGGCATTCACCCAACCGAAGGCATCTCAACCGTTCAGGTTGTTCTAACCATTCTTCACGCCGGTGGTAAGTTCGGCGGCGGCGGTTATGCGGTTTCGGGTGGTCTACACGGTGTGGGTGCATCGGTTGTAAACGCACTGAGCACCAGCCTCAAGGTTGAGGTTGCCCGCGACGGTCACGTTTGGAACCAGGAATACTCGATCGGTGTGCCTCTAGCCCCGCTAGCTCAGGGCAAGGAAGCCGACTACACCGGTACCACCATTGAGTTCTTGGCCAACCCAGACATCTTCGAAACCGTTGAATACGACTACGAAACTCTGCGCCAGCGCTTCCAGCAGATGTGCTTCCTAAACAAGGGTCTGCGCATCACCCTGCACGACGAGCGCGATGGCCGCAACGACAACTACTGCTACGAGCGCGGTCTTGAAGACTACGTTGAGTACCTCAACTCGGCCAAGAAGACCGAAGTTGTCCACGACCAGGTGATCAGCTTCGAGGCTGAAACCAAGGAAAAGAACCTCAGCGTTGAAGTTGCCATGCAGTGGACCAACGCCTACACCGAGAGCGTTCACACCTACGCGAACACCATCAACACCCACGAGGGTGGAACTCACGAAGAAGGTTTCCGTGCGGCGTTGACCAGCCTGGTCAACAAGTACGCCCGCGAGAAGAACCTTCTGAAGGAAAAGGATGAGAACCTTTCGGGCGACGACTGCCGCGAAGGTCTCACCTGCGTTATTTCGGTGAAGCTGAGCGAACCTCAGTTCGAAGGACAGACCAAGACCAAGCTCGGTAACACCGAGGCCAAGGCATTTGTGCAGCGCGTTGTAAACGAGCAGCTCGGCGACTGGTTCGGCGCAAACCCTAACCAGGCCAAGGAAATCATCCGCAAGGCAATCCAGGCAGCAACCGCTCGCCTTGCAGCACGCAAGGCACGCGAGGCGACCCGTCGTAAGGGCCTGCTTGAAAGCGTTGGCATGCCAGGTAAGTTGCGCGACTGCTCGAGCAACGACCCTAAGGTTTCAGAAATCTTCATCGTTGAGGGTGACTCTGCGGGTGGTTCGGCCATGCGTGGTCGCAACCCGGAGACCCAGGCCATCCTGCCGCTTCGAGGCAAGATCCTCAACGTTGAGAAGGCCCGCCTAGACCGCGCGCTTGGCAACACCGAAGTTCAGAGCCTAATCACCGCGTTCGGAACCGGCATCGGTGAAGACTACGACATCTCGAAGATCCGCTACCACAAGTGCGTTCTTATGGCCGACGCCGATGTCGACGGTCAGCACATCCGTACCCTTATCCTGACCCTGTTGTTCCGTTACATGCGTCCGATGATTGAGCACGGATACGTCTACCTAGCGCAGCCGCCACTGTTCAAGCTCAAGTGGGCAAACGCTCCGCACGAATACGTCTATACCGACGCCGAACGTGAAGCGCGCATCGCAGCCGGTATCGCTGAGGGTCGCCGTCTTCCAAAGGAAAACAGCATCCAGCGTTACAAGGGTCTGGGTGAAATGGACTACGACGAGCTTTGGGAAACCACCATGGACCCATCGACCCGCACCTTGCTACAGGTCACCCTGGAAGACGCCGCCATCGCAGACGGTATTTTCTCCACCCTGATGGGCGACGACGTCGAAGCACGCCGTACCTTCATTCAGCAGAACGCTAAGGACGTCCGCTTCCTAGACATCTAGGCCGGACCCCGAGAGAAGCGAAAGAAAAGATCATGGCTGAAAACACTCAGACTCCAGAACTTCCAGCACAGCCGCACGACAACATCGAGCAGGTAGACCTTCAAGCAGAAATGCAGCGTAGTTACCTCGACTACGCGATGTCGGTCATCGTTGGTCGTGCCCTTCCAGACGTGCGCGACGGCCTCAAGCCGGTTCACCGCCGCGTCATTTACGCAATGTTTGATGGCGGCTACCGCCCAGACAAGCAGTTCTCCAAGTGCTCGCGCGTTGTTGGAGACGTCATGGGTCAATACCACCCGCACGGCGACGGCGCAATCTACGACACCTTGGTTCGTTTGGTTCAGGACTGGAACCTCCGCTACCCGCTAGTTAGCGGTCAGGGAAACTTCGGTTCGCCTGGTAACGACCCTGCGGCTGCTCCTCGTTACACCGAGTGCCGCATGGCTCCGCTCGCTATGGAAATGGTCCGCGATATCGATGAAGAAACCGTCGACTTCCAGGACAACTACGATGGCCGCACCCAGGAACCAACCATCCTGCCAAGCCGCTTCCCAAACCTTCTGGTCAACGGTTCGATCGGTATTGCCGTTGGTATGGCCACCAACATTCCTCCGCACAACCTTCGTGAGGTTGCTGAGGGTGCACTTTGGTCGCTTGCCAACCCAGATGCCAGCCGCGAAGAACTTCTCGAGGCGCTGATCGCTCGCATCAAGGGTCCAGACTTCCCAACAGGGGCAACCATCCTTGGCCGTAAGGGCATCAACGATGCCTACCGCACCGGTCGCGGCAGCATCACCCAGCGTGCAGTTGTGAACGTTGAAGAACTTCAGGGCCGCACCTGCCTAGTTGTAACCGAGTTGCCTTACCAGGTGAACCCAGACAACCTGGCACAGAAGATTGCCGAGCTTGTGAAGGAAGGCCGTCTAACCGGCATTGCGGACATCCGCGATGAGACCAGTGGTCGTACCGGTCAGCGTCTGGTGATTGTTCTAAAGCGCGACGCAGTTGCCCGCGTTGTTTTGAACAACCTTTACCGCCACACTCAGCTTCAGGAAAACTTCAGCGCCAACATGCTGGCTCTTGTTGATGGCGTGCCTCGCACCCTTAGCCTCGACGGCTTCATCAGCAACTGGGTTTCGCACCAGATTGAAGTTATTGTTCGCCGCACTACCTTCCGTCTCAAGAAGGCCGAAGAGCGCGCGCACATCTTGCGTGCCTACCTCAAGGCTCTCGATGCCCTCGATGCAGTCATCGCCCTGATTCGCAAGAGCGACAGCGCCGATGCAGCCCGCGATGGCCTGATGGAACTTCTAAGCATCGACGAACTGCAAGCCCGCGCCATCCTTGCGATGCAGCTTCGCCAGCTGGCAGCCCTTGAGCGCCAGAAGATCATCGATGAGGCAGCAGCCATCGAAGCCGAGATTGTTGAATTCAAGGCGATCATTGCTGACCCGATTCGCCAGCGCAGCATTGTCAGCGAAGAGCTAACCGAGATTGTTGCCAAGCATGGCGACGACCGCCGCACTCAGATTGTTGCGGGCCTCGACGGCGATGTTTCGGAAGAAGACCTCATTCCTGAAGAGGAAATGGTCATCACCGTTACTCGTGGCGGCTACATCAAGCGCACCAAGAGCGACAACTACCGCCAGCAGCACCGCGGTGGCAAGGGCGTGAAGGGTGCCAACCTGCGTGCCGACGACATCGTGGACCACTTCTTCGTGACCACAACCCACCACTGGTTGCTGTTCTTCACCAACAAGGGTCGTGTGTACCGCGCCAAGGCATACGAAGTTGCCGAGGCAGGCCGCGACAGCAAGGGCCAGCACGTAGCAAACCTCTTGGCCATGCAGCCGGACGAGCGCATTGCTCAGGTGATGGACCTCAAGGACTACCAGGCAGCGCCATACCTAGTGCTCGCGACCAAGAGCGGTTTGGTCAAGAAGACCGCGCTCGAGGCATACGACACCCCACGTTCGGGCGGAATCATCGCAATCAAGTTGCGCGAAGAAGACGAACTGGTTTCGGCACTGCTCGTGAGTGAAACCGACGACCTACTGTTGGTAAGCCACAAGGGTATGAGCATCCGCTTCTCGGGCAGCGACGAAAGTCTTCGCCCAATGGGCCGCGACACCAGCGGAAACATTGGTATGAGCTTCCGTGGCGACGACTACCTACTGGCTGCAACCGTCATCAGCGATGAAGGTTACGTCTTTGTTGTCACCGAGGGTGGTTACGCCAAGCGCACCAACGCCGACCAGTACCGCGTTCAGAACCGTGGCGGTATCGGTATCAAGGTCGCCAAGCTTGAGGAAAAGCGCGGCGATCTGGTGGGAGCCATCATCGTTGCCGAAGACGACGAAGTTCTTGTAGTTCTTGAGAGCGGCAAGGTTGTCCGAAGTGCAGTTAGCGAAGTGCCGGCTAAGGGCCGCGACACCATGGGTGTTGTATTCGCGAAGTTTGAAGAGAACGACCGCATTATTGGACTTGCACGCAACACAGAGCGTAACTTGGAATCACAGGGTGGCGAAGTAGCCGAAGCTGAGGCTGAAGGCGGAGCCGCTGAGACAGATGGAGAAGCAGCAGATGAGTAGCATCCTCAACAAAGTGAAGGCTAGCCGTCCGTCTGGCGGTAAGCAGGTTCGCTTGAACCTGGTTCAGATTGAGTTCTGGAGCGCCATCAAGGTTGGCTTTGTGATTCAGCTGGCGTTGGCTCTTGCCAACATCGTTGGGTTCTTCATTCTTTGGCTAGTAGTCTCAAACACCGGTCTGTTCAGCAGCCTAAACGGCGTGCTAACCGCGGTTGTTGGCGGCAGCAGCGGCAACGGTGTACAGACCGCACTCTCGCTGCCACGCGTTATGTCTTTCGCCGTCACTCTGAGCGCCTTCAACATCGTTGTGGGAACCCTG
>JBEEJV010000117.1:0-3152 GCA_041169005.1 Actinomycetota bacterium
CGTTCTCATCGGTCTCGAAGTCCGAAGCCCAACGAACTGGCTCGTAAGGGATGCGAAGGTCGCTGAAAATTTCGTCGTAGAAGCCGCGAGCGCCAAGAAGCAACTCGTGAACCTTCTTTAGGAACTCGCCGCTGCCTGCGCCCTGGATTACGCGGTGGTCGTAAGTGCTGGTCAGGGTGATGGTCTTCGAGATACCCATCTTGGCAACCTGAGCTTCGCTCATGCCCTGATATTCGGCTGGGTACTCGAGTGCACCCGCGCCGATGATCGAACCAGCGCCTGCCATCAATCGTGGTACCGAGTGAACGGTGCCGATGCCGCCTGGGTTAGTTAGCGAGATGGTGGTGCCCTGGAAGTCTGCAGCGGTGAGCGCGTTGTTGCGAGCGCGCTTGACCATATCTTCGTAGGCGTTTAGGTATTCCTGGAAGTTCAAACGCTGTGCGCGCTTGATGTTTGGAACTAGCAGCGCACGGGTGCCGTCTGGCTTTGGAATGTCGATTGCAAGACCAAGGTTGATGTTGGCCGGCTGCACAACTGCAGGCTTGCCATCCACTTCCTGGTAGTAAACGTTCTGGCTTGGGAATTCCTTTAGAGCACGGATGAGTGCAAAGCCGATGATGTGAGTGAAGGAAACCTTGCCGCCACGAGTGCGACCAAGGTGGCTGTTGATCACAATGCGGTTGTCGATCATTAGCTTCGCTGGAATGGTTCGTACGCTCGTCGCGGTAGGCATCGCGATTGACGCATCCATGTTTGCGGCAAGGGTCTTAGGCATGCCCTTGAGGATGGTCACCTGGTCGGCTGCTTCCTCATCGACGATGCCGATTGACGAAGTAACAGGCGCCTGAGCAGGGATCGGTGTTGGCTTTGCCTCGACGCGGGTGGTCTTCGCCACTAGGACTGGGCTTGGCTCGCCCGGTGCTGCTGAGGTTGCTGCAGCTACCGGAGCGGCGGCTACAGCTGCGGCTGGGGTTGGGCTAGCTGCGCCTGCACGAGCAGCCAGGTGGGCTGCGTAACGTTCTAGGGTTGGTCGCCATTCCTCGTCTACCGAGTTTGGGTTGGATTTGTACTGTTCGTACATTTCTTCAACGAGCCATTCGTTGGCTCCGAATTCGTTTTCTCCGTGACTTGCTTCAGTCGACAAGAGCTCACCTCAAAATCCCGCATTGTCCATTCAATTGCCCTACAAGCCTAGCCCGTAATCGGCCGTCAGATGCCGGTTCTGGCAACTTCACAGACAGTTTTTAGTGTCTGAAAACGCTTAGTTGTTCACATTCTGTGGCTATGCTGGATTTACTTATGGATGACCATAGTTATTGCACTTACTGGCCGGCTGGATCGCACCGATGAACCAATGGCTACTCGTTTGCGTAGGAGTCGTACTGACTCTGGGTTCGGCGCTTTTTGTCGCCAGTGAGTTCAGCCTCGTAAACCTCGAACGCAACGATGTTGAGTCTCGTCACGAACGCGGCGAAAAAGGCCTCAGCAACACAATCCGTGCCCTAAAGCAGACTCGCAAGCATTTGAGCGGCGCCCAGCTTGGTATCACGCTCACCACAATGCTCACCGGTTTTATCGCTGAACCTGCGCTTGAGGAGATTTTGCACCCAAGTCTGGCCGAGCTCGGCTTCAGCGATGCAGCCGCAACGGCAATGGCAACCGTTTTGACAATGGTTATTGCCACATTGTTCTCGTCAATTTTCGGCGAGCTAATCCCTAAGAAGTGGGCCCTAACCAACCCATTGGGCGTGAACCGTTTCGTAATCGGCTTTCAGCTAGCTTTTAGTTGGCTTTTTGGCTTCATGATCAAGGGTCTTATGGCAATCGGCAGCGGGGTAGTTCGTTTGCTGGGTATGGAACCACGTGAGGAACTTTCGTCGTCCCGAACTGCCGATGAGCTGGCTAGCCTGGTCCGCCGCGCCGCCAGCCTCGGTGCGCTAGACCAGCAAACCGCAACTCTCATCACAAAGACACTCACTCTCAACCAGCTTGTTGCCGCCGACATCATGACTCCGCGTCCACGCATGCATGTTGTCGACAGGGAAGACTCGGTTGCACGGGTGATTCAACTTTGCAACGAAACCGGCCACAGCCGTTTTCCTGTTATCGATGGTTCGAGTGACGACGTGATCGGCGTTGTTCACGTAAAACAGGCTGCATCAGTTCCCCGCCACAAGCGCACCGAGGTTTCCGTGGGGGCAATCACCGTGGACGCAGAGCGCGTTCCAGAAACCATGCCGCTCGAGTCTCTAATGGGACTTCTTAGGTCCAAAGGTCTGCAGCTTGCCATCGTCGTTGATGAATACGGTGGCACCGCCGGTCTAGCCACTCTAGAGGATCTAATCGAAGAACTCGTTGGAGAGCTTGCAGACGAGCACGACCGCACGCGTGTCGGCGTCCGTAGAGGCAGCGGCGGCTCGGTTATCTTCCCGGGCCTCATGCGTCCGGATGAACTCAAGGAACTCGCCATCAAGATTCCCGAAAATGGAGCATACGAAACCGTTGGCGGTTACTTGATGAGCGTGCTCGGAAAGATTCCATCCATCGGTGACAGCGTTTCGATTGATGGGGGAGTCTTGAAGGTCGAACGGATGGATGGCCGACGCGTCGACCGCGTCCGTTTCACCCCAGAACTATTGGTTGGGGAGGCTCGAAATGGCTAGCGCTTGGATGGGTCTACTTTGGTTTGCGCTCATGCTGGTAGGTAACGGCTTCTTCGTGGCCGCCGAGTTCGCTCTAATCTCGGCCAAGCGAGCGAAAATTGAGCCTCTTGCCGAAGCCGGAAGCGGACCCGCAAAGTTGACCATCAAGGCCATGGAACGTGTTCCGATGATGCTGGCAACCAGCCAGATCGGTGTGACGGTCTTCTCTTTGGCCATCCTTTTGATTGCAGAGCCGTCAATCCACACTCTGCTTCACGAACCGCTAGTAAGCATGGGCATTCCTAGCGCCACCGCCGATGCGCTCACCCTCGTATTTGCGCTTGTCGTAGTTGCGTCGTTCCACGTAATCGTCGGTGAACTGATTCCGAAACAAATCACCTTTGTTATCCCAGAGCGCATGGCTTTGGCGCTAGTACCTGTCTTGTACGGACTCGCAATCGTGCTTCGCCCAATCGTTTGGGCCATGAATGCGATAGCGAATCTCTTCCT
>JBEEJV010000118.1:0-3387 GCA_041169005.1 Actinomycetota bacterium
GACCCTCAAAGGCAGGTTCGAATGCGGCACCAGCCTCAAGCTGTTTGCGAGCCATCGAAAGCAAGCCGAGGATGTCATTCGCCTCACCGATCGCCTCGGATGAGATTGCCTCGTGCGCGGCGGCCGCAGAAACTCGAATAGCTTCGAGATTTCCCAAACGCTCCGAAAGCGCAGCTAGTTCAACATCCTCACCGGCACGCAGGTTGGCCTTCTCAAGTTCCTCAACGGCAACCCGCAGCTCTTCCGCCTCGCGAATACGGTCGGCAGAGTGACTGACCATATCTTCGAGTCGAGCCTGCGCGGCACGCCAAGCCTGATATCCGACCGAATAAGCGTCGAGCGCAGCAGCCAACTCGGCGCCAGCAAAAGCGTCCAAGGCCTCGCGCTGCGCCGCGGCCGACTTCAGGCGAATCTGATCAGACTGACCGTGCACTACGACCAGTTGCTCCCCAAGCTCGGCCAGGAGGCTCGCTGGAACCGGACGAGCTGTAATGCTGGCACGGCTCTTGCCATCGGCGGCTACGGTGCGGCTGATGATTAGCTCTTCGGGGTCGTATTCGACGTCCGCGTCAGCCAGTCGCGCAGCAACGCGGCTACCTGCAACGGTTTTTGGGTCCAGTTTCCAAAGGCCATGTACCTGTGCTTGAGCCTGGCCGCGACGCACCGCAGCACTGTCGGAACGCTCGCCGAGGAGAAGACCTAGCGCGGTCAAAATCATAGTTTTTCCGGCACCGGTTTCGCCGGTTAAAGCAGTGAAACCTGGGCCCAGCTTGAGACGCGCTTCAGAGATCACACCCAGATCGCGGATGACAATTTCTTCGATCACGGTTAGTTGCCCGCCTTGGCAGACTTTCCGCGCCAGCCGGTTACCGGCAATGCAAACTTCTTGACCAGACGGTCTGTAAATGGTGCTTCGCGGAAGCGTGCCAAACGCACCGACTCAGCGCTGCGACGAACTTCAACGCGAGCGCCAAGCGGCAGGGTTGTGGTGCGACGACCGTCACACCAGAGCACACCGTGACCCGATGAATCTGTTGAAACCTCAACGGCCATCGATGACTGAGGGCCGATTACTAGTGGACGCGCAAACAGTGCATGAGCACTGATCGGAACAAGAAGCATTGCCTCAACATTTGGCCATACGACTGGGCCACCGGCGCTAAACGCATATGCGGTTGAGCCCGTCGGTGTGCTCATGACGATTCCGTCTGCTCCGAAACCACTCAGCGGGCGATCGTCAACTTCGACAACCAGCTGCAGCATCTTTTCCGCTGCAGATTTCTCTACGGTGCATTCATTCAAAGCCCAAGAAGCGTAGACGCTCTTGCCATCTACGAATACATTCACGTCTAGAGTCAGACGCTCAACAACTGAATAATCCTTGGCCACAACACGGTCTACCGCATCGCGCAAACCATCGCGCTCACTCTCAGCCAAGAATCCAACGTGACCAAGATTGATGCCAAGCACCGGAACGTTCTCGGACCTGACCACGTCGGCGGCTTTCAAAATGGTGCCATCGCCACCAAGAACCATGGTCAGTTCGAGATCTGCAACGTGGACATCCTTGCCCAAAGTCTTGATGACTGCGCAACGCAACTCATTGTTCTGCTGGGCAGCCCACTGCGAAAGCTCATCGAGCTCATTGTCGGTCATTACGGGAACAATGCCCGCGCCAGCCAATAGCGTTGCGGTTTCGAGCGTGGCTGAAAGCGCCTCTTCGCGGCGAACATTGCTTACTAGAAGCACGTAGCGTTGCTGAGCCAACTCTCCTCCTAACGTTCCTTGGCTAAGGATTCAATCCTGTCTGACCATTCTCGCCGATTAACGTCGGCCTTGGAACTAATCCACAACAAGTATTCAATGTTTCCGTGGGTTCCAGGCAGGCTCGACTTTTCGAGGCCGTGCACTTTGAGACCAAGTTCGGTGGCACAATCCACCACCTGCTTGATGGCTCCCGCACGCAAGCGGTGATCGTTCACGATACCGCGAGCGTTAAGGCTGTTCTTACCAACCTCGAACTGCGGTTTGATTAGCAGTACGAAATCAGCATCCGGAGCAACGCTCACCATTGCAGGCAAAACCAGAGTCAACGAGATGAAGCTGAGGTCGGAAACCACAATCTCAATCGGGGTCTTTGACACGTCGACGGTGGTGCCTAAATCTGCGGTTCGCTCACGAAGAGTTTCTGGAGTCAACTCTCGCGCATTGAAGTTTTCCAGGTTCACAACCTTACGGTTGCGGGCAAGCTCGGGAACAATCTGGCCGTGGCCAACATCCAACGCAACAACGCGGACGGCACCGCGGCGCAAAAGCACTTCGGTGAAGCCGCCGGTTGAGGCACCGACATCAAGGCAGAGCTTGCCTTGGATTTCGATTTCAGCAAATGCATCAAGTGCACCAGCCAGCTTGTGACCGGCACGCGAAACGTAGTCGATTGCCTCTAAAACCTTGATTTCGGAATCTTCGGTGACAGGCTGCGAAGCCTTACGCGCAGGCTGACCCGCTACGACAACACGATCAGCCTCGACAAGGCTGGCGGCGTGTGTGCGCGAACGGGCGAGGCCGCGTTCAACTAAGGCAACGTCTAGGCGAATGCTCATGATTAGGCCTGGTCGCCAGCAGCTGCTGGCACTTCTAGAGCGGCCTCGAGTTGGTCGCGAAGTTGCGCAAACGCCTCTGGCTGCTCGTTCAAATCGAGGTCGCCAATGCGCGCCAATTCGGCGGCAACTTGCTCCTGAAGGTTTTCACTCATATCTAAATCCTATTCGCAGCGAGCGGCTTGGCTTAGCCCAACCGAACACTTCAAGCCTGCAGCCTAAGCCCTATTCGTAAAGCGCTGGCTCCACATCTAGTGCATAAATTGGCAGTTCGCTGTTGTAAATAACTGCACATGCAGCGCGCAGGGCGCCGAGACTCTTTGGGTCGCCATCTACAACACGAACCTTGTTGCCAAGCAACTCAACGGCCACCTTGCCGCACTTGAATCCGCGCTTGGTCTGCTTTGGCTCATCGTATGGCTTAGTTAGTTCCCCAAGGTCACCGATGATGTAACGCGGACGTCCCTCCGGCTTGATTCCGAGAACTTCCTTACGGGTGCTGATGCCGGTCATTACGAGTACGGAATCGATGCCCGCACGGTTTGCGCCGATGATATCGGTGTCGATGCGGTCTCCAACAAACAACGGCGACTCAGCGCCGAGTTTCTTTACAGCGGTGTGGAAAATCTGAGGCTCCGGCTTGCCTGCAACAGGTGGCAAAATACCAACTGCGGTGTGCACCGCCGAAACCAAGGTTCCATTCCCGGGAGCGATTCCGCGCTCCTGCGGGAGGGTCCAGTCCTGGTTTGTTGCAACCCATTTGGCGCCGTTTTGAATGCTGAAGGCA
>JBEEJV010000119.1:0-8187 GCA_041169005.1 Actinomycetota bacterium
GCGTTCTTCCGCTATACCGAGCGTCTCCTTTTGCACAACGCAGCCTTTGCGATGCTAACTGAGCTACGTCCGCGTCTTTTTGCCAAACTGATTCCACTTTCTCCTGCTGGTCTTGGAAGCACAAACCGTGCCGACACCGTAACCAAGCTGGTCAACGACGTGGACGAAATTCAAAACCTCCCGCTTCGCGTAATCGCTCCCCTGCTGCAGTCTGCCGCAGTGTCGCTGCTTACCGTAGGTGTTCTGGCGTGGCTTAACCCGGGGGCTGGGCTGTCGCTTCTGGTTGCCTTGTTGCTTGCGGTTTTGGTTGCACTTCCAGTGAGCGCGCGAGCGTCTGCAGTCTCCAACGCCAAGGCTGCAGAAATGCGATCAGAGCTCAATGTTGCGAGCGCAACCTTCGTTGAGAACCTAGAGATTTTGCAAGCGTACGGCTGGGTTGACACGCAACTCGAACGTGTAGCCGCTGCCCAGCAGGCAACACTGAAGCTTGCACGCGATCAGGCAATAACCGCAGGTCTAGGGGCCGGCATGTTCAGTGCGCTTGCAGCCATGGCAACCGCCGCGAGCGCCTATTTCGGCGGCGTATCCGTTACGTCCCAGCAGACACCTGGCGTAATGCTGGCTGTCTTCGCGCTGGTTCCCCTGGCTGTTTTCGACATCCTGCAGAATGTTCAGCCAGCCATCGGAGCCTGGCAACGCTACAGTGCAAGCGCAAACCGCGTTCACGAACTGCTCACCGATGAGGTTCCAGCCGAGCTTGCGGTGCAGGCTGGAACTAACAAGCTTGACCAGGTCCGGTCTATAGAAGTACGCGAACTCACCGCCAAGTATCCGGGAAGCGCAGAGGTTGCCGGGCGGCCAGTGAGTTTCACACTCGAAGCCGGTCAATCATTACTCCTGCAAGGGCCTAGCGGAAGCGGCAAGAGCACAACGGCACTTGTGCTCAGCGGGCTACTAAATCCGGCCGAGGGCAGCTTCCTTATCAACGACATCAAGGCCAACTCCTATTCGGCGGGATCCATTTCGGCCCGTGTCGGCTACCTTGAACAGTCTCCGGTGATGTTCATGGGCAGTTTGCGCGCTAACCTGCTGATCGCCGCACCAGCTGCGACCGATGAGGAACTTTGGACGGTTATCGAGCGCGTAAAGCTCGCCGAAACTTTCCGCGCCCGTGAAGGATTAGAAACCGAACTTGGAGAACGCGGGGTTGCCATCAGCGGTGGCGAGGCTCAACGAATTGCTCTAGCCCGCGCTTTGTTGGCCAACTTTGACGTCGTTATCTTCGATGAGCCGACCGCAAATGTTGACCCAGCCACTGCCGAAAAGCTTTGGGCCGACCTACTTGGAGCGTTGAAGGCAGACTCAGCAAAGATGGGCATCTTCATAAGCCACGAACCATTAGAAGCCTTCACCTTCGATAAGCGAGTTAGCATTTAGCAACGACTAAACGCCTCGACCATAAGGATCAATGATGAACCCACTCCTTTCTTTGGCCAAGCCAATCGGCTTTGGATTCATGAATGCATCCTGGACCGGCTCGCCGGTACTAACCGACCCGGCGGCGCGAGAGGCGTTCCTCGAGGTTCTTCGATACGCAATGGACCAAGGCGTCACATTCTTCGACACAGCCGACATCTATGCCCCTAGTTGGGACACCATGGGGCACAACGAAAAACTCCTCGCCGATGCCATCGCCGGTTGGTCTGGTAGCGCGGAGCAGAAGGCCAACCTAGTCATCGCCACAAAGGGTGGAATTACTCGCGGCGAGGGTGAGGTTTGGGGTCGCAACGCGAGCGCCGAGTACCTAGTTGAGGCCGCGGAACGTTCAGCCAAAGTTCTAGGGGTATCGGCCATCCCAATCTGGCAGCACCACAGACTTGACCCGTCACGCACGCTAACTCAGGCACTCGAAGGCTTGGCTGCGGTAAAGGCTTCGGGCATCGCCAAGAACATCGGAGTCAGTAACTACAACGCTCACCAGCTGCGCGCAGCGTACGACGTAATCGGCGGCCCATCGGATGGCGGTTTGGTGTCCGTACAAAACCAACTCAACCCCGCCTATCACCACGATCTTGATGTGCTCGAGGTTTGCGAAGACCTAGGTTTGGCCTTCTTGCCATGGACTCCGATGATGGGCGCGCGCAAGAGCGAAGAGGGCACACCGTCCTATGAAGTTCTTGGTGAGATTGCCGAGGAACGCGGAGTCAGCCGCTTCACTATTGCGAGCGCTTGGCTTCGCAGCCTTTCCGAAAATCTAGTGATTATGCCTGGCGTAACCCGCAAAGAGTCGATTGCAGACCACCTTGCCGCGCTCAGCTTTGAACTTACCGAGGACGAGCACACTCGCCTTGCCGAGGGCCTGGTTTCTGGCCCAGAGCACCACGAGATTATTTCGGATCAGCCGCTAGCCGAGTAAGCCAGTTTCCAACCACGCGCATGAAGTCAGACGACTGCTCCTCGTGCGCTAGGTGACCTGCTTCGGGCACTAAATAAATACGATGGCCAGCAATTCGTTCAGCCACCTTCATTGTGTCTTCAACCTTGACTATCTGATCGTGCTGTCCGGTGATTACAAACGTTGGAATGTCGATTTCACTCAGTCGTTTACGCACATCGGAGCGCTTACTGGCCTTTAAAAACTCCCAGAAGCCTTCGCGCCAGTCTGGATTATCCATCGGCCGTTCGTAACCACGGATGACCTCCTCGGTGAGCTTCGATTTGTCGTAAAAACTGTCAAAGAGTATCTTGTTGCCGATCTTGGCGAAACCGCCCACCCACCTTGGCCCGCGTTCTTGCAGGAACTTCGCACGCAGCAGCACCGACAGGAGGTCTGCTGGCCCGGGCGTCAGAATTGCCGGCGACTCGAGGATCAGCGCCGATATCTTTCCAGGGTGATCGACAACGTACTGTGCAGCCAGCTGCCCACCGGCTGAATGGCCAACAAGCACAATCTCGCGATTCTCGCCAAAGTGCGTGAGCACGGCTTCAAGAAGCTGAAGTTGCCCCGCGAAAGAGTATGGGTTTGTGCCATTCCAAGACAATGGCCGGTCGGTATAGCCAAAACCGGTTCGGTCGTACGCAACCACATGCCCATATTTTGCGAGCTCATCGATGACGGGAAGCCAACTATAAGTGCTGGCACCAAAACCGTGCAGCAAAATTATGAGCTTCGCACCGCGCGGATTGCGCTCGATGAAGTTGACCTCATAGCCACGCAGCAACAATTTGCTCATGGCTCTAGGTTACATAGTGGCTGGCTAAGCCTTCTTTACGATGCTCGACTTCAAGAACATAGAACCGAAACCATCAACCTTGGCGTCGATGTCGTGACCATCCGGGCCGTTAACCAAGCGGATATTGCGAACCTTGGTACCAACCTTGATCGAGGTTGAGCTTCCCTTGACCTTAAGGTCCTTGATGATGGTGACAGAGTCGCCGTCCTGGAGCACATTGCCGGAGGCATCTTTCACAACACGTTCCTGCTCAACCGCATCTTCTGCAGCATCTGCTGGGTTCCACTCGTGCGCGCACTCAGGGCAGACAAGAAGGTCGCCCATCTCGTAACTGTATTCGGAGTTGCACAGTGGGCACGGAGGCAAAGTTTCAGGCATGGAACGCTTTCGGGGAGTATGTTGTAAGCAGAGTGGATGTGGAAAAAGTCTTTCCATTGGGGCATCGATCACTCTCAAATAAACATTACCTGGGGGTAAAAATGACAGAAAAAAACCGCACCGACGCTGACTCCGTGAATTTAAAAGAGGCAGAGAAGGCAACAAAGGCCTCTCGCCCATGGTTCAAGAAAAAGAGATTCATCATCCCAATCGCTTTGATTGTCCTAGGAGGGCTGTCAAACACCACTAATCAAACTTCGGGCACGTCGACTGAAAATCATTCAGTCAGTTCCTCGGACACTAAATCTGAGACTGCCGAATCCCCTGCAACGACTGATGAATTCGCTAATGAAACTCTCAGCGAAAAGAATTCACGTCAGAAGGCCGATGACTATTTGGCCTACCAAGCGTTTTCTCGCAAGGGTCTAATTTCTCAACTCGTTTATGAAGGCTTCAGCAAAGAGGATGCTGCCTACGGAGCCGATGCGGTAAAGGCTGACTGGAATGAGCAAGCCAAACTCAAGGCTGAAAGTTACCTCTCTACCCAATCGTTCTCTGCCAAAGGCTTGGCGGACCAGCTCGAGTTCGAGGGGTTTGATGGTGGACAAGTTACCTACGCCATGAGCAAAATCGTGGTTGATTGGAACGACCAGGCGGCAAAGAAAGCCCAGCAGTATCTCGATGGCCAGTCATTCTCTCGTCAGGGGCTGATCGACCAACTTGTTTTCGAAGGATTTACTCAAGCCCAAGCAGCATACGGAGTCAAGAAAACCGGTTTGTAAAAGTTTCAACACTTCAGGGGGTCGCGGTTTTCGCGGCCCCCTTTTTGTATTCAGACCGGCTACCGCATGTAACGGTTTTGTTTCGAACTATTAAATCTTCGCAAAACCCTATTTCGGTCTGGAAAAAACTTCTAGTCTTTACTTACTCGGGTTAGTCAGCCTGTCTAGCGGCGTTGCTAGGCTGCGCGCTAACTCCCGAAAAAAGGAGAAACATGAAAGCAAATCGTTTTGTGCGAATGCTTGGACTTGTTGCGGCAACCGCACTTGTCACTTCAGGCGTTGCAGTGGTTTCGGCCCCGGCAAGCGCAGCAACCAAGTCGACCGTGACATTGCTGTCAACTGGTGAAATCACCTCGCTAAACCCAAACACCAGCGACGGCAACACCGCCTACAACTCTCAGGCCGCCTACCTAACAAGCGCGGGCTTCTGGTACTACAACGACGACGCTTCGCTAATCCAGAACACCGACTTCGGTACACAGGATGTAGTCAAGAACAGCGCTAAGGACTTCCAGATCAAGTACACCGTCAAGAAGGGCCAGGTTTGGTCAGACGGTACTCCAATCGACGCTGTAGACCTTCTACTTAGCCACGTAACCCAGAGCGACAAGTACTCGCTTACCGCTGGTCTAGGCAACCCATCGAAGGAAAAGCCTGTATTCGACAGCGTTAGCTATGGTGGCGCCTACGCTGAGCACGTGGTTGGAAACCCAACGCTTAGCGCAGACCACATGTCGTTGACCGTCAAGTTCGACCAGCCAATGCCAGACTGGGAGCTTCTAGCCCCTGGCCCATTCCCAGTGCACTCGCTTGAGCTACTGGCTGCAGGCAAGACCAAGTTGGGCAGCAAGGCAGAAAACCTAGCTGCGAAGGCTCAGTTCCTCAAGGACTTCACCTTGCAGGATGCTAAGCGTCTAAAGCCAATGGGTGCTAAGTGGACTAACGCATACGCGCTCAACAACATCACCTCGGCAACCAACCCGCTATTGCTTATCAGCAACGGTGGCTTCATCGTCCAGAAGGCAACTGCTGGTGCATCGATGACCTTCGTTCGTAACCCTAAGTACAACTCGGGTCCAAAGATGACCACCAAGAACCCAATCAAGACCGTTGTCATCAAGATCATCTCAGACAACGCTGCCGCGGTTCAGGCTCTTGCAAACGGTGACATCGACGTTTACTACAACACCTTGCCAACCGGTGCTGACAAGTCAGCCCTTTCGGCTATCGCTGGAGCAACCGTAAAGACTGCTGTAGCCGGTGGTTACTCACACCTTGACCTACGAACTGGTCCAGCCAATGGAAAGACCACCCCTTACACAGGTCCTTTCGCTGGTAACAGCCAGAAGGCCAAGGACCTTCGTCACGCATTCTTGCTCGCAGTCCCACGCCAGCAGATTGTTGACACCCTGATCAAGCCAGTTATGTCGACTGCGAAGCCTATGGACACTCAGTTCGCGTTCACTGGAAGCTCGGAGTACAACACCATCACCAAGAGCTCGGGTGTTGCAGAGTACTCGGCAGGCACCCAGGCAGACCGCACTGCTCAGGCACTCGATCTCGTACAGAAGTACTACCCAAGCGCATCTGCAACCAACCAGACCGTAACTGTCAAGTTGGCACACGCAGACAGCGGTCTCCGCCGCAGCATCACCGCTCTAATCGCGGCAGAAGTTAAGAAGGCTGGCTTCAACCTAGTTGAATCGAACCTTCCTGGCTTCTTCGACGATGAGGAAAACGCGAGCTCGGCATACGACGCAACCATGTACGGTTTCGGTCTAAACAGCATCAGTCAGGGTAACTCGACTGAGGTTTACAAGAGCACCGGTGGAAACAACGTATGGGGCTGGAAGGATGCAACTGTTGACGACCTAGCCAGCAGCCTTGCAGGTGACTTCCTAACTGCAAAGCAGATCACCGATAAGCGTCTAGCAATCGACAAGATTGTTCACGACAACTACTGGGGTCTACCTCTCTACCAGAACCCAACCATCACTGCGTACACCAACGCTTTGAAGAACGTGAAGCCTGCCCCTGTTGGACAGAACACCGTTTGGAACTACTGGGAGTGGCACTACTAAGCCCTCATAGGACTTAGCCCTAACAAGCGATCGGGGCATCCGGCTCTCCGGGTGCCCCGATTCTTTTGGAAAACTTTTCCAGCACAAATAGACTTTCGATACACGTAACCGTGACAAGTGGCGAGGATGCCACAGCGAGGTAGATATCTTGTTCGCGTACATTACCCGACGACTCGGAATGATGCTGCTGATTGTGTTTGGCGCAAGCTTTATGGCGTACAACCTCGAAGCACTCTCGTCGAACCCGCTTTCTGTTTTTGCGGAGAGCACCGCCCGCAACAAGGCATACCTGATGCACCGCATGATTGTGGAGCTGAACCTAGACGTTCCCCCGCCTGCGCGCTATTTCATCTGGCTAAAAGGCATAGTTTCTGGTCTTTGGGGCCAACTTGAACTTGGAATGACCCGCGATCACGTTCCAGTAATTGACGCCATTAGCCTCGCGATACCGACGACCTTCCGACTAGTCATCGGTTCAACCATCCTGGCGATTGTGCTTGGCATCACCATCGGTATGGTCACCGCAATCCGCCAGTACAGCCGATTCGACTACGTGATGACCTTCATCTCGTTCCTACTCTTCTCGCTACCAATCTTCTGGGTTGCCGTTCTGCTCAAGCAGTACATGGCAATTGACTTCAATAACTTCTTGGTTAAGCCAGAGATACCGCCACTCGGAGTGGCTGTTACAGCTCTGATTGTCGGCCTAACCTTGGCCAGCATCATCGGCGGTACCAGACAGCGCTTCTGGAGAAACTTCGCCATAATCACAGTGCTAGCCGCAGCGCTCACTGAGTACCTCAGCCTGAGCCACTGGTTTACCAATCCAGGATTGGGCATGGTTGGAGTTGGCGTTCTTGCCTTCGCAGGAGCTGCACTCGTTACTCAGATTTCCACAGGCTTGGATAATCGGCGATCGTTGCTGGCCGCCGCTTCGGCAGCCGCCATTGTCACGCTCGGGTACTACCCGTTGCAGTTCGTAATGGGCCCGAAGTCGAACTGGATTTCGATTGTTGCGGTGATCGCAATCGTTTCCGGTCTATCAGCTGTTGTCGGCTACTTCGTTGAAAACATAGACCGCAAAGTCAACATTCGTACTGCTATCATAACCGCAGTTCTTGGCACCATTCCGCTGATTTTGGATCGCTTTATGCAGGAGTTCAACGAGTATCTCTACTCCGACGCCGTCAACGGCCGCGCAGTGCCAACCCTCGGACAGGCCAACGACCTGCTCACTCCGGAGCAGCTGAGCAGCTTTTGGGTGAGCGGCCTTGACGCCGTGATGCACCTGATTTTGCCAACGCTTGCGCTCACCCTGATCTCGTTCGCCGGCTACGTGCGTTTCTCTCGCGGCAGCCTGCTCGAAGTGCTGAACATGGACTACATCCGTACTGCACGCGCCAAGGGCCTCACCGAGCGCACAGTGATTGTGCGCCACGGCATGCGTAATGCACTGCTGCCGCTAACAACCATCCTCGTAAACGACTTCGCAGGTGTGTTGGGTGGAGCAATCATCACGGAGCGCGTATTCGGCTGGAAGGGTATGGGTCAGCTGTTCAACCAGGCACTGAATAACTACGACCTAAACCTCTTCATGGGTGTGTTCATGATCACATCGATTCTCACCGTATTGGCCAACCTCGTAGCAGACCTACTCTTCGGTGTCGTTGACCCTCGAATTCGAATCAGGAAGTAATGCAAATGGCTAACGAA
>JBEEJV010000120.1:0-9451 GCA_041169005.1 Actinomycetota bacterium
TGATGGACAACAGCGAGCTTCGCGAGAAGCTTCACTTGCGTGCCCTAGAGGCGACTAAGGGTCGTAGCAACGCAAACATCGTGCGTCGAATCATGAAGCAGATTGGCTTCTAGCGCAATCCGCCCGAGGCAATTTAGGTGCGAAGCCACCTAACTTACGCGTGGTGTGGCGCGTAAAGCAAAATCAAAAATCCTATTGCCGTTAACGCTGGAGCGAAACCAACACTCGTCGAAATCCAGGCTCGTATAGTTGCATTACCGTCGGGAGAAACACGACCTCTTCGCAGATCTACGATTGTGATAATCCCTTGAACTCCTCCAAAGAGCGCCACTATCGCGCCGATGAAAAAAGACGCGAGCACGGGTAGAGCTAACACCAGGAAAACATCTCCGCCAGTGGGTGCAAAAATCAACAAAAATAGTGCGAGGGTGATGGGCCAACTGAAAATAATTGCCCCACTGACCGCCCACTTCAAACCGGTATTTTTATGTCCGGCTTCTTTGCCGCCACTGGTTTCCATTAGCCCACCCCTTCTATGATGTTGAAGCCAGCTTGGCTAAAAGTACTGTCGTTTTCCCGTGACGAGTCAGTGACCAACGTTGTGCCAGGTCATCAAAAAGGCGTGAGCCCAAGGACTTCACCGTGTCCTTTGAGGGGGCCTTGCCATCGTTTGTAGCCTTCAGAAGAATTGCTCCGTCGTCCTCGATATCGAAAGATATGGTCATGCGTTTTGCGCCGCCGTGCTTTACGGCGTTGACGACCGCCTCGCAGACCATCTCGTTCAGCGCGAAGCGGATTTCCGATTGGTCCGATATAGCTTTTTCAACCCGTTCTGGGAGTGAGAACTTGATGTCAGAGACGCCAGACCAGAGGTCCTTTTGCTGTTGTAAGGAAGAGTAGAGATCGACGTCTAAAACCTGAGGATCTTGCAGGGTTTGGATGACTCCGGCGAGTATTTCATCTACTTCGCGGACGATTTGCCTTTTGGCGGCAGCAGATTTCGCGCCGCCAGAGTCACCGAGTTGCGAAAGTTTGATTAGCGCCACCGACAAACCCGCCTGAATATTTCCGTGCAAGAGGTAACTCCAGTTTCGCTGGAGCACCCATTCCTTTCGGTTGTATTCGGCGATTTTCAGATTCAGCTCCGCGGACTGCGTGTTCTTTCGCTCGAGCACATCGCTTAGTGCCTCGGAAATTTCTCGGGCTAATGCCATGAGAAAAACCAACCCAAACGTGTTTGCGAGACTTGCTGTACTCACAACGGAAACCGAATTTAGATTACCCATTTCCGCAGCAATTTGGCGGTCAATCGGGAGCCAAAGTACGTAGGCCGCGATTCCAGCAAAGCTTGCAGCTGCGAACCCACTGGTTCGAATACGGCTGGGGATGATCAGCGACAGACCAACGAGGCAAAGCGCCCAGACGACGTTGGCGAGCATGCTCACCCAAAAAACTTTGAGACCATAAACGACCACATCGCCGATTAGGTATACGGGAGAGAGAATGAAGAACCAAAAAATTGGCCTTAGCCCCTGTGTGAGCGGTCGGCGATAAAAGAATGCTCCCAAGACCGAGGCAACTGGCCTAGTGATTGCCACAGGGCGAAGTTGTGCACGTTGATTGATGAAGTCCTTGCTGAGCGGTCGGATATTTGTTTCGATTAGGTCTTTTATCCGCTCAACAGAAGTTGTTGCAGACGTCGCTCCCGTGCCAAGCGAGTCCTTCAGTTTCTGGATTTGAGGAATGACGATCGCTTCCAACTGCGAACGTCTAATTTGCTCGGCAACTTCGGTCTTGAAGTCAATTTCCTCGAGGCTCGCCTTGGTGCGGGCCTCAACTTCCTGAAGGGCGCGTGCACCCTCGCGATACCTTCTGAGGTCGACCACGACCGGAGCATAAATGGCGTAAGCCACAACTGTTAGCGCCGCCATATACGCAACAGTTGGCACAAAGCCGTACTTGAATATTTGACTATCGTCCGGATAGAGGTAGTAATCGGCGGTAAGTGAAAAAATGCTTACCAGGGCAGCCGAGATGAGGTTTGTTGCCGGAGTTAGGTACTTCTTATTTATGAGTTTCAGCAGCCAGGCCAAACCAAAATAAACCACGGTTCGCGATATAAGAATCCAAGCCCAATCCACGGCAACATCCGGGAGTGAGGAGTAGAGACTGAGACCAAAAATAGCAATGCGCATAATCTCTGAGAGCAAAATATATGCGAAGAACATTGGTAATCCGAATACGGATCTGTCGCCAAGATGCTCAAATACCCAGTCTCGAGAAGCCTTGGTATCGAGAGCGGTTTTAGGTGAACTTGGTTTAGTCGTCAAGACTGAAGCCTCGGTGCAAACCGGCTTCTGCTAGGAACAGACTGATTGCCTTGGCGCGGTTTGCAACGCGGTTTCCAGAGGTCAATCCCAAAGCCTCGAAGATACGGGTCTGCATTGTTTCCACCGCTCGCACACTGGTGTCGCGAAGCTCTGCAATCTCAGGATTTCCAAGGCCACCGGCCATCAGGCGAAGCATCTGAATCTGAATGTCTGTGAGCTCGGCAAGGCGGCTATTTGCAATCAGATCATCGCGGAATCGTGACTTGCCACGATAGCTCAACTGTGAGTTGATAACCGTCGAAAGGAAAGATGACTCGAGCAAACGATCCTTGTGCACATACGAGGCATTTCCCATTTTGAACTTAGAAGCGCCCGAGATGTAACGTGGCTCTTTCACATTGGTGAGGAAAACCACGCCCAAGCGTGGATTAGCCTTGGCCATCTGTTCGGCGATATCAAGACCGGTAGGACCAGGGCCAAGGTAAATGTCGGCGACCAAAACGTCATATTCTTTTGTTTTGGCAGCTGACAATGCCTCGGCCACAGTTGCGGCCTGCTTGACATCAAAACCACGGTTGCTGAGGTTATCGGCAACGAGGGTTGAATACCCGCGGTCGTCTTCGACCAGAAGAACTGCTGGATGAGTTTCGCTCATGGCTGCCTAACTTAGCTGAGTCCATTCGAGCGGTAAATCCGCTCCGATGTGCTGCTTAACTTCTCTGCCAACGACCTCATCCCAGTGGGCGATTTCGATTCCGATGTTTGAACGAAGTGCGATTAGGTCGTCTTCGGTGATGATGTAACCAGGCTCCATATCGCGTCGCGCAATTACACGGCGGCGCGCGTTGCTAATGGCCTGGTGCTGAACGCCAAGGTTCTGCTCGTCCTTGCCAAGGAGAGTGCGGTAAACGCCGAGCTTGTCCATGAATGCGCGGAGATCGGCCTCGTCTACAGCGTGGTAGTGGTCGTTTCCAACACCCTGCTTGTTGTCGGTGAAGTGCTTCTCTACTACGACTGCGCCGAACAGGACCGCCATCTCAACGGCAGGAACGGTGCCGTCATCCTCTGGGCGGACGTGATCACTGTAGCCAATCGCCACGCGCTCGCCAAACATCTCCTGCAGCTTCTTGATCTGCCCGATGTTGGCGTTTTCCTGAGGGGTCGGGTAGTTCAAAATGCAGTGGAGCAGCGTCACCGATGGCGCGCCTGCCTCAAGCAAGACGTTCAGCGAGTTCTCGATCTCTTCGTATGAAGAGGCGCCGACCGACATGATGACAGGCGTGTTCGTCTTGGCGATCTTGCGAAGCAACGGGATGTTGGTGAGGTCGGCTGAGGCCACCTTGGTCGATTTCTGCAGCGGTGCCAACATGTCTACAGCATCGAGGCTGAACGGAGTCGACATGAAGTCGATGCCGCGCAGCTTGCAGTGAGCTGCGAGCTCGGCATATTCGGCTGGCCCGAAGTTATCCCAGCGCTGGAACAGCTCGAACTGACTCGAAGTAGGCTCCTTGGTCTGGTCCCAATAGGCAGGGCTAGTTGTCTTGGCCGCAAGTGTGGCGGCCTTGTAAGTCTGGAACTTGGCAGCATGGCCACCGGCGCGAGCAACCTGATCGATCATCTCTTTTGCGCGCTCAAGCGAACCCTCGTGGTTCACGCCGATCTCGGCGATCACGTACGGGTTCAGGTAACCGTATTCGTTACCGTCGAGCTTGAAATTGATCATCGTTTGCCTCTTTATTTCTGCGCGTAGTAGCGGAATGGATCGGTCGCGGGTTTCGCCGCGGCCAAATATTCCGGCAGTGCTTCAAGATTACTAATCAGGGTCAGATCTCCCGAGGAAATTGCGGGAAGCACGTTTTCATATCCGCTCAGCGGAAGCACCAAAACCTTGCAGCCAAGCGCCAGACCTTCGAATAGGGTGGTGCTGAAAGCGCCGATGAGGTACTCGCTCTGGCTGACCAAGTCGAGGAAGATCGGGTCGCGGTGGCTGAGCGAAAGATTCGCCGGAAGCGGCTTGCCATCGGTGGCGGAAACTTTCTGGCCAAGAGCCTCGTAGTCTTCGAGAGTTTCGTTTGGGTGAAGTCGGTAAATGATCTTGTGGTCTGGCAAACGAACCGCGGTGGCGATGGCAGCGCGGAACAACTCTTCCCCGATGGCTCCCTGACTTGTGAATAGCACCTGCTTGGCTACGATGCGGTTCTCAGCCAGAGCCTTGGCTCGATACTCCGCAAACGGCAGGGTTGGCCCGGTGACCACGGTGTCGGTACCCTTCGGCAGAGTTGTGTCGGTACCCCAGTAGCTTCCCCAAACCGCGATGTGGTTCGGCACCGAGTCGACGGACTGCTTCATACCGAGGAACCCTGCCGGGTAGCTGTAGGCAGGGTGGAACTTGCTGATGAAACCGTGCTGAATTTCGGTGACGCTGAGGCCCGCGCGCTTACCGGCAAGGACGAGCGAAGGCTCACTGTAGGCATTGACGATGAAGAGTTCCTTGGCACCGAGGGCCTGGAACAGCTCGGCGAAACCTAGCTGGTCAACGAGCGTGCGTCTGACTAAATACTTCGGGTATTTCTCAAACTTCTCTAGTTTGATCGCGAACTCGGTCTCGAATGCGTTGACGATTTTCGTCCACTTGTTTTCGGCCGGCTCGCGGCTAGTGATTCGTAGGTTCTTGTTGACCTGCTCGGTGAACTTTTCGGTGAAAGCCTCGCGTAGACGACCAAGGTCGAGAACAGAGTTGTCTTTTGCGTAGGCTGCGGCGTCGAAATCAAAGTCGATTACGCGGTAACTCTTGCCCTGGGACCTGAGGCGTTCGATGATCGCATCCGAGTATGGCTCACCACCGGCAACGCGACGACGGAATGGGATGACGACTGCGTCAACCTTTGCAAGAGTGGAAAACTCTGGCAGGGCAGGCAGCCCCTCGGCTAGTTCCGGCTTGGAGAAGTTAGGGTGTGGGTTGTCGAACAGCCCGATTCCCTGAGCGATCGCGTAGAACATGCGGGTGCGAAGCAGCGGGTATAACTGCACGCCTGAGAACTTTGCCGCAACCGCCTTCGAATGCTTCTCAACTTTTACGAAGCGATCCCAGAACTGCTCGAAGCTTGGCGTGGTTTGCACCGCTGTCATCGCTGGTTGCCCTTTCCGGCAGAAATCTTGCTTAGAACATCGTTGTAGCCGGCACCGATAACACCGATGTCGAAGCGCTTTACCGAGGTGGCGATACCGCTGGCAAGTTTGGCACGGAGAGCCTCATCCCCTAGTGCGCTCTCTAGCGCAGCAGCGAGTGCCTCTGCATCGCGCTGTGGCACAAGTAGGCCACTCACACCGTCTTCAATGACCTCATCGATACCCGGTAGGCAGCTAGCAATGACGCAAACCCGACCGGCGCCACCCTCCAAGAGAGTGACAGGCAGGCCTTCCTGGTCACCGTTGGCGGCGGTCACCGATGGAATGAGCATGATTTCAGAGCTGGCGATGGCGGCGAGCACATCGGCGCGACCACGCTGGCCTAGGAAGGTGACAGGAAGTCCCGCAGCCTTGGCTTCGAGTTCGGCGCGGATAGGCCCGTCGCCAATCACTCGGAGCTTGGCAGTCGCCGCGGCAGCCGAAGTTCCGGCCGAACTGCCTGCCGTCGCGCGCTCGCGGAGGATTCGCATCGCATCGAAGAGGTACTCGATGCCCTTCTTTTCGACCAAGCGGCCGACCACCAAAAGCTGACCGGGTACCTTCTTGGTCGAAGCCGAGATCGCACCAACCGTTTCGGTGTCGACGCCCATCGGCAGAAGTGAAATCTTTTCGGCAGGCTGACCCCAAGCAACGAGCTGGGCTTTCATCTGCGAGTTAACGGTGGTGATTGCGGCAGCGCGCGCGAATACCCAACGCTTGAGGCGCAGCAGCAGCGGGTGGTTTAGCGCGTAGATGTCGCCGCCGTGGGTGGTGATAAGTAGCGGAATCTTGGGTGCGGCCAGGGTGGCCAGAATGCCCTGTGGGATAACCCAGTGCGCGTGGATGGCGACTGGCGCCTCATCGCGGACGAAACGCTTGGTTCCCCAGAACAAACCATGGAGCAGCATTGGCACCTGCAGGAAGCGGCTCTTGCGTGCTTTGAGGTTGTCGAGGATGGCGCCGTGGGCCAGATCTTCGCTGCCCTTGAACCAGTAACGGAAGCGGATTACCTTGACCGGAGCATCGACGCTTCCGAGGGTTTCGTGAGCAGCAGCGCCTGGAACCATTGGAGTGAGCACGGTCACATCGAACTGTTTAGCCTGTTCGAGCGCCAAATCTAAGACAAAGGCTGGCGTGCCATCGCCGGGGGTGCCCGGAAAAGTGGAGGCGAGCACCAGCAACTTTGGCTTCATACGGTAATTTTAGAGCGATACCAACAGAAGTTAGCGCGATAGCTACAGAAGGCAGTGCGGTGCGAGTTCTTATTTTGAACAGCGATTCTCCAAAGAATCGTGGCGACCGAGCGATTCTTGCCGGAAACATCGAGTTGGTACGACAGGTTTACCCTCAAGCCGAGATTTGGAGCCTCTCGCAATACGACGAGCGCGATGCAAAATGGTTCGGCATCAACTTCCACAAGTTCTCCCCCTATTCGGTTAGCCCGAAGGATTTCCTAGACCTTCTTGCGGCAGCCACGAAAGCCGACCTCATCCTCTGGGGTGGCGGTGAGATCCTCAAGGACTACACAAACAAGCTCGGCCTGTTCTACTGGGCTATCAAACTGTGGGCCGTTTCGCTTGCTAACCCAAATATCGTTGGCGCATTCCAGGGCATCGGCCCAACCAGCGCCAGCATCTCAAAGCGCGTCATCGCTTTCACAGTGAGCCGTTGCCGTTCGTTCCTAGTGCGCGATGCCGAGAGCAAGACCAAGCTCGAAAATTGGGGCGTCAAGATTCCAGTCATCGCCAGCTTCGATCCTGCTGTTTTTGATGTTGCAGCTCCGGCGAGCGCCGAACTAATCGCCACCTTTGCAAAGGCTCAGGGCATTTCGCCAGACTTCCTAGACAACTTCGCGGGCTTCGGCCTTCGTCGTTGGTTCCACTACAGCCACAGCGGATGGCTGCCTGCGAAGATGCGTTTCTGGGAGCGCAAGGCTCCGGGCAACACCCCTGAGCTCGACACTTACCTGACCAACTTGGCGGCGCTGGCCGACAGCGTGGTCGAAAATCAAGACGTCAACCTCGTGTTCTTCCCAATGCATGTTGGTTCCGGCGAAAACGACCACGAGTTCGCCGATCAGGTAATCGAACGCATGAAGCACGGTAACCGCACCACCGTGATTCGCGAGGACAACATCTCTCCGGCCGATTACCTTTCTCTCATCGGCAAGGCAAAGTTCTTCGTTGCCAGCCGTCTGCACTCAGCCATTTTGGCAACCGTCGCAAACGTTCCGGCGCTCTGCCTCTACTACGTGGACAAGGGCCGCCTGTTCTTCGAGCAGGTTGGCATGCAGCGGTATAGCCGAGACATCAAGGTCATGCAGCAGCCGGGCATCGTTGGCGAGTTGGCCGCCCAGTTGGCACAGCTGGTTGCCGAGGCCGACACCGTGAAGGCACAGCAGCGCGCGGCCCTCGAAACCATGCGAGCACAGATTCGCCAAGACTTCATCGCGGGTGTTGCTGCGGCGGCAAGGCCAGGCGCAACCAAGTCAGCTGGCAACTAATGAACGCCCGCAAAGCGCTGCTCAAGGCGGTCCCGTGGGTGTTCTACGCGGCCGTGGCGGTCTTCGCATTCTTCTACCTCAAGAACATCAACTGGTCCGCGCTAAATAGCGTCTCGGTCAACTGGGGATGGATGGCCGCCGCGACCGCCGCGTCTATCGCAGTGCGCTTCTGGTTCGCTCGGATCTGGATGTTCCTGCTGCGCTCGCTCAACGCCGATCTCACCGGCAACGAGGCCGAGCTCTACTTGGTCTACGCAAAGAGCTGGTTAGGCCGCTACGTTCCGGGTGGAGCAACCTGGATTCTCGGCAAGATTTACTTCGCCACCAAGTTGGGCATCTCCAAGGCCAAGCTTGGCATCTCGAGCTTCCTCGAAGGCGCACTACAGATCATCGTCGTGATCATCTCGGCCGCACTCATGTTGGCCATCGACCCACACGTTCAGAGCCTCGGCCGCACTTGGGTCTGGCTGCTCCTCGCAGCCGCCATCGCCGGCCTTGTCGCGGTCTACCCTCCGGTGTTCAACCGCGTAATCCGCTTCGGCTACGCCAAGGTGCGCAAACAAGACCTCTCTCACGAGCATCTGCCAGACACCAAGACGATCGGCAAGGGAATTGGTGCATTTGCGGTCAGTTCGGTGCTCAGCGGCCTCAGCTTCTACTTCGTGGCCGCCGCGGTAGACCCAAACCTAGACGCGAGCTCGCTGGCGTTTATCATCGGCGCTTCAAACCTGGCGAGCGCACTGAGCATGCTTGCCGTATTTGCACCGGCCGGGCTTGGTGTGCGCGAAGGCATTCAGCTTGCGATGCTGCTACTTGTCATGCCTGCCGAGCAGGCGCTAGTGGCCACCGTGCTGATGCGCGTTTGGAGCATTGTTATGGACGCGTTGTTTGCTGCCATCGCTTGGATACTGCAAAAGGCTAGGCTAGAGAAATGATCTACGGTGATGAATCCGCACGTTTCAAGGTAACCAAGGCTGTAATTCCGGTTGCCGGTCTCGGCACCCGCTTTTTGCCAGCCACCAAAGCGATGCCTAAGGAAATGCTGCCGATTGTTGACAAGCCAGTAATCCAGTTCGTTGTGGAGGAAGCCGTTTCGGCTGGCCTAGCCGACATCTTGATGATCACCGGTCGCAACAAGAACACTCTTGAAAACCACTTCGACCGCGTTGCCGAACTCGAGTACACCCTCGAAAACAAGGGCGACACCAAAAAACTTGAAGCAGTGCAGGCGTCCAGCCAGCTCGCCGACATTCACTACACCCGTCAGGGCGACCCACGCGGTTTAGGCCACGCTGTGCATCGCGCGCAGTCCCACGTTGCCGAGCACTCATTCGCTGTGCTCCTAGGCGACGACGTGATTGACTCCCGCGACCAGGTTTTGCCGAAGATGATTGCCGAGCACGAGGCCGATGGCTCGAACGTCATCGCGCTGATGGAAGTTCCGGCCGAC
>JBEEJV010000121.1:0-3192 GCA_041169005.1 Actinomycetota bacterium
GTTTGGAAAGCTCGATTGGTTGTGACGCTAAATTACGCGAGCAGCGATGAACGAGACAATCTCCGCAGCCACATCAATTTTGGAACCGGTCTTGTGAGACGACTCACCCTGTTGGTCCAACAGGTACACGCTGGTGTGGTCCTGGCCGAATACCGCCCCATTGGTGACGTCATTTGCAACGATGATGTCGCAGCCCTTGCCGGCAAGTTTCAGGGTGGCGAGGCTAGCCAGACGCTCCATGCTGCCCGCAGTCTCAGCAGCGAACCCAACCGTAAGACACTTCAGCCCCTGAGCCTCAATGAACTCAACCGCTTCAGCAAGGATGTCCGGATTCGCAACCAATCGAAGTTCCAGTTCGTTACCTATTTCGGAACGCTTGATCTTCTGAGTCTGCGGGTGCTCAACTCGGAAGTCGGCAACCGCGGCGGTCATCACAAGGACATCGGCGTTCGGAAGCAAATCATCGATTGCGGCAGCCAACTCCTTGGCCGTCACGACCGAAATGACCTTGTCGATGCCACTAGGTAACAATGCGAGGTTCGCGCCAACGAGAGTTACCGAGGCTCCAGCAGCCTTGGCGGCCAGCGCGATTGCCACACCCTGCTTGCCGCTCGAGTGGTTACCGATAAAGCGAACTGGGTCGATGGCCTCACGTGTACCACCGGCCGAAATAACGAAGTGCTTTCCTGCCAGTGATGAAATCTGTGCGGTACGTAGACCCAGTGCTGCAAGCGCGAAACTAACGATTGCTTCAGCCTCAGGCAAACGTCCAGGGCCGGAGTCGGAACCAGTCAGGCGCCCGGAGTCAGGCTCCATGACGACTACACCGCGACCGCGCAGCAAAGCTACATTCGCCTGAGTTGCCGGGTTCAACCACATCTCGGTGTGCATTGCCGGCACCACAACGACCGGCGCCTTGGATGCAAGCAGGGTATTCAAGAGCAAGTCGTCTGCTATTCCTGCAGCGAAACGACCTAGGAATGCTGCGGTAGCTGGCGCAACGACGATTAGGTCCGCCTGCTGCCCTAGAGCAACGTGCTTGACCGAATCAACGTCTGTGTACAGGTCAGGGTCTACGGCGTTGTGGGACAGGGCTTCGAGCGTGGTTGCACCGATGAAACGCAGCGCATTAGCGGTAGGAACAACCTTTACGTCATGCCCTGCTTCGGTGAATCCGCGGATAACACCGGTTGCCTTATATGCAGCAATACCACCGGTAATGCCAAGGATGACATTTAACACGGTGGTATTCCTGAACTAAAAGTAGCTGTTATTCAGCAGCAGGTCGGGTAAGCGCTAGCTTGTCCTGGTCGATCTCGTGCATCGCGATGGTGAGTGGCTTCTCTTCGATGGTGGTCTCAACAAGTGGACCTACATTGTTGAAGAGGCTTCCCTCGTGAAGTGCCGAGTAGTAGTCGTTGATCTGGCGTGCGCGCTTTGCGGCGAAGATAACCAGTTCGTACTTGCTAACCTTCTCGCCGTCGAACTCCTTGTTTAGAAGGTGGTCGATCGATGGGCTAACAATGCCGTTGAGCTTCTCAGACATGTGTCTTCTTTCTGATGGAAAAGTTTGAATATTTGCGTAGACAGTGCCTAAACGCTATTCCTGTATCAAGTTTACGATGTCGCGGGCACATTCGGCCACCTCATCGTTGATTACGACGTAATCGAATTCCGGCTGGGCAGCCAATTCTTCACGTGCGGTCTCGAGTCTTCTGGCCTGTTCTTCGTCGCTTTCAGTGCCGCGACCAACCAAACGACTAACAAGTTCGTCCCAACTCGGTGGCGCTATGAACACCAAACACGCCTCCGGCATAGCAGCCTTCACCTGTCGAGCACCCTGAATGTCAATCTCGAGAATCATCTTCTCGCCCGCCGCTAGGGCCTGCTCCACCGGTTCGCGGAGGGTTCCATACTTGTTGGTGCCGTGCACAACCGCGTACTCAAGCATCTGGCCCGCAGCAATCTTGGCATCGAATTCTTCCATCGAAAGGAAGTGGTACGAAACACCGTCAACTTCGCCCGGACGTGGCGCGCGGGTAGTTGCCGAAACGGACAGATGGATGTCCGGATTGTTTTCGAGGATGTGACGAATCACAGTCCCCTTGCCCACCGCGGTGGGTCCGGCAATCACAAAGAGGCGGTTGCTCATGGTTCTAGGCTAGACCCTCTGCCAGTTCAGCCTTCGCCGCATCAATGGCATCCTCGATACCTGCCGCGCCGGCACCAAGTACACTGCGCGAAACAGAAGCGATTACCTGGTGGCTAGCACTGCCAAACAGGCGACCCGCATCGACTAGACGAGCGCCCTGAGCGCCAAAGCCAGGAGCCAGAATGGGGGTAGCGATGGTTTGGGCGATAGTGGTTACGTTACCCAAACCGAATCGGTTCAGGTTCAGCGTTGCACCAAGCACCGCTCCGAACGAACCAAGTAGATCGGTAGGACCTGCGGTGATCGAGTTCACACTCTCGAGACCACTCCAAATGGCAGATGCGAGGGTCGTTGGCTCGGTGGTAACGGTGAAAGGATTGCCATCCTGATCAAGCTGAGTTACCTCGACACCCGGAATCTGCGCGGTCTGCAAGGTTTGAGCCTCTGGATTACTGGTCGCATCTAGGACGAAGAGACCCTTTCCGCGTTCTACCGAACCGGCCATGAATGACTTCAGCGAGTCGAAACCGAGGTAAGGCGACACGGTCAGCGCATCCGCATGGAACGGGGCACTCTTGCCCAACCAGGCGTCAAAGTAACCCTCCATGGTCGAGCCGATGTCGCCACGCTTGGCGTCCATGATTACCAGCAGGCCAGATTCGCTAGCGCGCTCCCCCAGTTTTTCTAGGATGGCGAAACCCTTGGAACCAAATCGCTCGAAGAATGCAACCTGAGGCTTGATGATTCCAACTCGACCGGCCGCGGCGTCAACCACGGTCTTCGAGAAAGCATCTAGACCACGAACGTTGTCTGGAAGACCCCATTCGAGCATCAAGGCCGAGTGTGGATCTACACCGACACAGAGTTGTCCGTACTTCTCAAAAGCGGTTTGAAGGCGGGCACCGAAACTATTACTTGGCAAGAAGAGCTGCCTTTCGGTTTGCAGCGTGCTCCTGGAGCGACCAGACCTTGAAACCGCCTGCGATTACGGTCTCGAACGAACCGATAGCCGCGCTCAACTGAGCGATGGTGGTGAAGAT
>JBEEJV010000122.1:0-2928 GCA_041169005.1 Actinomycetota bacterium
TTCATCGATGACTACGCCACTGGCCTGAATGGTTTCGCTCTTTTCCGACGCGCGTCCGCGACCAAGAGCAATGCGCAAGCGAGCTTCAATCTCACCTGGTCCGGCTGAGTCGAGGATGAAATCTGCCGCGCCCCACTCGGCCGTAATAGCAGGAAGACCACCTTCGCTCAGGACGATGACTAGTGGTGCGGACATGCCTGTGGTGTTGAGGACTTTAGCGAGTGACTTCGCCGAGACGAGATCTCGTCTGGCGTCAAGGATGACGATGTCTGCAACCGGTGCGCTCACTAGTGCCGCTGGTTCAGCGGGAATCACTCTTACTCTGTGGCTCAAGAGGCTGAGCGCGGGGAGCACATCCGCGTCTGCCGACGCCGCTAGGACCAAAATCTGTGCCATGGCTCTCCCAAGGTTTCAATACAAGTTTAGCCTGACGAAAAGGGCAAAGGGTGGGCAAAAACCGGTTTGGTTAGGGCATTATTGAGACATGAATGCTCGTTGGACGCTGGTGTGGCTGCTGTGGTTAGCAACCGCAGTTGGAGCCGTTCTCACAATCGCGTTCGTTCCTCAAGAACATTCCTTCGCCTGGTTTGGAGCTGAGCTTGCCGGATCGATGGCAACTGTCTCACTCGTCCACCTGGTCAAGGCATCGCCCGCGGGCTTTGTGCGTGAACTCATTTACGTAGGCGGCGGAGCTTATTTGATTCTCGCGTTGGCCAGCATTTATCTATTCGTCAGAGGTTAGAATTCCAATATGAATCTTCCATGGGACATGCTCTTCACCGGCCTTCTAGTACTCGCCGGTCTCGCAATCGCGGGCACCTCAGCTTTGGTGCTCTACAAGCTTTTCAAGGGTCAGAAGTAGTTGTTCGTTCTTCCTGAGAACCTGCCTATCGAACTCACCCCGCTGGCCTTCGTGGTTGGCGTATGGGAGGGCACCGGCGTGATCAGTTACAAGCACCGTCGCGACGAAAACGACCAGCCAATCAACTACGACTTCAGCCAGCGAGTTACCTTCTTCCACAACGGTGAGAACTACCTGACTTACCAGTCGACCGTCAAGATGCTCGATGATGCGGGCACAATCCTTCCATCCGAGCTTGGCTACTGGAAGTTGGCGCGTCCAGCTGAAGAAGCTGACCACGGTCCAGGCTTGCTGCCAGGTGTTGGTCAAAACACCATTCAGACCCCGGACGACCTCGAGAAATACCGCAACAAAGATGGTGGCTTCGACATTGAGGCCTCAATCATCCACCCTTCGGGAATCAGCGAGCACTACATCGGGTGGGTCAAGCAGGGCAAGATGCAGTTGGCTACCGCTCTAGGTTCATCACGTCCAGAAAACTCAAAAGACTACGCGGGTGCCACGCGCTTCTACGGTGTCGTTGATGGCGCACTGCTCTGGGCCTGGGACATTGCCGCGCTTGGAAACCCACTAGTTTCACACGCCTCGGCACGCCTTGAACGCGTCGAATAACCGCACTTTTTAGGCTCAAAATGGCAAAGTTAGCTCTCATCGAGAACCCGCTAACGGCACAGCGCGCAATACTTTCGGGCGATGCCCTAGTCCACCTTGCCGACCACGCTGTCGTTAGCGTTTCAGGCGAAGACCGACTCAGTTGGTTGCACTCGCTGCTGAGCCAGAACATAAAAAACCTGCAGCCTGGTCAAAGCACACAGGCGCTTTTATTAGATCCGCAGGGACACATCGAGCAGATTCTCAACATCCTCGATGATGGCGAAACCACCTGGCTCATTGTTGCCAAGTCAACGGCCGACACACTTTTGGCGTGGCTGCGCAAGATGGTGTTCCGAATGAAAGTGGTGGTTTCTGATCGAACCGCTGATTTCGAGGTAGTCGGCAGTTGGGGCAAAGCCATCGAAGGCTCTGCGTTTTCTTGGATAGACGGCTGGCTCCAGACGGCTCCGGGCGGACACCGTTACGGAGAATCTCCAACCGAACCTTGGAATCTGCAACTCAACGCGATTTCGGTTGCCTATTTCCCTGAGCTCGTGACCTCGGCAAAGTGGGCGAGCACGGATGCGCTTGATGCTCTTCGAATCGCTGCACACCGACCTGGCATTGCCGAGGTAGACGAGAAGAGCCTTCCTCACGAATTGGATCTGCTGGCAAGCGCAGTTCACCTCAGCAAGGGTTGCTACCGCGGCCAGGAAACCGTCGCGAAGGTGCACAATCTCGGGCACCCGCCTCGCCGCCTAGTTCTTCTTCACCTGGATGGCTCGGTACACACACTTCCTTATGTAGGCGATCAAATCACTCTTTCCATCGATGCGGGCAAAGACCTTGTTGCGGCACCTGGGTTGATTCGTGGTCGGGTAACTTCGGTGGCTCAACACCATGAGATGGGGCCTATTGCGCTGGCCGTGATTCTTCGCGGCGTGCCGGTTGATGCCACTTTGGTGGTACTTGGAGACCACGAGCCAATCGCGGCCAATCAGGAAGAGATTGTCCCGGCAAATGCGGGCAAGGTGGCAAATGTGCCTCGTCCAAGCTTGCTGAAGGGGCACCGTAAGTAGGTTGCAATGAGCTTTCTAGACACGCAGGTAATCAAGACTCAGAAGCCAAAAGGGCGTTTCTATTGGAACGTACGTGAATCGGCTCGCCGTGTGCTTGAATCGCTCGCACCAAGCCTTCAGATCACTATTGCCGGAACCATCGCTTATGTGATTGCGCACTTCTGGCTTCAACACGAAATTCCATTCCTTGCGGTTACGGTAACCATTACATCGTTGGGTCTGACCCGTGATGCCAGGCCTCGTCGAATCCTTCAGACCGCAGCTGGAATGGTTTCGGGTATCGCGCTCTCGGAGCTAATGATCAACATTTTTGGGCACGAGTGGTGGCTGATGTCGGTCCTGCTATTCGTGGTCTTGATCCTTGCACGTTTTGTCACTAACAGCGCGACCTTT
>JBEEJV010000123.1:0-4180 GCA_041169005.1 Actinomycetota bacterium
ATTCGTCTTGCTCAGACATGGTTAATCCTTAGTTGTGGCATTAGCAATGGTTTCAAGAACCGCTGCCACGGTTTGTTCAAAGTTGAGGTCACTGGAGTCAATCAAAATGACTCCCTCAGCCGGAGTCATAAAGTCTGAAACCGCGGCGTCTGAGGCATCGCGCTGTGAAACCTGACGCGCTACCTTCTGGGTGTCGTTCACACCTATTTCGGCGGAACGTCTCTTAAGTCTAACTTCTTCGCTCGCAGTTAGTAAGAGGCGAGCATTCGCATCCGGCAAAACCACGGTTGTGATGTCGCGGCCTTCCACGATCATTCCCGGCTTTTCCGACCGTGCAACGATGTCTCGTGTCAGCGCTTTCATGAAGGTTCGAACCTCTGGGACGCGCGCAATTGCGCTCACTCCCTCGGCAACCTCGGCGGTTCTGATGGCATCGGTGACGTCAACTGCACCAACACGAACCCAGTAGTTATCAGGGTCCACCGATATGGCGTAATCGAACACCTCGTGCAAGTTCGAGGTCGAAAGGTCTTCTAGATGGAAGTCGGGGTGGTTCTGCACCTGCCAGGTGAGCGCGCGGTACGCGGCACCGGTGTCTAGGTAACCCCATCCCAGTTCACGCGCAGCCTGCTTGCTGACACTGCTCTTGCCGCTGCCGGCAGGGCCATCGATGGCCACAAAAACCTTCGACATTAGGCCAGTCGCCATCCGCGGCTCAAAAGATCCTCGGTCAGCTTTGCCTCGGACTCAGGAAGCACAGAAAGCTCGACCAGACCGATTTGCGCGCCTGGCGAGTGCTCTAGCTTGAGGTCTTCGAGGTTGATGCCAATCTGACCGATTTCGGTGAGGAGTCGAGCGAGTTCACCCGGCTTGTCGTCAATCATCGCAACAACAACCGCGTAGGCAGCGTTGCGGCCACCATGCTTGCCTGGAATGCGATCGACACCGCGGTTTCCGGTTTCAATAGTGCGACTGATGGCGGTCAGCGAACCAACAGCATCAACATTTTCTAGAGCTCCGATGAGGGCCTCGAGGTCGCCCGCGAACTCCTTCAGCACAGGTGCAACCTGGCTGGCGTTAGCACTCAAAACCTGGACCCAAAGCTTCGGGTCGCTCGCGGCAATGCGGGTGGTGTCGCGAAGACCCTGGCCAGCAAGCGAAATCTCCTGCGAACTGGTCGAAATCAATCGAGCAGCAAGCAGCGACGAAATCACCTGTGGAACGTGACTCACAGCGGCGACAGCGTGGTCGTGTTCAATCGGTTCCATGTTCACTGGCGCCGAAGCAAGATCGAGCGCAAGATCGGTGACCAAATCAATAGCTGCCTGGCTTGATTCGGCGTGCGGCACAATCACCCAAGGGCGACCGATAAATAGGTCTGCACGGCCGGCGATAGCGCCGCCCTTCTCGCGTCCAGCCATCGGGTGCGAACCAACGTAGTTTGAAAGCTGTGCACCAAGGCCTCGAAGCTCCGCCAAGATAGGCTGCTTCACACTGGCCACATCGGTGACCACAGCGCGAGGGAAGGTCGCCAATTCTCGGGCTACGACTTCGGCGGTGTGGTCCGGTGGAACACAGACGACAACAAGCGCTGGCGAATCAGAATCCTGTGGCTGGCGGCCCGCTCCGTAGTCGACGGCGAGCGCCTGCGATGCGCGTGAGGTGTCGCTCATGATTACATCGACACCTAGTTTGCTCAGGGCAAGACCGATAGAGGTGCCGAGCAAGCCCGCACCTACTACGCGAACCTGTCCCGAGACGCGGCTCACTGCGCTAAATCCTGTCGGAGCGCGGTTGCGCCGCGAAGGTAGACGTGCTTAATCTCGCTACGCTGCTTATCGGTTTCGGCCATGATCATGATTCGAACAACCAGAGGAAGGGCCTTCTTAACGTCCATCTCCACGAAGCACATCAGCGGCACATCACCCAAACCGAGCTCACGACCCGCAACTGCAGGGAACTCGCTTGTAATGTCCGGGGTGGCGGTGAAAAGAATCGAAATCAGCTGCGAGTAGTCAAGATCGTTCGAGTGAATGGTCTTGGTCAGAAGTTCAGCGGTCAACTTGAGCAAGTGCTCGCGGTCGTCGCGGTCTAGCTGAATAGCACCTCTAATAGCGCGTACTGCCATGGTTATCGGTTTCCCTTGTTTGGTCGACCACCCGGACGTGAGTTGCCTGGTCCGCGTTTGCCTGTCGGCTTGCCGTATGAGCTTCCCGTAGGTCGACCGTTACCGGTTGAACGCTGCGGGCGCTGCGGCTGCTTCGCGGCAACCGGGCGCGGTGTACGAACATCCTTGCCCTCAGCAGCCTTCAACAGCGCGCTAACTTCCATTTTATTTAACTCTCGAACCTGACCGGCACGTAGGGCACCGAGCTGAATCGGGCCGAACTGCTTGCGCACAAGGCCGATAACAGGGTGACCAACCTCTTCGAACATGCGTCGAACGATTCGGTTTCGACCCGAGTGAAGCACAATCTCTACGAGGGATTCATCCGATGCAGCGTCGAGTAGGCGAACCTTGTCGGCCTTAATCATTCCGTCCTCGAGCTCGATACCGTCGGTGAGCATGTTAAGAGTCTGCGGAGTGATGTCACCCTTCACGCGCGCCCAGTACATCTTGATGACGCCGAACGATGGGTGGGCCAGCTTATGCGCTAGGTCTCCGTCGTTGGTAAGGAGAATGAGACCGGTGGTCTCAACGTCAAGTCGGCCAACGTTGAAAACGCGCTCGTAGGCAAGTCCATACTGCTGAAGGTCAGGGCGGCCCATTTCGTCTTTCATCGAGCTCACAACACCTTCCGGCTTGTTGAGCGCGAGGTAGATCTTGGTCGGGTCGAGCTGAATCGGGTTGCCGTTTACGGTGACAACATCGTTGGCAGGGTCGACACGGGTACCGAGCTCGGTAACCTTTAGGCCGTTAACCTTTACCCGGCCTTCGAGGATGAGCTCCTCACAGACGCGGCGCGAGGCCACACCGGCATTTGCCATCAGCTTCTGAAGACGCACGCCTTCGACAGCAGCACCCTTCTTGTGGGCCTCTGGATCGTATTCATTCGGGTTATAGTTCAACGTCAAACTCGCTATTCGCACTAGGTAGGTATGGGCTGATCAGCGGCAGTTCGTCGAGACTGTTGATACCCAGCAGCTGCAGGGTCAGTTCCGAAGTGCCGTATTGAATGGCACCGGTCTCGCTATCGGTGAAAAGTTCTGTGATTAGGCCGCGGCTGAGCAGGGTGCGAACAACGCTGTCCACATTTACGCCACGGATGGAAGCAATCTGACCACGGCTGATCGGCTGCTTGTAGGCAATGACCGCTAGGGTCTCGAGCGCAGCCTGGCTGAGCTTGGTCGGGTTCTCACTGGCAACAAACATGTTGACCGCCCAGTCGTATTCTTCGCGAACGTATATTCGCCATCCGCCGCCGATCTCGCGCAGTTCGAAGCCTCGCTTGACCGAACCTTCGGTTTCACCCGCGTAGTCTGCCTGGAGAGCCGCAACGGCCGAGCGAATCTCGTTGAGTGGGCGATCTAGAGCACCAGCGAGCGAGATAAGTGGAACCGGCGCTTCGGCAACCATGAGGATTGCCTCGAGCGCTGCCTGCAGGTTGTCGTCGTCCACCGCCTGCGCGTGGATCGTTAGGTCTGGATCGTTATGAGTCATATTCCACTCCAAGAGCGTCTAGCTGTTCTAGTTCAAAGTTTTCGGCACGCCAGGTTAGCGTCAGGTCGCCAAGCGGCGAATCCTGATCGAAGCTGATCGCGGTGAGTCGGTAGAGCTCCAGAATCGCCAGGAATCTGGCAACCACCATCGCGCGGTCCTTCAAACCGCCGATGAGTTCGCGGAAGGTCATCGGCTTGCCACCGCGCAGCGACTTCACGATCTCCGCAGCCTGTTCGCGAATGCTCACGCGCGAAGCGTGCAGGTGAGTTAGCCCAACTGAAGGGATTTCCTTCGGGGTCAAAGCCTCTTCGGCAACCTTGGCGAACTCCGCCAGCGACGTAGTCCAGATCAGCTCTGGCTTGCGGTTGCGGAAACGCTCCTCGAGGCGAACCTCGCGCGGAATGCGGCGAGCCTCAAGAGTGATTGCGGTCGAGAACCAGGACGAGATCTCCTTGAATGCACGGTACTGGAGCAGGCGTGCGAAGAGAAGATCGCGCGCTTCGAACAACGCAACATCCT
>JBEEJV010000124.1:0-7488 GCA_041169005.1 Actinomycetota bacterium
TTTGGAAAGTACATTCACAACGAACTCACCCGTCTTGGCGTTAGCGACGACTACGTTTCTGCGGTTGAAGGCTTGCCTACGCCGGTGGTGTTCTGCGAAATCTTCCCGCCTGATGACTTCCCGCTCTACTTCTACCGCGAACCTAAGGCTCCGGACCTAGTTATCAACCCGAGCGAGCTAGACCTAGATGCCATTCACAATGCCAAGATCTACTGGTCTACCGTCACCGGCCTAAGCCAGGAGCCGAGCCGCACCTCGCACTTTGTCGCTTGGGAGGCACGTCAAAAGCGCACCCACACCATTCTCGATTTGGACTACCGCCCGATGTTCTGGAGTAGCGCGGAAGCTGCATCGGAGCAGGTCGCCAAGGCTCTAGAGCACGTCACCATTGCTGTTGGCAACAAGGAAGAGTGTGAGGTTGCAGTTGGCGAAACTATCCCAATGCGTGCCGCAGACGCACTTTTGGAACGCGGAGTCGAACTGGCAATCGTAAAGCAGGGCCCTAAGGGAGTTCTTGCAAAGACCAAAGACGAGTGTGTCGAAGTGCCACCGTACTTTGTAGACGTAGTCAACGGACTAGGCGCTGGCGACTCCTTCGGTGGAGCGCTTTGCTACGGACTTCTTCAAGGTTGGGGCCTTGAGAAAATCTTGCAGTTTGCCAATGTGGCTGGAGCCATCGTTGCAGGCCGCTTGGAATGTTCAACCGCTATGCCAACGGCGGCAGAGGTGGAAGAGATCCTGAAGGGAATCAAGTAATGGTTCAGCTCGACTTCGATGCATTGCGAAATGCTCGCGCGGAAAACCCTGAAGCAGTAGCGGAGGCCTTCAAAAACCGTCGAAAGCGAAAGCTTATTCAGGGCGATGGCAAGTTGTTCATCGTTGCTGCAGATCACCCAGCACGTGGCGCGCTTGCGGTTAGGAATAACCCAACCGCAATGGCGGACCGTTACGACCTGCTAACTCGTCTCGCAACCGCGCTGTCGCGTCCTGGAGTCGACGGCGTTCTTGGCACTCCTGACATCATCGATGACCTCGCACTTCTCGGCTGTCTCGACGACAAGATTGTTGTTGGATCAATGAACCGTGGCGGTCTTCGCGGGGCGTCCTTTGAAATGGATGACCGCTATACCGCTTACAACGTGGACAGTATTGTTCGTGATGGTCTTGACTTCGCTAAGAACTTGATTCGTATTAACCTTGCGGACGCCGGAACCGCTGACACATTGGAGTCCTCGGCGCTTGCAGTAGATGAAGCTGCGGCTGCAAAACTGCCAATCATGCTCGAGCCTTTTATGAGCGAATGGGTAAATGGCGCTATCAAGAACAATCTGACTACCGATGAGGTAATCAAGTCTGTCGCGATTGTGTCAGGTCTTGGCAACTCAAGCGCATACTCATGGCTGAAGTTGCCGGTAGTTCCTGGCATGGATCGCGTAATGGCCGCCACAACCCTGCCAACCTTGTTGCTAGGCGGCGACCCTGCTGAAGGCGAGCAGGAACGCGTGTTTAGTGAATGGGCAGAGGCTCTCAAGTTGCCGGGTGTTCGCGGCTTGGTTATTGGGCGCAGCATCCTTTACCCAGAGGGCGATGACGTCGCTGCAGCGATTGACGCCGCAGCCAAACTGGTTCATTCGAACTAACAACCTTTTTTAGATTTAACACAACAGCAGAAGAGAAAAAAATCATGTCAAACCTCCCTGTAGTCCCACACTGGATTGATGGCGCCGAGTACCCGAGCGCATCCGGACGCACCGCAGATGTTTACGACCCGGCACTGGGCGAAGTTACCAAGCAGGTCGCTCTCGCAAACGAGCAGGAAATCCTGAAGGCAATCGCAAGTGCAAAGGCTGCCTTCCCAGCTTGGCGCGACCTCTCGCTAGCACGCCGTCAGGCAGTTATCTTCAAGTTCCGTGAGCTTTTGAACGCAAAGAAGCCAGAGTTGGCTGAAATCATCACCAGTGAACACGGAAAGGTCCTTTCTGACGCGCTCGGTGAGATCACTCGTGGTCAGGAAGTTGTTGAGTTTGCAACTGGCATCCCTCACCTGCTCAAGGGCTTCTACTCTGAGAATGTCTCGACTGGTGTCGACGTATACAGCACCCGTCAGGCTCTCGGCGTCGTGGGCATCATCAGTCCGTTCAACTTCCCGGCCATGGTGCCAATGTGGTTCTTCCCAATCGCGTTGGCAGCCGGAAACTCCGTAATCCTCAAGCCATCCGAAAAAGACCCATCGGCAGCAATCTGGATGGCAAAGCTTCTGAAGGAAGCTGGACTGCCAGATGGCGTGTTCACCGTTCTAAACGGCGACAAGGAAAGTGTCGATGGCCTTCTAACTCACCCAGATGTGGCTGCAATTTCGTTCGTTGGATCAACCCCGATCGCTCAGTACGTTTATGAAACCGGAGCTCGTCACGGCAAGCGCGTCCAGGCACTTGGTGGAGCTAAGAATCACATGCTCGTGCTTCCAGATGCCGATCTCGAGTTGGTTGCGGATGCCGCGATCAATGCTGGATTCGGTTCCGCTGGCGAGCGTTGTATGGCGATTTCTGTTGTCGTCGCAGTAGAGCCTGTCGCTGATGCCATGATCGAGAAGATTGTTGACCGCATGGGCAAGCTTCGCACCGGTGACGGTCGACGTGGCTGCGACATGGGTCCGCTAGTCACAAAGGTTCACCGTGACAAGGTGGCTTCCTACATCGACATCGCAGAGGCCGACGGCGCAAAGGTTGTAGTGGATGGCCGCAAGGGTACCTTCGATGGCGCTGAGAACGGTTTCTGGCTTGGCCCAACCCTCATCGACCGCGTTCCAACCACAAGCAAGGTTTACACTGAGGAAATCTTCGGCCCGGTCCTATCAATCGTTCGCGTCAAGACGTACGAAGAGGGTGTCGAACTCATCAACAGCGGCGCATTCGGTAACGGAACCGCAATCTTCACTAACGATGGTGGTGCAGCCCGTCGATTCCAGAATGAGATCGAAGTTGGCATGATCGGTATCAATGTGCCAATCCCAGTGCCAGTCGCTTACTACTCCTTCGGTGGATGGAAGAACTCGCTATTTGGTGACACAAAGGCGCATGGCGTTGAAGGCGTGCACTTCTTCACTCGTGGCAAGGCGATCACCAGTCGTTGGCTTGACCCAAGCCACGGTGGCATCAACCTGGGATTCCCGCAGAACTAGCTCAGACTAGTTTTAGGTATTAGGTAACTGCGCTAGTTAGGCAAGCATGAGTTGGTTCTACAAAGCTGGAACGTTGGCAGCAGATGGTTGGGATGTAGTTGTTGACTCGTCCATTCCTGGTTGGCAACACACTGGCCTGAGAATCGGAACCCTCGGTGAAGATCGTAACTTCCGCATTCCAGCGGATGACCTCGAACGCATCGTGTTCGCACTCGAAGGTCGCGGTTTGACCGTTGAATATCGCCTCGCAGGTTCATCAGAGTTCGTGGTGCAGCATCTGAGTGGTCGTGAAAGTGTCTTCCACGGGCCTACAGACATGCTCTACCTGCCTATGGAAACTGAACTGCGAGTGCGTGGCGATGGCCGCGTAGCAATTGGTGAAGCCCCTGCGAAAGAGCTCAAGCCGGTGCAGTTCATGCCTGCCGACCAGGTTCCAATCTTTATTCGCGGTGCCGGGCGTGAAACTCGCCAGGTTCACAATTTTGGTGTCCCAGAGTCGCTCGATGCGAGCCGATTCATCGTTTGCGAAGTGATTGTGCCATCAGGCAACTGGAGTGGCATTCCGCCTCACAAGCACGACACATACTCCGCCGGTCAGGAAAGCAATCTCGAGGAGATTTATTACTTCGAGACTGCTGTTGCCCGTGGTTTTGACGCGGGGGAGCATTCAGATCCGACCGGTTACTTGCGAGCGTATGCCTCGGATGAGCGACCAATCGATATTTCGGAAGAAGTCCGTAGTGGAGATGTTGGGTTGATTCCATATGGCTGGCATGGACCGGCTGCCGCCACTCCGGGTTCGGACCTCTATTTCTTCAACGTAATGGCGGGACCTGATCCAGACCGCAGTTGGAACATCACCGATGACCCAAACCACGCCTGGATCCGAAAGACTTGGGAATCGCAGGTTTCGGATCCTCGCCTCCCTTACACAGCTAAATAAGCATCAGGAGAACTAACATGGCAACTCGTCGCATGACCGTAAGTCAGGCAATCGTCGAATTCCTGGCTCATCAGTACACCGTCGATGGCGACTACCGCGAGCGTACAATCCAGGGCATGTTCGGCATCTTTGGGCACGGCAACGTTGCCGGTCTCGCGCAGGCATTGCTTCAGGCAAGCGAAGAAGATCCGGCCAAGATGCCATTCCACCACGCTCGAAACGAGCAGGGTATGGCGAACGAAGCCATTGCATACTCGCGAATGACTCGACGCCGTTCAACTTATGCGTGCGCCGCCTCGGTTGGACCTGGTGCTGCCAACATGCTCACATCCGCTGCGGTAGCAACGACCAACCGCTTGCCAGTGCTGCTGCTTCCAAGCGACACCTTTGCAAACCGTGCGCCAGATCCTGTGCTCCAGCAGCTTGAGTTGCCGCACGATGCAACCATGACTGTCAATGACGCCTTCAAGCCGCTATCTCGTTTCTTCGATCGAGTGAGCCGCCCAGAGCAGCTCTACAGCGCGCTGCTAGGCGCCATGCGTGTTCTAACCGATCCTGTGGAAACTGGAGCGGTCACCATCGCGCTTCCTGAAGATGTTCAGGCTGAAGTCATCGACGTGCCTGAGGAGTTCCTCGCTGATCGTGAGTGGCACATCCGCCGTCCCCGCCCCGATGCCGGCGTAATTGAAACCGCCGCGCGAGTTATCAAGCAGGCCAAACGTCCGATGATTATTGCAGGCGGTGGAGTCATCTACAGCGATGCTCACGCTGTCTTGCAGGAGCTAGTCGAGAAGACTGGAATCCCTGTTGGAATGTCGCAGGCTGGTGTTGGTTCGCTGAACTGGGACCACCCTCAAAACCTCGGTTCTGTTGGCGCAACCGGTACCAGCGCTGCTAACAAGGCAGCAGCGGAGGCCGACGTCATCATCGGTATCGGTACTCGCTACAGTGACTTCACGACTGCTAGCCGAAGCGCCTTCCAAGATCCAAACGTACGCTTCATCAACATAAACGTTGCTAGCTTCGACGCCTTCAAGCACGGCTCTGCGATACCAGTTGTGGCCGATGCTCGCGAGAGCATCGTGGAGCTCGTTTCAGCGCTCTCCGAGTACAAGGTTTCGCGTGAATTTGAGGTCACCTACACGGCAAATAAGGCTGAATGGGACGCGATGGTAGACGATGCGTTCGTTGACCAGAAGCGCGTACTCCCAAGTCAAACTGAAATCATCGGTGCAGTTCAGGCCGCTAGCGATCCTCGCGATGTGCTGGTCTGCGCTGCGGGTTCGCTTCCAGGGGACTTGCACAAACTTTGGCGCCTCCGCGATCCACTCGGATACCACGTCGAGTATGCATTCAGCACCATGGGTTATGAAATCGCTGCAGGTCTGGGTGTAGCGCGTGCAGATAGCACACGTGATTCAATCGTCATGGTTGGCGATGGTTCATACCTCATGCTTCACACCGAGTTGCTCACTGCAGTTGCCGAGAAGATTAAGTTCATCACCGTTCTTATTCAGAACCATGGTTATGCCTCGATCGGGCACCTATCCGAGGATGTGGGAAGTCAGCGATACGGAACGGCTTATCGTTTCCGCCCGAATGCTGAGAATACTCACAGCACAGGGGAGAACCTTCCAATTGATTTAGCTGCAAACGCGCGCTCTTATGGAGTTCACGTCATTGAGATCGAGCCTGGCCCTGATGCCCTGGCTGAACTCTCGCTGGCCGTAAAGGCCGCCAAGGCGCATGAGGGTGGACCGGTTCTCATCCACATCAACAGCGATCCACTCATCTACTCTCCAAATGGTCTCGGTTGGTGGGATGTCCCAATCGCCCCAATCAGCAACCTTGAGAGCACCCAGCGTGCCTATGCGGGCTATCAGGAAGCTCTGAAGAAGCAGCGTAAACTGCTCGGAAACGGCGCTTCAGACCGACGATAAAGGTAGACGGCAAAACAAAACCCCGGCAAAGCGTCGGGGTTTTGTTTTTGACTCGACCTTGAACGGCAGTCAGGATCCATAGGTTAAAACGAAAGGCGGGCCGAAAAACCGACCCGCCTGACGTGTATACCAGTTAGTCGCGTGTGCGAACTGCCTCAATCTCCTGAGTTAGGGTCTCAAGGTCGCGTCCACCAGCCATTGCCTTAGTAAGTTCTTCAACCTGAACGCCGTTGCGCTCAAAGCGGTTTAGAAGCTGACCACGGTTTAGTAGGAAGAAGCGGTCCCCAACTAGGTACGCGTGACTTGGGTTGTGGGTAATAAAGATAACCGCAACACCACGTTCCTTGGCCTTCAGCAAGTACTTCAGCACGATTCCCGACTGTCGAACACCCAGTGCCGAGGTTGGCTCATCGAGGATGAGAACCTTCGCACCAAAGTACTCTGCACGAGCGATGGCAACAGCCTGACGCTCACCACCTGAAAGAGTTCCGATTGCCTGGTTGGTGTCGCGCAAGTCGATACCCATGGCCAGCAGCTGCTGCTTAGCGATCTGCTTCATCGTCTTGATGTCCAAGCGGCGGAATGGTCCCCAGCCCTTGGTGATCTCGTTGCCGATGAAGAAGTTTCGCCATACCGACATCAGCGGGATCGTAGCAAGGTCCTGGAACACGGTTGCGATTCCCGCATCGAGTGCATCGCGAGGGGAGTCGTAGTTCGCAGGCTGTCCAGCAACAATGAACTCACCCTTGCTTGGCTTGTGCACACCACTCAGAATCTTGATGAGGGTGGACTTACCTGCACCGTTGTCGCCAAGGATGCAGGTTACTGCGCCCTCTTCAACTTCGATGTTGATGCCTTGAAGCGCGATTACACTTCCAAAGCTCTTCTCTACATTGCGTAGTTCTAGTGCGTTAGCCATTAGCGCTTACCTCCGCGAGCTCGCTTGCCGATGAAGTTGTTGATGAGAACTGCAGCAAACAGGATCACGCCGAGGAAGGTCGAAGTCCAGTCTGAGTTCCAGAGTGAGAATGGAATACCGATGTAAGCCATACCCATGAGAGCGGCACCAATTGATGCACCAATCGCAGAACCGGCACCACCGGTAAGCAAGGTGCCACCAACTGCGGCAGCGATGATGTAGTAGAACTCTTGTCCGACACCCTGGCCGGCCTGCATACCCTGAAGTCGCAGTACAAAGATGATGCCCACAAAAGCTGCAGTTAGGGAGGTGGTCATGAACAGAGCAATCTTGGTGCGCTCAACAGGCACACCTGCGTTGCGGGCAGCGTTGGCATCTCCACCTGCTGCATAGATCCAGTTACCGAAGCGGGTGCGGGTAAGCACCCAGGTGCCGATAACGGTTAGAAGGATCCACCAAAGCAACGAAATCTGGAAGTCTGTGCCCAGGAAGTTGAAGGTGCTAC
>JBEEJV010000125.1:0-6123 GCA_041169005.1 Actinomycetota bacterium
ACGTGCTGAAATGTTGATTTCCATGATGACCTCCATCGCAGGCGACATTGCCTGTGAAAGCAAGTTATACCCATTTGGTCTTCCGCGTACCCTTTTTCACAAAGTTTCTGCAAATGTCAGGAAAAAACTTGCCTGCAAACCAGACCGAGCAAGACAGTTCCGCATTTCCGAGATGGTTGCACCCGTTGTAACTATGTCGTCGAGCAAAACTACAAAAGGATTTGAACTTCCTACTGGAAGGGCTTTTCGCAAGGCTTCGAGCCTTTTTATATTGACCACGAACTTTCCTTCCAGGTTTCTGGAACGTTCCAACTTCCCCAGGCCCGCTTGGTCCAGTGTTGCCCCGACCACTCGCAGAATATTGGCAACCCGGACGTTGTAGCGACCATGGTGCAATAGTTCGTTTCGAACCGCACTGGCCAGCAACTGAGCAGGCGCAAACCCTCTGCCACGAAAATTCCTAGCTGAGCTGGGAGCCGGGATAAACCAGATTGCGCGTTGGGAATGGACACCCAAGTCGTCAAGCACTCTGGAAAGCGTGCGCGCCATCTGTAATCCGATGAGTCTCTGCAAGGTTTTGGAACCCGATCCTTTGAAAGCGCGGATGAGCGCGCTGACCTCCCCCTGATAATCGGCAACTGCCAGTCCGGTTAGCTCAGAGAGTCGAGAGATTGAGTGCTCTCGCAGCGGAAGGCTTGCGTGGCATTCGGCACAAAGCTCGAGTGGCGGTTCGCCACAAAGTAAACAGTCGATTGGAAGCCAGACGCGAGCCATGGTTCAAGTTTGCGGACTTCCAGACATCCAAGCTAAGGACTGGAGATTTAGTGGAAAACTCCCGTTCGCCGGGCGGTACGAGGCGCCTAGTTTGGCATGTGGGCCGCGGTGACACGGTCTGCGAGCACTGTCCAGGCATAGCCGCGGAACTGGAGCAAGGTGTTCGATTTGGTTAGCACGAATACGTTTGCCCCTGCATCTGCGGTCATTACGCTCACACCCTGGCTGAGGTTTCCAACGACCTTCGCAACCCCGGAGAGCGGCACGGACTCCACAAGCGATTCCCCGGCAGCATCCGTTGAAAGCGTCAAAAGATTGGTCTCGCCGGCCCAGGCAATCGAAACAACATTGGAAGGACCCGAGATTACAACCGGGTTACCGATTGACACCGGCACTCCCAATTTGTTGCGCACAACCGCAGCAACAACAACCTTGGCTAGACCCCTTTTGTTTTGAATGACGAAAGCGATTCGCGAACCCTCATTGCTCAATGCAAAGTCGCGAATGCCGTACTTGGCGAGCCATGGGACGCTGAACCATACGCCAGCCCCTGATTCTGGAGTGACCTGCATGGATGCAGCGCCATCAGAGGTAATGGACCAAAGTATGCCGCGAGTGTCAAAAGCCGGTTTCAGGAGGTTCACTCGAGAATCAACAAGCACCGGAGCCGGAGTCGACTGATCCATGCGCACGCGGTAAACACCATTCGACGATCGGAGCGCCAAGAGGTGCTTGTCATCGGTGAGCGCGAACTCAGTAGCGCCGAGTTCACGAACCAGCGAGCGAGTACCGCCGATCTGAACTCCGGCCGGCGCCGCGAGCTGGGTCAACGCATCGTCGATAAGCGCAACCGGCGAATAGGCCGCTCCCTGAGCTGTCGCAGGTGTGAAATCGGCAATCTTCTGCGGCGACCGCTCGATGAGAACCTGAACGTCGGTAACACCGGAAAGCTGAGTCAAGGTTGCCTTCAACTGAGCCTTGAAATACTGTCGCTGGGATTCCGTCGCACGCAGGGCCGCAGCATTCAGATCTACAACCGCTGTGCTGCCGGTTATACCAACAGCATCAATAGCCAACTTGGTGTCGTAAGGCATGGTCTTCTCGATTGCTGGAGAAAGCCAGCCCGAAGGACCATTCAGGATTGCGGTTACGAGTCGGGTAGCAGTAGACGCACGCGCTGGGAACCAACGCAAATCTGGGACCAAATAGTTGTACGAGTGGTCGAAGTAGTAAACCGAGTACGAGTGGAAAATAACGTCGAATACCGGGCGGATAAGAACGATAGCGTCAGGCGCTGAGGCAATGCGCCACTGCCCATTCACCTTTTTGAAGGAGAACTGCAAAACCCGCTTTGTGGCTGCAGGCTGGGCCTCATAGTGGCCATTGGCATCGATCCGAGCCGACACGTTTACAGTCACGGTGGCAGAGTTGTCGGAGCTAACCGAGGTCTCGAGCGAGCCTTGCTGAATCAGAACTTCAGTATTAGGGCTCCAACTACTTCGCAGGTTGGCAGTCAAGAATTCGCGCGCGATGGCAAAGTCATTTTGCGGCCCGGTTGCCGCATTTATGAAACCACTCAAAATGCCACGGATGTCTTGTCCGTCTGCCGGGCCCGAAGGCGAGTAGTACAGGTAGTCGTTAGACGACGCATCCTGAACGCTTGGTCCCTGCTGAATGGCGCTTGTGCGCGGAAGCTGAGCACAGCCGACAAGCGCGACCAGGGCAACTGCCGAAACTAAGGCCGCAACTGCTTTACGAAGACTAGTCATGATAGAAGCCTTCCGGAAGATTCCAAAGAGGGCGCTGAGGGGGCATTGGAAGCGGAGATGCGCTGAACAGCCCACCCTTAGTTCGCGGCAAGGTCAGACGGAAGCAAGCGCCTTGATTTGGACGAGCCCAAGCCTGCAGCCAGCCGTTGTGAAGGTTCGCATCTTCTTGACTGATGGCAAGACCTAGGCCGGTGCCGCCACTTGTTCTTTGGCGCGAAGGATCTGCTCGCCAGAATCGGTCGAAGATGCGGTCGAGTTGCTCCTTGGTCATACCGATTCCGTAGTCAGTCACGGTAATCGCCACTGCTTGCTCGTCAGCGCCGACATGAACGTCAATCGGCAATCCCTCACCGTGCTCAACCGCATTCGCCAAGAGGTTGCGAAGCAGACGCTCGATGCGGCGCGAGTCGAGTTCAACATCGAGCTCAGTGTGAGGCAAATCGACATTGATTTTCGAACCCTTAGATCTCGCTAGCGGCTCGATAGAAGCAATTGCCATGCCCACAACGTACTGAACATCCTGCAGCTCCATGCGCGCCTGGGCACTACCGGCGTCAAATCGGGAAAGCTCTAGCAAGTCACCAAGCAAGGCTTCGAATCGCAGAATCTGATCGTTCAAGATTTCAGCGTCCTGCTTCAGCGAAGGCACCAGCTTGTCGCGGTTTCGGAAAATCATGTCGCCCGAAATGCGGATGGTCGTCATTGGAGTTCGGAGTTCGTGGCTCACATCGGAGACGAAACGTTGCTGCATGCGCGAAACGTTCGTCACCTTGGTGATTTGCTTTTGGAGACTGTCGGCCATGCGGTTGAACGAGCGAGCAAGGACCGCAATCACGTCCTCGCCCTTCTCTGGAAGTCGCTGGTCGAGGTCTCCGGATGCGATGCGTTCCGCAACATCTGCGGCCTCGCGAACCGGGCGCACCAGCCAGTTAGTCACGAAGAATGAAACGAGGGCGATCATCAATAGCGAGATGAACCCACCCACGACAAGAGTGCGTTGAACAAAGTCGAGAGTATCCTGCTCGGAGCTCAAATCAAACACAAGATAGAGCTCATACGAGCCGGCAACCGGAATCTGAATTGGAGCACCGACGACGATTCCCGGGTGGTCGCCCACCGCCGTTGGAATAGTGACCGACTGGTAGAGCAAGTTGCTCGGCGACTGCGCGACCTTGGTTCGGAATGCGTCAGGAATGATTGAGGTATCTAGGTTTGACGACATCGGGCTTTGCAAAATCAGTGGCGAGCCAGCCTGACCAGGGGTGCGAAGCAGAGCAACCTTGCGGTCCTGGTTTCCGATGTTTGACTCGAGGTTTGGGACAACCGAGTTCATCAGCGTCTGCAGTGCAACTTCGTCGCTAATGTTCGCAGCGCGGAATGTGTTTTGAACCTGAATAACAGCGCGCTGGGATTCACTCAGAATCTGGTTCTGACGGGTTTGGAAAAGACCATTGCCAATCGAGTAAGAAAGAAAGCCGCCAAGCGCAACCAATGCGATTGCACAGAGCACCACGGTTGAAACCACCGAACGAGCTTGAATCGATCGGCGTAGCAGCCCGATAAAGGTCTTAGGAAGACCCAAACGCTTCACTTAGTTCAGGCCAGCCTTGTAGCCAATTCCACGAACGGTTACGACAATCTTCGGGTCGTCCGGGTCATCTTCAATCTTTGAGCGCAAGCGCTGGATGTGTACGTTTACGAGGCGAGTGTCGCCCTGGTATGGGTAGTCCCAGACGTCCTTGAGCAACTGCTCACGACTGAATACCATCTTTGGCTTTTCAGCGAGAGTGGAAAGAAGCTTGAACTCAAGCGGAGTTAGGGCAATCTTTTCATCGCCGCGACGAACCTCGTGGCCAACGATGTCTAGGGTGATAGATCCGATCTTCAGCACATCGGCATCGGTCTCGATTGGCTTCGGTACGCGAAGGCTGTTGTTGATGCGGGCCATCAGCTTTTCAGGCTGCCAAGGCGACTTTTCGAAGTAGTCGTCAGCACCGGCCAAGAAGGCTTCTTCCATGTCTTCGGCTTCGCTGCGCGCGGTAACCATGATGATCGGAGTGCCGGAGAATTCACGAATGTCGCGAGTAAGTTCGATTCCATTGCGGCCAGGAAGCTGAATGTCCATGAGAACCAGGTTCGGCTTAGCCGCCTTGAACTTCTCAACCACTTGGAGGCCATCGCCCTCGGTGACAACTGCAAATCCTGCGTCGGTTAGCCAACGCTCGAGGCTTTCGCGAAGTCTTACGTCATCCTCGACGAGCATGATGGTGTTTGGCATTGAAACCCTTGCCTTTTAGTAACGGTAGTGATCGACCTTGAACGGACCAGTCACCGGGACACCGATGTACTGAGCCTGTTCTGTGGTCAACTCTGTTAATTCAACACCAAGTGCACTCAAATGCAAACGCGCAACCTTTTCGTCAAGATGCTTTGGCAGCACGAATACGCCGAGTTCGTAGTTCGAACGGTTGGCGAAGAGCTCAATTTGAGCGAGCACCTGGTTGGCAAACGAATTGCTCATCACGAACGAAGGGTGACCGGTTGCGTTTCCTAGGTTCATGAGGCGACCCTCACTCAGAATAAGGACGGCACGCCCGTTTGGCAGACGCCATTCGTGAACCTGAGGCTTGATTTCGATCTTTTCGATGCCCTCGATACGAGCGATACCCGCCATGTCGATCTCATCATCGAAGTGACCAACGTTCGCAACGATGGCAAGATTCTTCATCTGAAGAATGTGCTCCGGCTTGATGATTCCGGTATTTCCGGTAGCGGTCACGAAGATATCAACTTCACCGATTACCGATTCAAGCTTTGCGACCTGGAAACCGTCCATTGCTGCCTGCAAAGCACAGATCGGGTCGATTTCGGAGACGATTACGCGAGCACCTTGACCGCGGAGCGCCTCAGCACTGCCCTTTCCGACATCGCCGTATCCAGCAACGAAGCAAACCTTGCCGCCCATTAGGACGTCGGTCGCGCGGTTCAAGCCGTCTGGCAGCGAGTGGCGAATGCCGTACTTGTTGTCGAACTTGCTCTTAGTAACTGAGTCGTTGACATTGATAGCTGGGAACAACAGCTGGCCATTGCGGAAGAACTCGTATAGTCGGTGAACGCCGGTGGTGGTCTCTTCGGTTACGCCGAGAATCTCTTCAGCGATCTTGGTGAACCGGCTTGGCTCGGTCTTGAGCGAGTTCTGAAGCAAATCTAGGATGACAGACCACTCGTGACTGTCCGAAGCGGTTGCAGCTGGAACCGCACCCGCGAGTTCAAACTCGCGACCCTTGTGAACCAAGAGAGTTGCGTCTCCGCCATCGTCGAGGATCATGTTTGGTCCAATGTAAGACTTACCTTCGGCGGCTGCTTCAGCGGTCCAATCGAAGATGCGGCTGGTGCACCACCAGTATTCTTCGAGGGTTTCGCCCTTCCAAGCAAAAACAGGGACGCCCTTAGGCTCGTCAACGGAACCGTTCGGGCCAACCACGACGGCAGCTGCGGCCTCGTCCTGGGTGCTGAAAATGTTGCAAGAAGCCCAGCGAATCTTGGCGCCGAGAGCCACCAAAGTTTCGATTAGCACCGC
>JBEEJV010000126.1:0-3248 GCA_041169005.1 Actinomycetota bacterium
CGGAGCGAGCTGGCGCTCGAGGTGCTCGCGTGGGGCAGCGGTTTCGATCTGTAAGCGCATGAAGAAGCGGCCGGTGTCGTCGCTCGTGAACTGCTTGCTCTCGGTGATGTTTCCGTTTGCAGCCACAATCGCTCCGGTCACGGCGTGCACAATTCCAGGCATGTCCTGGCAGACCAAAGTCAGCACCCAGTGGGTGTTTTCGGTGCCGGTTGAAGTGGTGTCGATTGAGGTGCTCATAAGACCTAAGTTTACCCGCGACGCCTAGTAGAATTAGGGCATTGCCCGCGCCTCAAATACGCGGTTTCGCGCCCATCTCCTAGGAGCAAAATGAACGCCAACTCAACTTTCAACTCGCCGCTGAGCGAGACCGACCCAGAGATCGCCGCAGTACTGCAGGCTGAGCTCAACCGTCAGCGCAACTTCCTAGAGATGATCGCCAGCGAAAACTTCGTTTCGCGCGGTGTTCTTCAGGCACAGGGTTCGGTTCTTACCAACAAGTACGCCGAGGGTTACCCAGGCAAGCGCTACTACGGTGGTTGCGAGGCTGTTGACGTTGCGGAAGAGCTAGCACGCGACCGCGCGAAGGCGCTTTTCGGTGCAGACCACGCAAACGTTCAGCCGCACTCGGGTGCATCGGCAAACGCTGCCGTGCTTATGGCGCTGGCAAACCCTGGCGACAGCATCCTCGGTCTAGAGCTTGCGCACGGTGGTCACCTAACCCACGGTATGCGCCTCAACTTCTCGGGCAAGATGTACCAGGCGAACGCTTACGAGCTAAACCCTGAGACCCACCTAATCGACATGGACATCGTTCGCCAGCGCGCGCTCGAAACCAAGCCTGCGGTTATCATCGCCGGTTGGTCTGCGTATAGCCGTCACCTTGACTTCGCTGCATTCCGTGCGATTGCAGACGAAGTTGGCGCAAAGCTTTGGGTCGACATGGCTCACTTCGCTGGTCTGGTTGCGGCTGGTCTGCACCCAAGCCCAGTGCCATACGCAGACGTCGTATCAACCACCGTTCACAAGACCCTTGCCGGTCCTCGTTCGGGCCTCATCCTTGCGAAGGAAGAGTTCGCAAAGAAGATCGACTCGGCAGTATTCCCTGGTCAGCAGGGTGGCCCTCTAATGCACGTAGTTGCAGCTAAGGCAGTTGCCTTCAAGAACGCAGCAACCGATGAGTTCAAGGACCGTCAGGCACGCACCATCGAAGGTGCTCGCATCATCGCTGAGCGTCTCGTTTCGGCTGACGTAGCGGCAAACGGCGTTTCGGTTCTTACCGGCGGCACCGATGTTCACCTAGTTCTAGTTGACCTACGCAACGCGCCAATCGATGGCAAGGAAGCGGAGAACCTACTTCACGAGGTTGGCATCACCGTAAACCGCAACTCGGTTCCAAACGACCCACGTCCACCAATGGTTACCTCGGGCGTTCGCATCGGTACCCCAGCTCTTGCAACTCGCGGCTTCGGCGCAACCGAGTTCACTGAGGTTGCTGAGGTTATCGCAGGCGTTCTAAAGCCAAACCCAGACATCATCTCGCTGAAGGCCCGTGTAGCAAAGCTTGCAGAGCAGTTCCCACTGTACGCAGGCCTAGAGAACTGGTAACTAAGTGACTGCAATTCGTCTCGACGGACTAGCAACCGCAAAGGCAATCAAGGCCGAGCTGGCTGAGCGCGTGATCGGGCTCAAGCAGCGTGGAATCACTCCAGGCCTTGGTACCTTGCTGGTTGGCGACGACCCAGGTTCGCACTCGTACGTTGCTGGAAAGCACCGCGACTGCGCCGAGGTCGGCATCGACAGTATTCGAATTGACCTACCAAACTCGGCTTCGGCCGCTGATGTCCGCGCTGCAATCCGCGAGTTGAACGACTCAAAGGAATGCACCGGCTACATCGTGCAGCTACCGCTTCCGTTCGGAATCGACACCAACGAAATGCTCGAGCTCATCGACCCTGCAAAGGACGCCGATGGCCTGCACCCGACCAACCTCGGTCGTTTGGTGCTTGGTGTTTCGGGCGAGCTCACCAGCCCGCTTCCTTGCACCCCTGCCGGCATTGTCGAACTGCTAACCCGTTACGGCGTGCAGACCAAGGGTGCTGAGGTCGCTGTGATTGGCCGCGGCGTGACCGTTGGTCGCCCACTCGGCCTGCTGATGACCCGCAAGGGCATCGACAGCACCGTGACCTTGTTGCACTCGGCTAGCCGCGACCTCGAGCATGCTGTGAAGCGCGCCGATATCGTTGTTGCTGCTTTGGGTGTTGCTCACTTTGTTCAGCCTGAGTGGATCAAGCCAGGAGCCGCTGTGCTAGACGTTGGCATCACCCGCGTTGAAGGCGCGGATGGCAAGGCCAAGCTTGTTGGCGACGTTGCTCCGGGAGTAGAAGACATCGCGGGTTGGCTATCGCCAAACCCAGGTGGAGTTGGCCCGATGACTCGCGCGATGCTGGTCAAGAACGTCGTAGACAGCGCCAGCCGCTAATGCGCAAGCGGTTCGGCCAGCTAGCGATTTCGCTACTGGGCGCGCTTGCCCTTTTGGTTCAGGCCACCGCCGGCCACGCAACCTCGATTGCAAAGCCAAACTGCCCAAAGGTGCTGCCGGCTCTGCCATTCAAGGTTGGTCACGATTACGGGCATCCGGCACCGCGTAAACCAGCAGTGGCTGTGCTCTGTGTTTACAACACCGTCGACACCCCGCAGGCGCTACTCGGTAAGCAGGACATCTCGAATCCGGTTGGCTTTGCGCGTGCACTGAACGCCTCGCAGTTGCTACCTAAGGTTCAGAACTTCGCCTGCACAATGGATATTGGGCCAACCAGTGTGGTTATTTTGCGCGAGATTAACGGGCGCACCACCTACATATCTCACGAGGAATACGGCTGTGGCTTCCTGCGGTCGAGCCTGACCTCGAACAAGTATCGTCTCACCGATGCCAACCGCGCGCTCTGGGAGAAGTATCAGCTCAGGGTCATCGGGCCTGTCGGCACCAAATAAGGGTTCGGCGCTGCTCATAATTCGACGACTTTGTAAAAATGCCTAACCGTGCACACTTCGTCTATTGCACAAAATGCACTCGGCAGTAGTTGTACTATTTTCACAAAAGGGAGTTGCCATTCGGGCTGCTGATTCGCAATCAGAGACTCCACAGAAATGGAAGATCCGGGTTCAAGTCCCGGCGCGATGTCCGTTAAACGGCATTGACGTAGCTCAATTAGAGCCCCATTTTTCCTTTTAAGTTCGAAACTAGTTGG
>JBEEJV010000127.1:0-5347 GCA_041169005.1 Actinomycetota bacterium
GAGCGCGCAACGGCGTGAAGAGCGCCAGCCAGAGCCGGGTCAGATAGCTCAAAGCTGAAGTCGGAAAGTTCGCTCAGCAGTTTCGATTCGGGCGGAGCTGCGATAAGGAGGCGGTCGATGCTCAGTTCGGCTGGGAGAATCCCCGCAGCGGCAGATTTGAGGAGGTTAATGTTGCCTAGCGAATGGCCAATCACGATGATTTCATCGGAGTCATCGCCGCGCGTCTCGAGCAAGATTTCAAGCTCGCGGGCCAGCAGCCAGGACCAGTCGGCAAAGCTCGGCGCATCGGTGCTTGGATACTGAGGATAGAAGACCTGGTGCCCCTGACGGCGCAAAGCAACTGCCAGTTTGCGTTGCCAGTGGTCTTCCGCTCGAACGTTTGTCCAACCGTGGTTGATGAGTACGTAAGCCATAGTTCTAGGCTAGCTTTTTCACCTTCAGGTTTGGAATTACGACGAACAAAACGGTAACAAGGCAGATTCCATACGAAATGGTCACCATGCCTCCAACGCCGGCCATCGTCTTAGTGTCCAGCATCGTATAAAGACCGGTGCAGGCCGTACAAGCGATCGACGTGATGAGGCCCATCAGCGCAGCAGCCGTACCAGCTTCGGAGCCGTGCGGCGTAAGAGCAAGGGTCTGCGAGGATGCGCCTTGGAAACCCATGGCGAAAATCATGCCGGCGATACCAATTTCGTTAGCCAGCAAAGGCAACTGCAGTTGCGCTGCAAAGATCAGCCATATGCCGGCGGCAACGCCTATCGAGATTCCAATGATCATGACGTTTTGGAGCTTGAACTTAAGGCCAAGCTTCGCGCCGAGCTGGTAGCCGAGAAGCCAACAGGTAGAGAAGGCGGTCATCACCCAACCGAAGGTGTTGGTGCTCATACCAAAGCCGCCCTCGAACACGTATGGAGTCACTGTCAGGTGCGCAAATAGTGCAATCGAGATGAACGATGCGATGATCAAAAGGCCTACGTAGGCGCGATCCTGGAGTACGTGCCGGAAGCGTTTGCCCATGCCGCTGAAGACCGAGTCGCGGCGATCCTGTATTGTCAGGGTCTCACGCAGAGTAATCACCATGAGAAGACAAACGGCGGCCGAGAATGCACCGAAGATGAGGAAGATAAAACGCCAGTCCATGCGCAATACCAATTGAGCGCCGATGAGCGGCCCAAAAACTGGCGCCATTCCCTGAATCCAGAAGATTCGGCTTAGCAACTTCATCATGTCCTCGCCGGCTGCGAGGTCGCGGACCATTCCGTTGGCAACTACTGCGGCAGCACTAGAGGCAACAGCCATTAGCGCTCGGAAGCCGATAAACATGTAGATATTGAGCGAGAATGCTGACCCAGCGCAGGCCAGCGTAAACAGCGCCATCGAAACTATCAGCGGCAATTTACGGCCGATGGAATCACTCAGCGGTCCAGCAAGAATCTGCCCAACCGCGTTGCCTGCCGTTACAGCGGTAAGACTGATTTGAAGCATGGCGGTTGTGGTTTTGAAATCGTGCGCGATGTAGATAGAAGAAGCCAAAAATGGATCAACCGTGAACGGCATCATGCACATGCCAAATGCCAGGAGCAGGACAAATAGTGATTTCTGGCGGGCTGTGAATTCGGTCAAGATTCTTCTAACTTATGTGACGTTGCCTAAAGCCTAACAAGAGAACTTAAATGCAAAACCCGCCCTGCCGAAGCAGAGCGGGTTTTGAAAAGAAGCGATCGACTAAGCGAGTGCAACCTTTGCGCCAGCAGCCTCAAGAGCAGCCTTTGCCTTCTCAGCGGTTTCCTTGTTAACGCCTTCTAGAACCTTTGCAGGTGCGCCGTCAACAACAGCCTTTGCTTCGCCTAGACCTAGGTTGGTAAGAGCGCGAACTTCCTTAATAACCTGGATCTTCTGGTCGCCAGCAGCCTCAAGAACGACGTCGAACGAGTCCTTCTCTTCAGCAGCTTCAGCAGCAGGTGCAGCAGCGCCTGCAGCAGCAACTGCAACAGGTGCAGCAGCGGTAACTTCGAATACTTCTTCGAACTTCTTAACGAAGTCGCTTAGCTCGATGAGCGATAGCTCCTTGAAAGCCTCGATGAGCTGGTCAGTAGTCAGCTTTGCCATTTGGTATCTCCTAATAGATTTTTGTAGCTAAAAAAGGGGTGTTAGTTTGATTCCTGCTTCGCGCGCAGAGCGTCGACGGTGCGAACGGCCTGAGCAAGCGGAGCGTTGAATGTGTAAGCAGCCTTGAACAGCGAAGCCTTGAGGACGCCTGCGGCCTTGGCCAACAGAACTTCCTTAGTCTCGAGGTCAGCAAGCTTCTTAACCTCTGCAGCAGTTAGAGGCTTACCGTCTAGGTAACCGCTCTTAACTACCAATAGAGGGTTTGCCTTAGCAAAGTCACGAAGCTGCTTAGCAACGTTTACAGGGTCACCCGAAACGAAAGCCATTGCCGAAGGACCTGCGAGCTGACCGTCAAATGCGGTAACTCCAGCGTTCTTTGCAGCAATTGCTAGCAGTGTGTTCTTTGCTACGGCGTAAGTTGCGTCAGCACTGATTGAACGGCGCAGCTCCTTGAGCTGAGCCACAGTGAGTCCGCGGTACTCGGTGAGCAGAACAGCGGTCGAGCTTGAGAACTTCTCAGTAAGCTCGGCGACGGTTGCTTCCTTGTTCGCCATGGCACTCCTTGGATAATTTGTTTTGCTGGTAGCCCCAGGACCCAGATAACTGAGCGAATCTAACTTTCGTTGAACCCGCGCAATAAAAAAGCTCCGGCGCAAGCGCACGGAGCAAAAACGTGAATAAACACGTAAGAAACTTCACACACCTGCGCGGGATGCCGCATTTACTGCGATCCTTCGTCAGCCGCGTGCAAACCTCAATGATTTTCATCGTTGGAATTTGCCCGCGCCCGAAACCAGCGGTCTTTGGCTTCCTCTATTCTACCCGCCAAACAACAAGGGGTGCAAGCCATTTCAGACTTGCACCCCTTGTTTGGAGAGTTTTTTCGTGGATTAGGCGTCGGCGCGCTTCTTGCGTGGACGGTCGGTGCCTTCTGGGCGATCTGCCCAGCGACCCTTACCGTTGCCACCGTAGTTGCCACGGCCACCACCCGAACGGCCACCGCGGTCATCGCGGTCGCGTCCGTAACCACCACGGCCACCCGAGCGACCGCCGCGTGGGCCATCGCCGCCACGACCACCCGAACCGAAGTCCAGGGTGTCAACGGCAGGTGCCGGAGCGATTGGGCCAGCGAGCTGCTCTAGAAGTTCGTGGTTTGGGTAAACCTCGGTATAGATACCGTCGCGCTCAGCACGGTTTAGAAGGTCTTCGATACGACGACGACGCTGACGCGGAATCATGGTAACGACAGTTCCTTCCTTGCCAGCGCGGCCGGTACGGCCCGAGCGGTGTAGGTAGGTCTTGTACTCAAGAGGTGGATCTAGCTGAATAACTAGATCGACGTCGTCGACGTGGATACCGCGAGCAGCAACGTCGGTTGCAACTAGCACGCGAGTGCCACCACGAGTGAAACGCTCAAGGTTGCGGTTTCGCTGGTTCTGGTTGAGGTCACCGTGTAGACGCGCTGCTGGCACGCCAGCTTCGGTCAGCGATTCGCTCAGGCTCTCAGCGGTTGCCTTGGTGCGGCAGAAGATGATCGACTTGCCAGCGCCCTGAACCAGGCGAAGCAACACTGGGCTGCGGTCCTGGTCGTGCATGATTAGCACGCGGTGGGTGATGTTGGCGGTGTCGTTGGCTTCGTTTGGAACCTCGTAGGTGAACGGGTTTGGAAGGAATTCCTTCACAAGCGCGTCAACTTCGCGGTCTAGGGTTGCGCTGAACAGAAGCTTCTGGCTGTCGCCAGTTGCTGCCATGATGCGGCGAACACCCTCGATGAAGCCAAGGTCACACATGTGGTCAGCTTCGTCAATAACGATGGTCTCAACCTCTGAAAGGTCGACGATACGCTGCGCCATTAGGTCTTCTAGACGACCCGGGGTTGCAACCAAGATGTCTACACCGCGGCTCATGGCAATTTCCTGCTTGCGCTGTGGAACGCCACCGTAAACGGTAGTGGTGTAGAAGCCAACCGCGCGAGCAAGCTGGCTTGCGGTGCGGTCGATCTGGTCTGCTAGCTCACGGGTTGGAGCAAGAATCAGTGCGCGTGGCTTGTTCGGCTTGCGAGGCTGCGAGCCGCCGTTTACCAACTTGGTGATAACTGGCACACAGAACGCTACGGTCTTACCCGAACCGGTCTTACCGCGGCCTAGAACATCTTGACCCTCAAGAGCCGCTGGGATGGTTGCAGCCTGGATCGGGAATGGGCTTTCAGCTCCCATGCCCTGCAGAGCGGTAACCAAACGTGGGTGCAGACCCATCTCTTCGAACGAGCCGATGACAACTGCATCTTCAACGCTCTCAAGACGCTCTAGGACTACGTCCTCAGAGAAAGCCTTCTTGTTTGGGGTAGTTGCGCGACGGTCGTCGAACGAACCCTGACGGGCGCGGTCGCGCTCTACGCGGTCTGGACGGTCTGCGCGGCGGTCGGTACCCGAGTTGTCGCGGTCGCCGAAGCGTGGACGATCGCCAAAGTCACGCTTTGGGCGGTCCGAGAACGAACGGTCGCCACCTGAGCGGCGGTCGTCGCGGTCGCCGAAGCGAGGGCGGTCAGAGTATGAGCGATCGCCGAAGTCGCGCTTCGGGCGGTCGTTGAAGTCGAAGCCACCTTCGCGGCGTGGACGATCGTTGCGGTCGCCGCCATCGCGAGGAGTGTAAGGACGGTCTGAGCGGTTGCGGTCATCGCGAGCTGGACGGTCGTCGCGGTTGCCACCAAAGCCACCGCGGTTTCCGCCGAAGCCACCGCGGCCTGCTGGACGCTCTTCGCGAGGTGCCCAGTCCTTGCGGCGGTCTTCGCGACCACCGTTTGAACGGTCACGGTCGCCATACGATGGGCGCTCGTTGCGGTCGCCGTATGAAGGGCGGTCCGAACGGTTGCGGTCGCCGTAGGCTGGGCGGTCGCCGTAGCCACCGCGGCCTGCTGGACGATCGTTGCGGTCGCCGCGTGGCGACCAGTCGCCACGAGCTGGACGCTCGTCACGCGAACCGCGGTCGTCGCGATCAGCGTAGCTGCGACCCTTAGGAGCTTCCTTTTTTGCTTCGAAGAATGCTGCGCGCTGAGGCGACCGGCCTCCGCGGCCATCTTCACGTTCTTTACCCTTGCCCGATGCGTGGCCTGCACCAGTAGGTGCGCCGGTCTTACCGTGGCGTGGTTTGCGGTCGCCTGCGCCAGGGCGCGACGAACCATTGCCGAATTTTGGCATGTTGGTGTTTCCTCTTTAGTTATGTGGGCCTGCATGGG
>JBEEJV010000128.1:0-10484 GCA_041169005.1 Actinomycetota bacterium
TACCAAACCAAGATGCATCTATTCATCTTGGAGCCTTATAAGGATACCCCGAGGATGGGGCTTAATGCTGTGAGAAGTCTATGACTTTGAATGCGGGCCCCGGGCCGGAGTGGATGCTCTAGTTAGCTTCGGGATCTGGTGGAACGTCTCCGAACATGTCGGTCGGCGGTTCCGGCAGGTCGACCTCACCGACATCGGCAGGAAGGTCGACCTCGTTAGGCACAGCGCTCAGCGCTGCACGGCCTAGCAAAACCTTTAGCTCTCCGTAAAGTTCGGTGGAGACCTTAACCTTGCTTGGAAGAGCAAAAAGTTGGTCCTCACCCTGACCGGTAAGGGTCACGTACACCTCGGTGTGGCCCTTGTACATGCGCAAAATGCGGTCTAGCTCTACCAAAGTTTCGCGGGTGGCTTCAATCGCCGGGATGCGAATCTGAACTGGCGCGGCGGTAACTTCGGAACCCGCCTCGAGCACTTCGACGTTGAACGCGCTGATGCTGAATGCATCGTCGCGCTCGCGCAAACGGCCTCGAATCACGACAACCTGGTCTGGCTGCAGAATGGCCGAGAATTCGCCGTATGACTTACCCATTAAGGTCACCTGGATTTCGCCAGTGAAGTCTTCGAGGGCAACAGCCGCCCATGGGTTACCGCTTGCACGGGCAACCTTGTGCTGCACCGATGTGATTAGTCCTGCGACCACCACTGTGTCGCCATCCTTGTAGCCTCGCGAAACCTGCGCTTCGGAACCCTCTTCAACTGGCTCAGGAGGGCGAATCTCGGAGATAGTTTTCTCTGCGTAGCGAGCAAGCTGCTCTTCGCGGCCAGCCAACGGGTGGTCAGAAACGTAGAGGCCGAGCATGTCGCGCTCGTAGGCGAGCTTTTCACGCTTTGGCCATTCGGCAATCTCTGGGACGACAACGCCGGCATCGATTTCATCGAAGAAGTCACCGAAGAGATCTACTTGGCCCTGAGCCTCGTTCTTCTTGACGGCGATCTCGGTGTCTACCGCTTCTTCAAAGATCTCGAATAGTGCGCGACGCGAGTGGCCTAGCGAGTCGAATGCGCCAGCCTTGATTAGCGATTCGATGGTTCGCTTGTTGCAGACAACTGCTGGAACCTTCTTGAGGAAGTCTGAGAATGAGGTGTAGGCACCCTTTTCCTTGCGGGCCGCAACGATGCCTTCAACAACGTTTAGACCTACATTGCGCACTGCTCCGAGACCGAAACGAACATCCTCTCCGGCGGCAGCAAACGCTGCGAACGATTCGTTAACATCTGGTGCAAGAACCTGAATTCCCATGCGGCGGCATTCGTTGAGGTACTGCCCCAGCTTGTCCTTTGAGTCGCGAACTGAGGTGAGAAGTGCAGCCATGTATTCAGCCGGGTAGTTCGCCTTCAGGTATGCAGTCCAGTAACTGAGAACACCGTAACCGGCCGAGTGAGCCTTGTTAAACGCGTAGTCGGCGAACGGAAGCAAAGTGTCCCACAGAACCTTGATGGCGCCCTCGGAATAGCCGTTTTCAACCATTCCCGCACTGAAGTCGGCGTACTGCTTGTCTAGCTCTTCCTTCTTCTTCTTACCCATGGCACGACGAAGAACGTCTGCTTGACCAAGAGTGAAGTTTGCAACCTTCTGGGCTACCGCCATTACCTGTTCCTGGTAAACGATAAGGCCGTAGGTTGGACCCAGAACCTCGGCGAGCGGAGCTTCAAGCTCAGGATGAATGGCGTCGATGGCCTGCAAACCGTTTTTACGTTGGGCATAGTTGGTGTGCGAGTTCATACCCATCGGACCAGGGCGATACAAAGCAATTACTGCCGAAATGTGCTCGAACTCGGTAGGGCGCAGCATGCGTAGCAGCGAACGCATCGCCTCACCATCGAGCTGGAACACACCGAGGGTGTCGCCGCGCGATAGGAGGTCGTAGGTGTTTTTGTCAGAGTCTAGGTCTAGATCTTCAAGCACAACCACTTCGTTGCGGTTGTTCTTGATTTCAACGAGAGTGTCGTCCAAGACAGTCAAGTTTCTAAGACCCAGGAAGTCCATCTTGAGAAGACCTAGATCGTCACATGGCGGCTGGTCAAACTGGGTGATGATTGCGCCGTCATCCTCGCGCTTCATGATTGGGATCACATCGATGAGCGGTTCGGCAGACATGATGACACCAGCGGCGTGAACACCCCACTGACGCTTTAGACCTTCAAGGCCCATTGCAAGTTCAAGAGTTTTTGCGGACTCCTCGTCTGCGGCCACGATGTCGCGGAATTCCTGAGCCTCTTTGTAGCGGCTCTTTTCTTCCTCTTCCTTGTTGGCAGGCTTAGTCATGATCTCGCCGAGCGAGACATCCTTACCGAGAACCATCGGCGGCATGGCTTTGGTGAGCTTCTCACCCACTGAGTAAGGCATTCCAAGTACGCGGGCGGCATCCTTTAGAGACTGCTTGGCCTTAATAGTTCCGTAGGTAACGATCTGAGCCACGCGGTCTGAGCCGTACTTTTCAGATACGTAGCGAATAACTTCGCCGCGACGACGGTCGTCGAAGTCGACGTCGATATCGGGCATCGAAACACGTTCTGGGTTTAGGAAGCGCTCGAAGATGAGGCCATGGTGAACCGGGTCTAGCTCGGTGATTCCCATGGCGTAAGCAACGATAGAACCAGCAGCCGAACCACGACCAGGGCCAACGCGGATGCCTTGCGAGCGAGCCCAGGCGATGAAGTCGGCAACAACGAGGAAGTACCCCGGGAAGCCCATCTTGATGATGACTTCAACCTCATAGCGAGCCTGTGCAGCCTGAACTTCGGGAACATTGCCGTTGAAGCGACGTTCCATACCTGCCATAACCTCGGCCTCGAACCAGCTGTCTTCGGTGTAGCCCTCAGGAACTGGGAATCTCGGCATTAGGTCGCGCTTTGCGAAGGAGACGTCGCAGCGCTCCGCAATAAGAAGAGTGTTGTCGCAGGCTTCAGGGTGATCCTTGAAAATGCGGCGCATTTCCTCTGGCGACTTTAGGTAGTACTCCTGGCCGTCAAACTTGAAGCGGTTTGGATCAAGGAGGTTGCTGCCCGACTGCACACAAAGGAGAGCTTCGTGCGCAGTTGAATCGTGCGCGTGTGTGTAGTGAAGGTCGTTTGTAGCAAGCAAAGGCAACTTAAGGTCTTTGGCGAGGTCGATCAGGTCGCCCATAACGCGGCGCTCAACACCGATGTTGTGGTCCATGATTTCGCAGAAGAAGTTTTCGGCGCCGAAGATGTCGCGGAATTCCGCTGCGGCTTCCTTAGCTTCTTTTACCTGACCCAAACGCAGACGGGTCTGAATCTCGCCACCGGCACATCCCGTGGTTGCAATGATTCCCTTGGCGTACTTCGAGAGAAGTTCGCGGTCCATGCGTGGCTTATAGAAGTAGCCCTCAATGGATGCCAACGACGAAAGGCGGAACAGGTTATGCATTCCCTCGGTGTCTTGGGCGAGCATGGTCATGTGGGTGTAAGCGCCACCACCCGAGACGTCGTCTTCGCCGCCATCGCCCCAGCGAACACGAGTGCGGTCGCCGCGAGCAGTGCCCGGGGTAAGGTAGGCCTCGATGCCGATGATCGGCTTTACGCCAGCATTCTTGGCGGCCTTATAGAACTCGTACGAGCCGAAATTATTACCGTGGTCGGTGATTGCGATTGCCGGCATGCCCATCTTGGCAACTTCCGAAACCAGCGGCTTGATCTTGGCCGCTCCATCGAGCATTGAGTACTCGGTATGCACGTGTAGGTGAACAAACGAATCTTCGTTAGCCATGCATCACCTACCCTTAATCGCTTTATGAAAACTGTTGCTCAGGCAATAACTCTAATGCCCGCGTAGGACATCAAGAGCGTGTTTGAGATCATTCGGATACTCACTTTCGAACGAAACAATTTCGCCCGAAGTTGGATGAGTAAAACTGAGGCGCATCGCGTGCAGCCACTGGCGATCTAGGCCAACCTTAGCGGCCAAAGTTGGGTCGGCCCCGTACATGGTGTCGCCCACAAGCGGGTGGCGGAAAGTGCTGAAGTGAACGCGAATCTGGTGGGTGCGGCCAGTCTCCAAAACAATCTCAACCAGCGATGCCGCCGGGAATGCCTCGACGGTTGTGTAGTGGGTCACCGATGGCTTCCCACCCTCCATCACGGCGAACTTGAATTCATGCTTAGGGTGGCGGCCGATAGGCGCATCGAAGGTGCCCGAAAGCGGATCGGCAAGCCCCTGAATCACCGCGTGATAAACCTTGTGGACAGTGCGGTCACGGAATGCCTGCTTCAAGACGCTGTAGGCAATCTCGCTCTTTGCCAAAACCATCAGACCGCTGGTTCCAACATCCAAGCGCTGAACGATACCCTGGCGCTCCTGAGCACCGCTTGTACTGATTGGAATCCCAAGAGCAAGCAGTGCACCGCCGACGGTCGGGCCGTCCCAACCCACTGATGGGTGAGCCGCAACTCCCGCAGGCTTGTCTACCACAACGATGTCTTCGTCCTGGTAAACCACCTTGAAGCCAGGGACTTCGACCGGAACTACTTCAAGTTGATTTTTTGGTGCAGCCATTTCGATGGCGAGGAATGCGTCCTCAACTAGCCGATCGGACTTACCAATCACTTTGCCATCCATGGTCACCAGACCAGCCGAAAGCATGTCTGCCACAACCGAGCGCGAGAGGCCCATCAACTTGGCAATCCCCGCGTCGGCGCGTTCACCGGCAAGACCTGGGGTCACTGGAAGATGCTTGGTCTCGTTCATTAGCCACCAATTTTCTGGCCGCGAGCCACGAGAATCACAACGACGCCAGCCACCACACAAATTGCGGAATCAGCAAGGTTGAAGATTGGGAAGTTGAATGGAATCTGGATGAAGTCGACGACCTGACCGTTAGGGAAGCCTGGCGCGCGGGTAAGGCGATCAATCAAGTTACCCACGATTCCGCCCAACAGTACCCCACCGATGACAGCCCAACTCACAGTGCGAACACGAAGTCCGAACCAAATCACAGTTAGTGCGGCAAGTGTTGAGATGAGGGTGAAAACCCAGGTGACGCCAAAACCAATACTGAAGGCAGCCGACTTGTTGAAGGTTAGGTATAGGTGGACCAAATCTCCAAGGAATGGGTACGACTGCTGTGGAACTAGGTTTGCTATAACCAATGACTTGGTGAGCTGGTCAAGGAAAATAACCGTTACGGCAACGGCAAGCAGCCAGAAAGTTTTCTTAGCGCGCGATGCAGTTGCGGTTTGGTCGGTCACTTTAGAGCGGTACTAGAAACCCTGAGTTGGGATTGAACCGGTGAAACCTGCATTGATAGCAACCTGAGGGTTAGGCGCAGTGTTTGGGCGCTCGAACGAAGGCGACTCAAGGTCCTGAAGCTGCGATTCGATGAATGCCTTCAGCTTCAGACGGTACTCGCGCTCGTATGCACGAAGCTCCGAAATCGAGTGCTCAATGAGAGCCTTTTCACGCTCAAAGCGGCTTAGCTCGGCACGCTGGTTTGCCTCAGCCTCGCGAACCAAACGGGAAGCAGCCGCGTGTCCCTCGGCGATAAGCGCATCGCGCTTTGCCATACCTTCAGCAACGTGCTCATCGTGCAGCTTGCGCGCAAGCTGTAGCAGGTTGTTGGTGTTGCTTGAGTCAAGCGTGCTTGGGTCTGCAACTGGCTCAGGGAACGAAGATGGGGTGATAACAGTTTCCGCAGGCGCCTGCATCTGAGCTACCAGACCGGCACCGCTTCGCTGCAATTCTGCAACTCGGGCTTCAGAAGCCAAGAGGCGCTGACGAAGGTCCTCGTTTTCGTGGCTTAGACGGCGCAGTTCAACCACGATTTCATCTAGGAAATCGTCAACCTCATCCTGGTCGTAACCTTCACGGAATTTGGTTGGCTGAAAACGCTTATTAACTACATCTTCTGGAGTCAATGGCATGGCCGAATACCTCTTTGATACGGGAGTCTTATCCATGCAAGGCTATCTCACCTTGCGGTCGATTGCCTAACCCAGTCTGAGCACTAAACCCGAAAGAAGACTGATTGCAAAGATTGCAACCGTCCAAGCTAAGTCGAGTTGGATGGCACCGAGCCTAACCGGTTTGATGATCTTTCGGATCGCTTTCAAAGGCACATCGGTAATAGTCATGATGATCTCAGCCAAAACAAGGAAAAGACCCTTTGGACGCATTCGCGGGTTGATTGAAAGCATTAGGTCTAAAACAAAGCGGCCGAGGAAGGCGTAAAAGAAAACATTAAGGCCCCAGTACAAGACCAGGGCCAGAATGTGCATAACTAAAAGTTTTTAGTAAGGGCGACGAATGTCTAGGTCGTCCTGAGGTGCCATGTCGATTTCGCCGTCTTCTTCGTCGTTAACTGCAACGTGAGTTGGAGTTAGCAAGAAAACGGTCTGGGTAACGCGCTTTAGGTTCCCTTCAAGACCGGCCTGGAGACCAAGGATGAAGTCGAGTAGGCGAACCTGCTCCGCCTGTGGAACATCAACCATGTTGATGATGACTGGAGTGCCCATGCGGAATGCCTCGGCGATGTCACGCGAGTCCTTCCAGGTCTTTGGCTGGAAAGTGAGGATCTCTGAGACATCTCCGTAGCCGCGACGCGATGGTCGAAGCGAAGTTACGCGGGATGCTGCTGAAGCCGCGCGCGATGCCACTGGGGCTGCGGTGGTTGGGAACTGTGCGGCCTCTGGGTCGCTGAAGCCCAACCAGCTGATTGCACTGCGCAATGGGTTCGACATGGAATCTCCTAAAACTTTTTCGATTAGTTCAATCGTTATTTTTAGGTTATGGCTAATACTGGCGCGGACCGGTTATTGCGGTGCCAATTCTTAGGTGTGTCGCGCCATATTTCAGAGCAATTTCGAAGTCGCCTGACATGCCCGCGGAGATCAACGAAGCGTCAGATTTTAAGGTCCGAAGGTTCTCACTTGCCGCCCGAATTGCTGCGAAGTCGCGCTCTTCCTGCCCCTCAAGACTGGCCACTCCCATAACGCCAACCAAGTTGAGTCCAGGAACTTCCAAAACACCCTCGGCAAACTGCTTCAGCGCCGATGGCTGGATACCACCGCGGCCCTCATCATCGGTGAGGTTCAGCTCGATGAAAACATCGACGGGCTTTGGGTTTGGCTCACCGGATTCCGCAGCGGCGGCTGTTCGCTTCGCGGTCTCCTTGGCTAGCGCCTGAAGCAGCGATTCGCGGTCGAGCGAGTGGATCGCATCGGCGTAGCGAAGAACAGTCTTCACCTTATTTGACTGCAACTGTCCGATGAAGTGCCATCTGGATTCATCCGCAAGCCCTCGTCCGGCAAGGTCCTCCGCGAGCGCCTGCGCCTTAGGCCCAGCCTCTTGATCCTTGTTCTCGCCGAAGTCTCTGTGGCCGAGGTCGTATAACTCGGAGACCAACTGAACCGGGTGGAACTTGGTTACCACGATTAAAGAAACACCCTCGCGGCTACGGTTAGCTTCGGCGCAAGCCGCACTGATGCGGTCCTGCACCTCGCCGTACCTGCTCGCGAGGGTGTTCAAGGCTTCTTCTAGCGAAGGAAGTCTGGGATGTCTAGGTCGTCGCCCCAAAGCGATGAAGACTTGCTCGGTGCAACGCTTGAGCTCTGCACTGGAGCTTCCTCTTCAACCGGAGCCTCTTCAACTTCGTCAACCTCGGCAACCGGGGCTGCGGTTGGAACGAAGGTTGGGAATGCCGAAGCCGCCGCAGGCTCAACTTGAGCTGCTGGCTCGGCTGCGCGAGGGGTGAAGATTGGGCGGTCTGCCTTGTGGTAGGTCGGGCCGTTGTTGTTGTCGAAGCCGGCAGCAATAACGGTGATGCGAACCTCGTCGCCCAGGGTGTCGTCGATGGTCGAACCGAAGATGATGTTCGCTTCCTTGCTGACAACCTCCGAAACCAAGCGAGTTGCCTCGTCGATTTCGTGTAGGCCTAGGTCTGAAGCACCAGCGATCTGGATGAGCACGCCGTGCGCACCTTCGATGCTCGCCTCGAGTAGCGGGTTCGAGATTGCAAGCTCGGCGGCGCGGACTGCACGCTGCTCGCCCTTTGCAGTACCGATACCCATGAGTGCGCCACCAGCGTTCTTCATGACCGACTTGACGTCGTTGAAGTCCACGTTGATAAGACCCGGGGTGGTGATTAGGTCGGTGATGCCCTGAACACCGGCGCGAAGCACGTCATCGGCGGCACCGAAGGCCTCAACGACCGAAACGTTCTTGTTTGCCATCTCAAGGAGGCGCTGGTTTGGAACGATGATGAGGGTGTCGACGTCGCCGCGAAGGGTTTCGATACCCTTCTCAGCCTGCTCTGCGCGACGCTTACCTTCGAAGTTGAATGGGCGGGTAACCACACCGACGGTGAGTGCGTTTACCTTGCGAGCAATCCGTGCAACAACTGGGGCTGCACCGGTACCGGTACCTCCACCTTCACCTGCTGCGACGAAGACCATGTCTGCGCCCTTCAGTGCTGCCTCGATCTCCTCGGCGTGGTCTTCTGCTGCCTGGCGACCCAACTCTGGGTCTGCACCGGCACCGAGACCGCGAGTGAGCTCGCGACCAATGTCTAGCTTTACGTGAGCTTCGCTCATCAACAACTGCTGTGCATCAGTGTTGATTGCTACGAACTCAACACCGCGTAGGTCGCTGTCAATCATGCGGTTCAGCGCGTTAACGCCACCGCCACCAACACCGACAACCTTGATAACAGCTAGGTAGTTGCTGTTCAAACCGCTCATCTTCTTTTCCTCCGTCAAGGGCCTAAAGCTCAACTAAAAACATTCAAGTTAAGGGTGAAACTTAATGTTTTGTAGTTTTTTTCGCTTGCGCCAGAAAAGTACGGGAGATTGAGGAATTAATTCGTGAAGCGCGTGGCGTGTTGCGATTAAATCTTCAGTAATTTCCGTAGCGCACGGTTGGAGTGTTTGGCGACGAGACGTCGAAAGTGACTGTGGCACTGTGTTTGGTGTGCTTCATGAGCGCAGCAAGCACCTTACTCTTTAGCAAAGAGTCGGACGAGTCTCCCCAAATGATTCGTCGATTAGAAACGCCACGGATGGTCAACAACACGTTGTCTTTAGTGGTTGCTTCAATGCTGTAAATGTTTGGGTAAAGCTTCGCAGGCAGCGCCAAGAGCACGTCTACAGCCTCACGATAGTTAGTGGAGTGCGCAGGGTCACCGTTCACAATGATTCGCGGATACTTGCTGCTGCCACGTGCAGGCTCAATACGAACACCGGCAGGGTCATAGAGGTATGTGTTGCCACCAACGCTGACCAAACCGATTGGTTGACGCTCGAGAATATTCAACTCGAGGGTGTGCGGCGGCAGGCTGATAGTGGTGAAGCTTTCGATGAGCGGGAAACCTTCGAGTCGCTTGGCGATTGCATTTTCGTCGACGAGGGTAAGCGGGGTCCCCACGAGTGATTTAACTGCGTTTCGCACAGCCGAAACTTTCATGCGGTGGACACCCGAGATCTTGATTTCTTCGATGGCCATCAGCGGGGTGAACATGGTGGCAAGAACCAGCGCAACCAAGGTTAGGAGGGAACCGACCGAAGTCCAGGTCACCGTGCGGCGAAGCCTCGAACCTTGGGTAAAGCGCCTAATCTGAGCCATCTGCTCGCGGTTGATTAGTTTGGACTGCTTACGTTCTGCCCTAGCCATTTTCGATAGACGCTGCTTCTCGCGCTCTAGGACAGCCTGGCTCGGCCCGCGAACGGGCGAAAGACGTGTCACATTGGCGGGAGCCTGGTTCTTTGCCTTGCCGAATAGTGGAGCCCGCGCGGCACGAGGAGCCGGAGCCGGCTTTCGTTCCGGTGCCGGCTTACGCGCAGCCGGCGCTTTAGGAGCAGCAGGCTTTGGCGCCTTCCCCTGCTGAGGGGTCCGCTTTCCGCCGGGTGAAGAATTGGGGCGTCTCATCGGGACATTAGACCTTGAGCGCTTCGAGCAACTGAGGAACCATTCGATACACATCTCCACAGCCCATAGTCACGATGAAGTCCCCCTCGTGAGCGAGCTTTGCCGCAACCGCAGGCGCATCATCCCAGAGAGGCACATAGTGAACCTGGGCCTGGTTGGCGAAGGAATCGGAAACCAAGGCACCGGTTACGCCCGGTTCAGGATCTTCGCGAGCCGCGTAGATGTCAAGAACTACAACCTGGTCGCTCGCGGCCAGCGCCTCGGCGAATTCCTTCTTCATTAGTCGGGTGCGCGAGTACAGGTGCGGCTGGAATACGGTGATGATCTTGCCATCGCCAACTACCGCGCGAGCAGCCTTCAGAGCTGCAGAAACCTCAGTTGGGTGATGGGCGAAGTCGTCGTAAACCTTTACGCCACGAACCTCGCCGTGCAGTTCAAAACGGCGTTCGGTGCCTGCAAACTTCGAGATTGCATCGAGGGCCTTTTGGGCATCGTGGCCGAGACCAACCAGCACAGCGAGAGCACCGGCCGCATTGATGGCGTTGTG
>JBEEJV010000129.1:0-19298 GCA_041169005.1 Actinomycetota bacterium
GGGTCGCAGGCAACCGCGCCGGCGATGAGGATTCGCTGAGCCATACCGCCCGAGACCTCGTGTGGGTAGCTGTTGAATACGCGCTCCGGGTTGTTGATTCCAACGATCTCCATCAGCGAGATTGCCTTGGCCTTGGCCTCAGCCTTGGAGATTCCGAGGATTTGAGTCATCGGGCGAACCAGCTGGTAACCAATCTTGAAAGCAGGGTCAAGGTTGCTCATCGGCTCCTGTGGAATGTATGCGATTCGCTTTCCACGGAACTGAGTCATGGTCTTCTGGCTGATTGCGCCGCCAGTTTCCGAAACCAAGTCGGTGCCATCGAAAACAATGTGACCCGACGCGATCTTGGCGTTCTCTGGAAGCAGGCCGAGGATGCTAAAAGCGGTCTGAGTCTTGCCCGAACCAGATTCGCCAACGATGCCTAGCACTTCGCCTCGGTCAACGAATAGCGAGACGTCCTGGACCACGTACTTGAGCGAACCATCAGCCTGTGGGTAGCCGATGCTGAGGTTATCGACACTTAGAAGGTGGTCTTCGTGTGCGAACTTCTTACCAGCCGAAACTGCCTCTGCAGAGCCCTGAGCCGGAACCAGCTTGACCGCAGCTTTTCCGCGCTTTGCCTTTACCTTTTGGCTGTCCTCAAGTGCGTCGCGAAGCGCGTTTCCAAGTAGTGCGAACGAACCGATTGCAAAAGTGATCACCAGGCCAGGCCAGAACACGAGCAGTGGGTTTACGAAGATGTTGGTGAATCCTTCATTCAACATCACACCCCAAGAAATCATCTTTGGGTCGCCGAGGCCAAGGTATTCCAGACCGCTCTGAATCGAGATTGCGATACCCGAGATCATGGCCGACTGGATGATGATAGGTGCGCGTACCACAGTAAAAATGTGCTTCGCGATGATGCGCGCATCGCTTAGACCAGATACTCGAGCTGCGTCAACGTAGAGTTCGTTGCGAACGCTCATCACCGCGGTGCGGGTAAGCCGGAAGAAGCTTGGAGCGATTAGCAGACCGAAAACAACCATGCTCGACAGGATGTTTGCGCCGAATGAAGCGCGAACAGCCAGAAGCACGATCATTGCCGGCAAGCTCATGAGCATGTTGGCAATCCAGCTGGAAATACTGTCCATTGAACCGCCGTAGTAACCGGCAAGCAGGCCAGCTGGCACACCGATGGCAACGGATGTTAGAACTACAACCAGTGCCGCAATCAAGGTGGCCTGCGAGCCGAATAGGATTCGGCTAAATACATCCCGTCCCGCGGAATCGGTACCAAGCAGGTGATTGCCGTTTGGCGCAGACATGATGTTCATGACATCGGTGTGGTTAGGGTCGAATGGCGCCAAGAAGCCAGCGGTTACAGCCGCGACAACAATGATCGTGATGATTAGCGAGCTGATTAGACCTAGCGGGTTCTTCAGCAAGCGGACGAAGAGATTGCTTCGAACAAGCGGGCGAGAGTGGATTTCGATTGCGGCGGTTGAAGTAGGCATTAGACACGCACCTTTGGGTTTAGCCATCCGTTTACGAGGTCAACAACCAAGTTGACCAAGATCACAACGATGACGCTGTAGACGACGATTCCCATTACGACCGGGGTGTCGCCCTGAGTGGTTGAATCGACGGCAAGCTGCCCGATTCCTGGAAGAGCAAAGATTTTTTCGATGATGACCGAACCACCGAGCATTCCTACGAACTGAAGGCTCAAAACGGTCAGACCAGAAGGAGCAGCGGATCGAAGTACGTGCTTGAAGAGGATCTCGTTGTTCCTGATGCCACGACTGCGAAGGGTACGCACCCAGTCACGGCTGAGGACATCCTTGAAAGCCGAGCGAATCTGCTGGGCGGCTGAGGCCACGGTTGAAACCACCAGCGCAGCCACCGGAAGCACCAGAGAAAGGAACCAGCCGCGAGGTTCGTCGGATAGGTTTACCCATCCGGTAGCTGGGAAGACTGCGATGTTGATTGCAAACACGGTGACGAGGATGATTGCCACTACGAAGTTTGGTACCGCGAAACCGGCGATTGCGAGGAACTGCACGAGACGGTCAATCCAGCCGCCCTTCACCGCAGCCAACATACCGAGCACTGTTGCGAGAGTTGATGCCAGAAGAATCGCGAAAAGCACGATGGTCATTGTGACTGGAAGTCGGCTTGCCAGCGAGCTGACGATTGGCTGGTTCGAGTACCAAGAGATTCCTAGGTCGCCAGTTAGTGCGTGACCTAGCCACTCGAAGTAGCGAGGAAGCAGTGGGCGATCGAGTCCGAGCTCGTGTGCCTTAGCTACCACCTGGGCGCTTGTTGCGCTGTCTCCAAGCAGGTTGCGGGCAACCGACGAAGACGAGAAGAAGAGCAAGAAGTAAGTCAGCGTGCTGATAACCAACAGCAGCAGGAAGCCGGAAGTCAGTCGTTTTGCAATGAACCGAAGCATTTGCGTTGTCCTTGGTTTTGGTTTGCGGGGTGAGGATCCTTTGGCGGAGCCAGGGGTAGGGCTCCGCCAAAGGCGCCTCGTGGTTTACTACTTACCGGTTGGAGCGTAGTTGTAGATGTAAGGAACTGCGTTCGCGATAGAGTTCACAGTCTTTACGTGGCTGTTCGTGAAGAACATCTGAGGCATCTGGTAGAACGGTAGGAACCAAGCGTTCTTGACCAAGAAGGCGTTGATCTTGGCTGCCTGAGCTGACACGTTCTTTTCGCTAGGGTTCACGTTGATCGAACCTAGAGCCTGAGAGATTACCTGGTCCTTGCTACCAAAGACGTTCCACGAGGCTTCTGGTGCCGCGGTGAAGTTGATGGTTACCCAGGCGGTAGCGTTTGCGAGACCAAGCTGGTAAACAGCGATTGCGAACTTCTTGGCCTTTAGCTGGTTGCGGTACTCAGGACCTGGAACCGATACCCAGTTAACCTTGATGCCGCTAGCAGCAAGCTGGTCGCCAAGAACCGCACGCATGGTTGGGTCTGGCCAGGCTGGCATGTCTAGGGTTAGACCATCAGGGTAACCCGCTGCAGCAAGGAGCGACTTAGCCTTTGCGTTGTCGAGGCTGTAGTAGTTCTCGAGCGCCGAATCCTGTGCGCCAGATGCCTTACCGAAAGGCTGCTGGGTCACAGTGCCGAAGCCCTTCTGTACTGCCTTTAGCAGCGCAGCGCGGTCTAGCGAGTACCCGATAGCCTGACGCACACGCACGTCCGAGAGCGGCTTGCTCAGCGCACCGTCGCGGTCGAGAATCATGATTCCCTGCCAGTCAACGTTGTTTAGGTAGTCGGTCATACCGCGTCCCTTTGCGGTTGCGTATGTGTTGGCGTCGAGGATGGTCGCGTCAATCTGCCCCGATAGAAGTGCGTTCAAACGTGCGGTGACGTCGGTCATGAGCTTGAAGACGATCTTCTTGAACTTGACCTTGCTCTTGTCCCAGTACTTTGCGTTGGCGGTGAACACCAGCTGCGAACCAGGGACGCTCGACTTGTCGTAGACGTAAGGGCCCGAACCAACTGGGACAGTCTTTAGGCCTGCGGTACCGATGCTCTTTGGGCTAGCCATGTAGCTGTCAGTGGTTGCAAGGTAGTAAAGGATGTCTGGGTTTGCCTTGAGCAGCTTGATCTTGATGGTGTAGTCACTCACGACATCGGTGGTAACACCAGCAAGTGTTGCCGAGTATGGGCCGTTGCCAGCGACGAATGCGTCAAGGTTAGCCTTTGCCACCTTGGCATCGAAGGTGGTGCCATCGGTGAACTTCACTCCCTTGCGAAGGTCCATCTGTAGCCACGACGAACCTGGACCAAATGACCACTTGGTCGCAAGGTTTGGCGCGTAGGTACCAGCTGGGGTGCGGGTTACCAGGGTGTCGTAAACGCTTTGGTAGAGAGGGGCCATGTGGCCCAGGTCGGCCTGAGTAGGGTCCCATGACTTTGGCTCAATGATCGAGCCGATGGTAAGGGTGGTCTGGCTTGCTGCGTTCGCGGCTGGAACTCCCGAGAAAGCACCAAGGCCAAGTGCCGCAATCGAAATCGCAGCTGCTACACGCTTGCTTAGATTCATTTCTGTCTTGTCCTTAGATTTTCAGTTTGCTGGATCAGGAGAGAAACATCCAGCGCATAGTTAGATTAGGTCAAATCGGCTCATTTTGGCAACCGATTGACAACAATTCTCGATAACGGTTTTGTAACGCGCCTAAAGGGCTCATAAATAAAGGCTTTTTGGCTGGCAACCGATTGTTCAAAACACCGAGAATTCTGGAAATATGGCGCAAAAAAACTGCCATCTACGAAAGATGGCAGCGTTTTTGGAAATCAGTTGCAGAACGCTTAGCGTTTCTCCAGCATGTCGTGACGGACGATGATTGCATCGCGTGCTGGACCAACGCCGATCGCAGAAATGCGGGCACCGCTGATCTTCTCTAGCGCAACGATGTAGTCCTGAGCATTCTTCGGAAGATCGGCAAAGGTGCGTGCGGTAGAGATGTCCTCGGTCCAACCTGGGAAGTTTTCATAGATTGGGGTCGCGTGGTGGAAGTCAGTCTGGTTAACAGGCATCTCATCGAAACGCTTACCGTCGACGTCGTAGGCAACGCAGACCGGAATTTCCTTGATGCCAGTTAGCACGTCAAGCTTGGTGAGCACGAAGTCGGTAACGCCGTTGATGCGGGCCGAATAGCGCGCGATTGGAGCGTCGTACCAGCCACAACGACGTGGGCGTCCAGTGGTGGTTCCGTACTCGTGACCGGTTGCACGAAGGAACTCGCCGGAGTCGTCGAAGAGCTCGGTTGGGAATGGGCCTGAACCAACTCGGGTGGTGTACGCCTTAACGATGCCGATTACGGTCTTGAACTCGGCTGGGCCGATACCCGAACCGGTCGATGCACCACCAGCGGTCGAGTTCGACGAAGTTACGAACGGGTAGGTTCCGTGGTCAACATCGAGCATGGTGGCCTGGCCACCCTCGAAAAGAACAAGCTTTCCGGCGTCTACTGCCTCGTAAAGCTCCAGAGCGGTGTCCGCAACGTATGGGCGAAGGCGGTCGGCGTAGCTGAGCAGTTCGGCAACGACTTCGTCCGCGCGGATTGCGGCGCGGTTGTAGACCTTCGTTAGGAGGTTGTTCTTGCCAACAAGCGCGGCTTCAACCTTCTGGCGCAGGATGCTCTCATCGAAGAGGTCCTGAACGCGAATGCCAACACGGTTGATCTTGTCTGCGTAGGTTGGGCCAATTCCGCGTCCGGTGGTTCCGATTGCTCGCTTACCTAGGAAGCGCTCCGAGACCTTGTCTAGGGTCACGTTATAAGGTGCGATCACGTGCGCGTTTGCAGATACGCGCAGACGCGAGGTATCGATTCCGCGAGCGTTCAACGCATCGATCTCTTCGAATAGAACACCGAGGTCGATAACTACACCGTTCGAGATAACCGGGGTTACGCCTGGGGTAAGAATGCCGGAAGGTAGCAGGTGAAGTGCGTACTTCTCGTTGCCGATGACAACGGTGTGACCGGCGTTGTTACCACCGTTGAACTTCACAACGTAGTCAATGTGCTCGGCCAAAAGGTCGGTTGCTTTACCCTTGCCTTCATCGCCCCACTGTGCGCCGATGATAACTACTGCAGGCATGCTCATTCCCCTTATAAACTTTGGGATTTCCGCCACTCGGGACGGGGTTGACGTACCAAACGACGCAACCTTTTAAGTTTAGTGCCAACGGGCCTAGGGCCCATAGGGATACTTAGATTTACGACTTAAGCGAAAACGTGCTGCATTACCCAAGAATGCATTGCGATAGCTGCTGCGGCACTCGCATTTATAGAGCGGGTGGAACCGAACTGAGTAATCTCCAAAACCACTTCGGCGGCATCGATTGCCGGTTCAGAAAGCCCTGGGCCTTCCTGGCCGAATAGGAGTACGCAGCTTTCAGGCAGTGAATACTGTTCAATCTTCTTGCAACCCGGCACGTTATCGATGGCAATCACCGGTAGCGGGCTGCCATCGGCGAGTGCCCCACCTTCTACCCCGGTGTCGCGGGTCCAAGCCAGGAATTCTTCCACCGTCGAATGGTGGCGAATGTGCTGGTAGCGGTCGGTAACCATGGCACCGCGTCGATTCCAGCGCTTGTGCCCAATGATGTGCACCTCGGCTGCCAAGAATGCATTCGCGGTACGCACGATCGAACCGATGTTCAGGTCATGCTGCCAGTTTTCGATGGCGACGTGAAACTTGTGGCGACGAATGTCTAGGTCGGCGACGATTGCATCCATGCGCCAGTAGCGGTATTTGTCCAGCACGTTGCGGGTGTCACCGTTCGAAAGCAGCTCCGGATCGTAGAAATCCTCGACGGGCAGCTCACCTTGCCATGGCCCAACACCCCAGGTGGTCTGTTCTGGCGAAGGATTGGCGCTGTTGTCGATCATGGGGTTAAGCCTATTCGGTAGGCTTGTGGGCATGGCAGATAGAAGCAAAATCAAGGCTTGGCTAACAGACATGGATGGCGTGCTCGTGCACGAAGGCCACGCAATTCCAGGTGCATCAGAACTAATTCAGCAGTGGGTAGACACCGAAACCCCGTTCCTGGTTCTAACCAACAACAGCATCTACACTCCACGTGATCTTGCCGCTCGCCTTCAGGCCGGAGGGCTCAATGTCCCGGAAGACCGCATCTGGACATCGGCGCTCGCTACTGCCGCTTTCTTGAAGAAGCAGAAGCCAAACGGTACCGCGTACGTAATCGGCGAGGCCGGCATGACCACAGCAATGCACGAAATCGGTTACATCATGACCGACGTCAACCCCGACTACGTCGTACTCGGCGAGACCCGTAACTTCAGCTTTGAGAACCTCACCAAGGCGATTCGTCTTATTGCCGCAGGTGCCCGCTTTATCGCAACTAACCCTGACGCCACCGGACCGTCCCAGGAAGGCATCTTGCCAGCCACCGGTTCGGTTGCAGCCCTTATAACCAAGGCCACCGGCCGCGAGCCTTACATCATCGGCAAGCCAAACCCGATGATGTTCCGCAGCGCGATGAACAAGATTCAGGCGCACTCGGAGAGCACAGGCATGATCGGTGACCGCATGGACACAGACGTTGTGGCTGGCATTGAAGCCGGTCTGCACACGGTATTGGTTCTAACAGGAATCAGCGACCAGGCCGAGATCGAAAAATACCCGTTCCGACCTACCGAGATTCTCGATTCGGTGGCAGACCTAGTCGCCGAGTAGTCGACGCCCGGCTCTAGCGGACGGGCTACCCCATCTTTGAACGCCCTCGCGCTACTCTGAATGGGTGCACATCCTGATTTTCCTCGACCAGAACCCTGCCTCACTTGGTGGCGTTCAGGCGAGTGTGCTGCTGCAGCAAAAGTATCTTGAACGTGCCGGTCACCGAGTCACTGTCGCGGCACCCGCGAGCAAATTTGCACCGAAGAGCAAGCCGGGACAGATCATCTACCCGAGCTTCCCGCTAACCCCAAATCGTGAATACAACGCAAATGCGAATCTGGGTGGCGCATACCGCCAGATTGTGAGCGAGCTAGAGGCTATCGGCGAACCGGTAGACGTAGTTCACGTCCAGGCCGACTGGTGGGGTGCGCTGCTGGGCGTTGGCTTTGCGCAACGTCAGAACCTGCCACTGGTAAATACTTTGCACACTCAGCTAATGATTGGTGCCACTCAGGTGGTAGGCGCAGTTGCTGCTCGCCTATTGATCTGGACTCACTCTGAGATTTTTGGTCGCTGGGTAGACCACAAGCAGTTCCGCGGCAAGGGCAACGGTTGGTATTACCTTCGCCAGGTTTGCTCCCACTCTCAAGCAGTCATTGCGCCAAGCGGACATTTCGCACGCCTCGCAAAAGAAATGGGAGTTGCAGCGTTCCTTCACGTTGTGCCAACCGGCGTCGATGACGCCGCACTCAAAGACGTATTCAAGGGGCAGCATCGCCGAAACGCGGATGAGCCGGTCACGTTTGCTTGGAGCGGCAGGTTCAGCCAGGAAAAGCGCATGATGGAGTTCTTGCAGGCATTCAAACTCGCCGAAATTCCGGCACAGGTGCAAATTTTCGGCAATGGCCCGCTCGAGAAGCAGGCTCAGTCCTACATTTCGGAAAACGGTTTGGGCGACCGAGTAAAAATCATTGGACGCGTATCGCACTCCGAAATGCTGAACCGACTGGCTAACGCTGACGCGCTCATCCAGACTTCTGTCGGTTTCGAAACCCAGGGCATGACAGTTTACGAAGCGGGCGTCGTGGGTACTCCATCGGTGCTGTGTGACTGGAATATCGCAGATGACCTCCCAGACGGCTCCTACTGGCGCGTAGAGAACCAAACTGTGGGTTCTATGGCCCAGGCGATGCGCACGGCATACGAGGACATTCTGGACGGCAACAGCAAGCAGATAGATCTGCGGAACACGATGTATCAAAGTGAGCTCTACAAGAAGTCAATCGCTATTTACGAATCGGCAATCAAGGCTCACGCGGGGCTCTAACCCGCCACAATATTCGACTAAATAGATAAACCCGCTCAGATCACTGAGCGGGTTTATCTATTGGCTCTGCGGCCTAGTTGGTGTTACTTCTTTAGAGTGAATCCCTTAGGACAGATAGGCGCAACAGTCTTCTTGACGGTCTTACCCTTCACACAAGTGATGACCTTTGCCACCGGCTTCTTCGGGACATACTTAGGGTTCTTTGCAATCTTGAACTTTGGCGACGAGTACTGGTAACCGGTGCTCGAGATAATAATGAAGCCGTTCTTAACTGCAATGCTCTTGACGGTGTTAACCGAGGTTCCGTTGGCGTCGGTGGTCATGCTAACGATGAGCGCACTGGCAGCATCGTTAGGGTTGTCTAGACCCCAGAGAAGCTTCGCGTCGGCTACCGGAATCGATGCCTGATAGAAACCCTGATTAATGGTCTTGCCATCTTCAGCGAAGTGAGGAGCGGCAGCTACCCAGTTCAACGACTTGTCTGCCGCGTTCCAGGTTGGGGTCGAAAGCGAGCAAAGACCGTTCGACTGAACAACCATGTCACCCGAGACACCGTCTACGCCGAAGCCTGACATCGAGTCGTTCACGGGTGCAACAAGCACACCGAGACCCGCATAGGTGTAGAGAGCCTTACCGGTTTCGCCGGTGCAGTCCTTGGTGTTTCCCGCCATGGCCAAAGGTGTTGCCGCACCCGAAACAGTAAGGGTGTTGGCTGAGTCGGAACCCTGGCGGTCAACGTGAATGCCGGTACCGAAACCGAGTGTTACACCAGCCTGGAAATTCTGAACGCGAACCTTCACGGTCACTACATCGTCGAGGCTAAGCGAAGCCGAGTTCTGAGTGCCCTTAGCGTTTGCGAGAGTGGTCTTGTTGCTTGAGTCGATCTTGGCAGGCTTTACCTCAAGGTAAAGGAAGTTGCTGAACTGGTTTGCAGCCTTCGCATCGATAACTAGACCGGCGTATCCGAGAGCACTGTGACCGTCGGCAACCCAGGTTGGGGTGGTCCAGGCACCTAGAACAGCCTTGCCAGCGTCGGTTAGGTCTGCACCTGGGTCAACCACAGCTGGAGCCGCGGTAGCCGATGGAGTTGCAGTAGCGCTTGGTTCAGATGCCGCAAGCGCGGTGCCGTTTGCCTGATAAACCAAGTTCTCAACTGCACCACCAGGCGACTGGAGAGTCACTGACTCAATGCAGTAGTTCACCTTCGTAGGCGAGCAAACGCCAAAAGTGGTCTTTGGAACACTTAGCGTGTCTGCCACGGCAGGCTGCTTGATTGCAATCAGGCTGGTGGCAATAAGTGCGGTCGCCATAATGGCGCTCTTTAGTCGCATACATCCCCCTATATATCGATGTAACTACATTCTATTGGCGCGATTGCAGGTGATTACAACGAGTTGGAATCGATTCCTAACGCTTACGGATCATGCCTATCGACAAGACTGCAAGACCGACCCAAACAATGCCAAAACCGACCCAACGAACCGGTGACATGGCTTCGTGGAACAGCGTTAGCGCTGTGATGAACTGAATGGTTGGAGTCATGTACTGCATGAAGCCAATCCAGCTCAATGGCAGATATTTGGCGGCCGACCCGAACATGATGAGCGGTATTGCGGTGAAGAATCCGAAAAGCAACAAGCCCAACCAACTCCAGGTTCCCTGAGTTCCAATCGCCAGCCCACCCGTCGAGGCGACCACAATTCCCTGAACCACGGCCACCGGCACCAGGAATCCAGTTTCAACCGAATAGCCGATCAGTGGAGAGATGGATCCGCCGATTCTGCTCTTCACCAAACCGTAGAATCCAAACGATATTGCCAAGCTCAATGCAATAACTGGCAGGTGCCCGTAGTCCACAGTTAGGACCGTGACTGCGAGTGCGCCTAGACCCACAGCGGTCCATTGCCAAGGGCTCAAGCGCTCCTTTTGGAAGAACACCGCGAGAACGATTGTGACGAGCGGATTGATGAAGTATCCGAGCGAAGACTCGACAATATGTCCGGAAGCTATGCCGATTACGTATACCTGCCAGTTGATGAATATGAGCCCACTGCAAAGGGCCAACAAACCAACCTTGCGCTTGTCTTTTAGAACTGCGATAGTCGCGGGCCAGGCCTTAGTGGCTGTCAGCAAGATGACGGCAAGGAGCATTCCAAAAAGGATGCGCCAAACCACAACTTCAAATGAAGACGCAAACCCGAGCGAACGAATAACGATGGGGAACGAGCCCCAGATGAGATAGGCACTGAAACCATAGCCCAGACCTCTTTTGAGGTTTCGCTGGCTATCCGTCTCGGGCTGAGCAGTCATGCGCCAAGCCTATCTCCAGAAAAGCAAAACCCCGGACCCAGCCGAAGCTGAAACCGGGGTTCGAAGTTTGCAGTTCTTAGCGAACTACAACTGCTAGTACGTCGCGAGCGCTTAGTACGAGGTATTCCTCGCCACCAAACTTAAGCTCGGTGCCGCCGTACTTGCTGAAGATTACGCGGTCGCCAACTGCAACATCTAGAGGGATGCGCTTGCCAGCGTCGTCGATGCGGCCTGGACCTACGGCGATAACCTCGGCCTCCTGTGGCTTTTCCTTAGTTGCGGTGTCTGGGATAACCAGGCCCGATGCGGTTACCTGCTCGGCAGGTGCTGGGCGAACGACAATGCGATCTTCAAGTGGCTTGATCTGAACCGACACGATGAACCTCTTCTTGTGAAAATGGTTGGTTACAACTCAGATATTAGCACTCTAGGTACGCGAGTGCCAAAGCGAGTTATCCCCCGCCCCCACTAGCCTTAAACACATGGACCGCCAAGACTTCATTGCCCTGATGAGCCCCGATGGGCAGAAGCTGCTTGGCGATGTTGCCTACGAGTCGAAGACTGACGTCCTCAAACTTGTCACTAGGTTACGTGCCGACGGCCACGAACCGGGATTGGTAGCGGCGGTGCTTTCGCAAGCCAAACTTCGCCACCGCGCCAAGAGCAAGTTTGGCGAATTTGCCGAACGAATGCTGTTCACCGAACCTGGCCTAGAACAGGCGAGCCGCTTGAAAGTAGCCGCTTTGCACGCTGGTCGATTCAAAGTTGCGGGAGTCGAAACCGTTGCCGATCTTGGCTGTGGCATAGGCACCGAGTCACTCGCGATGGCTAGTCTCGGCATTAAAGTGTCCGCGTTTGAACTTGATGAAGTTACCGCAGCGATTGCAACTTTCAACTTGCTGCCGTTTGAAAACGCAACTGTGGAACAGGCCGATGCCACCAAGGTAGACATCTCCGGCTACGACGGAATATTCTTCGACCCGGCCCGACGCGAACTAACAGGAGCCCAGCGCGCCAAGGCCGTTCGCAAGTTTGACCCGTCTATGTTCAGCCCAAATTTCGACTGGGTGGCTGAGCGATGCTCTCAAGCCGGTGCCCCTGCCGGCAACCTGAAGGCGGCTGGAATTAAAGTTGGCCCGGGCCACCCTCACGATGGAATTCCTGAAAATTGCGAAGCGCAATGGGTGAGCGTGGATGGCGATCTGGTTGAACTCGCCCTCTGGTTTGGTTCCGCCGCGCGCCCGGGTGTTGCTCGCGCAGCATTGCTCATGACAGACCACGGCAATTTCGAACTTCGAAGCTCACATGCAGATGTTGGCCATGCCCCGCTCGGCGAACTTGAAGAATACGTTTATGAGCCTGACAATGCGGTTGTTCGCTCTCACTTGATTGCTGTGCTAGCCGAAGAAACCCGCACCCATAGCTTCAGCCCAGAAATCGCTTACCTCACTTCCTCGGAACTGATTTCTAATGAGTGGCTGCGTGGTTACAGGGTTCTCGAAAACCTGACATTTGATCGCAAGAAGCTAAAGGCACGCATCCGAGAACTTGGCATTGGAGTGCTGGAAATCAAAAAACGTGGTGCAGACATTGTTCCCGAACAGTTGCGCAAGGAACTTGCGCCAAAGGGCCCGAATAAAGCGACGCTGATAGTAACTCGCGTTGGCGATGCCCACCGCGTGCTGATTTGTGAGGCCCTCTAGGGATTAACGTTCAAAAGGCTCTCGGGGCACAATCCGAGAGCCTTTTGTTCTTGGTTTATCGAAGTAGGTAAAGGGAGAGAAACCTTACTCTTAGCTTCCAAGATGGGTTGGCTTTGCAACCAAGTTCCACAACCGCTAACCGGGACCTCAGCTCCCGTTTACCGGCTTGATAATAGGAAACCAAAAGTTCCTGAATGCAATCTGCCAGCAACCTGAGAAAACCATGAGAGTTTGGTTTCCGACAGCAGTCCTAATGGACGCGCTAAGCGGTCTGTACGGTTGTGACTGGAAGCGTGCTATCGGCCCCAAATCCCAGACCCGATGGTTCACGTCCTGCCATCACAAGCTGCGCACCAAGAGCCGCAATCATGGCACCGTTATCGGTGCAAAGACTGAAGGCTGGAATGCGAAGCTCAATGCCATGCTTGGCACAGCGCTCTGCAGCCACCTCACGGAGGCGCTTGTTTGCCACAACTCCGCCTCCAAGCAAGAGTCGAGGAACGTTGTTGTCTATGCAGGCGTTTACGGCCTTTGTAACCAGCACGTCGACTACCGCTTCTCGGAAGCTAGCGGCTACATCGGCGACGCTAAATTCTTCTTCGCCGTCACGCGCCACCTCAACCCAGCGGGCAACCGCGGTCTTGAGGCCACTGAATGAGAAGTCGTAGCGGTGCTTCTCCATGTCTTTTGGCAAGGTGAGGCCGCGAGGGAATCGAATGGCCTTTGGATTTCCTTGAGCCGCAGCACGATCAATCTCAGGGCCACCCGGGTACTGCAACCCCAGTAGGCGAGCCACCTTGTCGAATGCCTCACCGGCAGCGTCGTCGATGGTTTCGCCAAGCAACTGCACATCGTCCAGCAGGTCGCGAACCAAAAGCAACGAAGTGTGGCCGCCAGAAACGAGCAGCGCGATGGTTGGAACCTCAACCTCGCCGCGTTCGAGGACGTCCGCACCAACATGGCCAACCAGGTGGTTAACCGCATAAATAGGCTTTCCAAGACCAACCGCGAGCGCCTTGGCAGCCCCTACGCCAACCATGAGTGCGCCAGCTAGCCCAGGCCCGTTTGCCACCGCAATCGCGTCAATCTCTTTGAGAGAGATCCCCGCCTCGGCGAGAGCTTTGTGAAGCGTTGGCTGCAGCGCCTCGAGGTGTGCGCGAGCGGCGATCTCAGGCACCACGCCGCCGAAACGGGCGTGAAGGTCCATGGATGACGAAATGACGTTTGCCAGCAGGGTTCCGCCACGCACGATACCGATGCCAGTTTCATCGCATGAGCTCTCAATGCCGAGAACAATAGGTTCGCGGTTTACTAGCACGCTTGGTAGCTCCAGACTCATCACGAGCGCATCCACGCCATCTGGCTGGTAGTAGCCGCGTCGAATGTCGATGACCTTGAATCCGAGTGACTCGTAAAGATTCTGAGCGGTTGGGTTGTCCGCGCGCACTTCAAGGAAGACCTGCTTGGCCCCCTGTTGCGTGGCGGTCTGAAGCACTTGGTTCATCAGTGCACGGCCGAAGCCCTTGCCTCGGTTACCCGGCAGCACCGCGATGGTCTGAACGTCGCTCTGCTCGCTCGAAGTCAACTTGCTGAGGCCGGCGTAACCCTGAATGCTATCGGTTCCGCTCACGTTGTCGCGAACCAGCAAAACGTAATAGTGGGTGTGCGTTGCGGTTAGCTCATCGCGCATCGAAGCCTCGGCCCAAGCGTCGGTTGGGAAGCACTCGTGCTCGATGCTCATGATGTCGGCTAGGTCGGCAGCGGTGGCCGGACGAAGGATGAAACTAGCGGTCATCCGACACCCGCTTTCCAAACTGCTGGTTTGGCTTTGGCATAGTTGCATCCGGGGCTCGCAGGTAAAGCGCAGTCACGTCATCGGTGGCGAAACCCTCAGCCAGTTGCTTGCGGGCCAAACGCGCCAGCCAATCAGCGGTTGCACCCTGAGTGCACTCATTGAACTCACCAAACTCTTCCGCAAGGGTAGCGGTTACCTCGGCGTATTTACCCACCGATGGGCCGGCCAGCAGTACCGGCAGTCCGTGGCGATCTAGTCCGCCATAGAGCGCCCAGTAAACCTCGCCGCGGCGGGCATCGGTGTGGACCAACAGCGGCTTTGCAGCGAGAGCTGGTTCAAGACTGTATGCCTCGAGCGCGATTGCATCGTGGCTCACCACTCCGATGAGCTTGGCTCCGGTCGCCTCACTGAGCATTACACCAGCGGCGATTCCCACACGCAAGCCCGTGAAGAGCGCTGGGCCGCGACCAACAGCCACTGCACTGAGCACCTTTGGCTCAAGCTGAGCTTTGGCGAAGACTTCGCTGATGGCATTTCCAATGGTCTCGGCGTGCTTTAGTCCGTCTTGATAGCGAACCTCGGCCAGCAGCTCATCGTCACGCAGCAGTGCAACCGTTGTTCCTGCAGTCGTGTCAATCGCAATCAAAAAACCGGTCATGCGGCACTCGTTTCAAAAATGGCATCTGCCCAACGCGGGCCTTCACCAATCAAGGTGACTTTGCGCACGTCCGACTCACCTGTGTGGTCGCGCTCAATCTCGATATCCAACCAAGAATCAGAGATTCCATCGGTGAAGCCACGGCCCCACTCTACGAGCGTGATCGAGTTTGCGAAATCGATGTCGAGGTCATCTAACTCCTCCGGGGAGCCAAGACGGTAAGCGTCAACGTGGACGAGTTCCGGGCCGCCATCCGCGCGCTTATGGGTGCGAGCGATGACGAAGGTTGGTGATGAAACGTTGCCCACCACATTTAGGCCTTCACCGATGCCACGGCTGAGGGTGGTCTTACCCGCGCCGAGCGGTCCGGTCAGGACAAGCAGGTCTCCCGCGACGAGAACTTTGGCAAGGTCCAACCCAAGCTGGTGCATGGCATCGGAGTCTTGGATCTGCAAGGTTGCCAAGACGTTGCCCATTAGTCGGTTCCCAGCAATCCGTTGCTGATGTAGTGACGCTCAAAGCGACCACCCATGCGGGTCACGATTTCATAGTTGATGGTCTGTGCCGCCTCGGCTAGGTCGTCCGCCGATGGATAGCCGAGCGAGGGGTCGCCAAAGATGACCACGGTATCGCCCGGCGCAACTTCATGCTCGCCAACATCCAGAACGAACTGGTCCATCGCGATGCGCGCTGCGAGGTCGTGGGTTTCGCCGTTAACCCAAATCTTGGCGCTTCCGGTTGCCAATCGTGGCAGCCCCTCGGCATAGCCAACTGGAACCAGCGCGAGGTTGGTTGCGGCGGCCGTTCGGTAAAGGTAGCCATAGCTGACTCCCTCACCAGCCGGAACGCCCTTGACCTGCACGACCTTGGCGGTTGCTGTCATCGCCGGAATCAGCCCGTAGTCGCTCGCGCCGTTGTCGGAGAACGGGCTAAGCCCGTAGAGTGCGACACCGATGCGGACCATGTCGTAGCGGGCATCTGGGTAAGAGAGCGAACCGTCGCTCGCGGTCAGGTGGCGCAGTTCTGGCTCGATGCCATATTCGGCGGCGAGCGCCAGGGCCTGATCGAAACGGCCAATCTGAATACGATCGGACGCCTCGTCGGTGCTTGAAAGGTGGCTAAAAATACCAATCACTTCGATGGCACCCTGCGCGACTAGGTCCTGCGCGCTGCGAAGTAAGTCTGAAAGCCCAGCGAGGGTAACGCCGTTTCGACTTAGTCCGGTATCTACCTTGATGTGCACCCGCGCCTTACTGCCGGCAACTTTAGCCGCCTCGGCTGCGTGGTCGAGTTGCGCGATTGTAGAAATACCTAGGTCGATGTTGCGGGCAACTGCCGCGGCGAAATCTTCATCCCAAGCGTGTAGCCATGCAAGCACAGGCACCTTGATGCCGGCATTGCGAAGTTCGATTGCTTCGGCGATGTCGGCCACACCCAGGTAGTCGACGCCTTCGGCTTCGAGACGCTTGGCTACCGGAATCATTCCGTGGCCGTAAGCGTTGGCCTTGACCACACCGCAGACCTTGACCGCACCCGCGTGCGCGCGCATGGTGTGCAGGTTGGAGGCAATCGCGTCGAGGTTAATTAGCAACTCACGCATCTTCGCCTCCTTCGCGGTCGGTTTTCTCGGCAATAACGTAGGCAATCAGCATTCCGCCGTCGTGGCTAATGCTCAGGTGAAGTTTATCCACCCCGAGGCTCTCTAGACGAGCCGCGGAACCACCTTGAGCAATCAAGATCGGCTGACCGAGTTCGTTGCGCCAGACGCGCAGTTCGGTCCAGGAGAGTCCAATTGGAGAACCGAGGGCCTTGACGAGTGCTTCCTTAGCGGCAAAACTGCCAGCAAGCTGACGAACCGAGTTATCGCGCTCGGCCTCGTGGAAGAGTCGGTCGCGAAGCGCTGGGGTGTTCTCGAGCTGCTTCTCAAAGCGTGCCAAGTCGACTAGGTCAACTCCGATGCCGGCAATCACTCTGAGCCCTCTCTTAGGTTTTGTTGGACTTTTTGGGCTATCTGCTACTCGACGGTAACGCTCTTTGCGAGGTTACGTGGCTGGTCAACGTCTAGACCCTTCGCGGTTGAAAGCTCCATCGCAAATGCCTGCAGCGGAATCACCGCGAGGATGGCGCTGAAGATGCTCTGGCTCTGCGGAATCCACAGCACGTGCTCGCTGTAGTCGCCCACCTGCGAGTCGCCCTCTTCGGCAATCGCAATCACCTTGGCGCCGCGAGCGCGGATCTCCTGGATGTTGCTGATTACCTTAGGGTGCAGGGTGTCGGCTTCGCGTGGGCTTGGAACCACGACGATGACCGGCTGGCCCTCTTCGATTAGCGCGATTGGACCGTGCTTGAGCTCACCGGCGGCGAAGCCCTCGGCGTGGATGTAGGCAAGCTCCTTGAGCTTTAGCGCACCCTCCATGGCAACCGGGAAGCCAACGTTACGACCCAGGAACAACACGCTCTTGGCATCGGAGAATGCCTTACCGAGTTCGCGAGCGGCACCGAGGTCTTCGATTACGCGCTGGACACGGGCAGGCATCTTGAGAAGTTCTTGGCCAAGGTCTGCAAGCTGCGACACCGGCAACGACTGGCGGAACTGAGCAAGCAGAAGACCGAGTAGGTAACCCGCGGTGATCTGAGCGGTGAGCGCCTTGGTGGAAGCCACTGCAACCTCAGGGCCAGCGTGGGTGTAGATGACCGCGTCGCTTTCGCGAGCTAGGGTTGCGCCCTGGGTGTTGCAGATCGCAAGCACCTTGGCGCCGGCTTCCTTCGCGTAGCGGGTGGCCATCAGGGTGTCCATGGTCTCGCCCGACTGGCTGATTGCAACAACCAGGGTGCGAGGGGTGATGATTGGGTCACGGTAGCGGAACTCGTGGCTCAACTCAACGGAGGTCGGGATGCGGGCCCACTTCTCAATTGCGTACTTGGCCACGTCGCCGGCGTAAGAAGCGGTTCCACAGGCAACAAAAATCAGGCGGTCGATGTTGTTTACGAAGTCTGCGTCTAGGCCGTCGATCTCGGTGAGGGTGACGTGACCGTCGCTGTCGAGGCGACCCATCAGGGTGTCTGCAACAGCCTGTGGCTGGTCGTGGATTTCCTTCTCCATGAACGAAGCCCAACCGCCCTTGCTAGCAGCCGATGCGTCCCAGTCCACCGTGAACTCGGTGACCGGAACCTGAACGCCATCGAAGGTGCGAATCTCAACCTCATTCGAGCGCAGGATGACGATCTCGTCTTGGCCAACGCTTACGGCGCGCTTGGTGTGCTCGACGAACGCGGCAACGTCCGATCCGAGGAAGTTTTCGCCGTCGCCAAGACCGATCACTAGCGGTGCGTTGCGGCGGGCAGCCATGACAACATCCGGCTGGTCTTCGTGAATGACAAGAATGGTGAATGCGCCGTGCAGACGGTTTACAACCTGAGCGAATGCCTTTGGCAGGTCGCCAAGCTTGGCGTATTCGCGCGCAATCAGGTGAGCGGCAACCTCAGAGTCGGTCTCGCTCGCAAACCGGGTTCCCTCGGCAAGCAGTTCAGCCTTCAGTTCGGCAAAGTTTTCAATGATGCCGTTGTGAATCAGCGAAAGTTTCTGGGTTGGGCCGCCGATGTGTGGGTGCGCATTTCCATCGGTTGGAGCACCGTGGGTTGCCCAGCGAGTGTGGCCGATACCGATGTTCGACGGGTGCAGCGGGTGCTCAGTGATCTCGTTTACGAGATTGCCAAGCTTGCCAGCCTTCTTGCGGGTCTCAAGACCTGCGCCACCGATGACCGAGATTCCGGCAGAGTCGTAGCCGCGGTATTCGAGTCGCTTCAGACCACCCAGCAAGACATCTACTGTTTCTTTTGGCCCTACATAGCCCACGATTCCGCACATAAGGTCTAATTTACGGCAGAATGGCTTGTTATGAGCCTAGGCACAAGCGCGCAACCGTCTCCTTTTGTGGAGATTGCGCGCGCCGACTGGGCAGCTCTGGCTTCCGCGAGCGAAACACCGCTAACCGCTGAGGAGATCGGGCACATTCGAGGGCTTGGCGATTTCCTCGACATCGACGAAGTCCGCGACGTTTACCTGCCTCTCAGCCGACTGCTGAACCTGTACGTTGCCGAGACTCAGAAGCTGCACGGCGCTACCTCGAACTTCCTCGGCGAGCGCGCAAAACGCACACCTTTCATCATCGGCGTTGCCGGTTCGGTTGCCGTTGGCAAGAGCACGGTCAGCCGTCTACTCCGTGAACTTCTAGCCCGCTGGGAGGGCACCCCCAACGTTGCGCTCATCACCACTGATGGCTTCCTCTACCCGAACGCCGAGCTCGAGGCTCGCGGAATCATGCACCGCAAAGGCTTCCCTGAATCGTATGACCGCATGGCGCT
>JBEEJV010000130.1:0-7908 GCA_041169005.1 Actinomycetota bacterium
CTGCAGAAGCTTCACGACATCGTCAACAGCACCCTTAGGAACTGGAACGAAGTCGGCAGTCTTTGCATACTCAACCGAGTAGATACCGGCACGCTTGCCGAAGACGTTGATGTCTAGGAGCGAGTTGGTTCCGAGGCGGTTTGCACCGTGAACCGAAACGCAGGCACACTCACCAGCAGCGTAAAGACCTGGAACAACGGTGTCGTTGTCGCGCAGAACCTCTGCCTTGATGTTTGTTGGGATGCCACCCATTGCGTAGTGAGCGGTAGGGAACACCGGAACTGGCTCAGTGTATGGCTCAACGCCGAGGTAAGTGCGAGCAAACTCGGTGATGTCCGGGAGCTTCGCGTCGATTACCTCTGGTGGAAGGTGAGTTAGGTCAAGAAGAACGTAGTCCTTGTGCGGGCCGGCACCGCGACCTTCACGAACTTCGTTTGCCATCGCGCGAGCCACCATGTCTCGAGGAGCCAGGTCCTTGATGGTTGGAGCGTAGCGCTCCATGAAGCGCTCGCCGCTTGCGTTGCGAAGGATTCCACCCTCGCCTCGTGCAGCTTCCGAAAGCAAGATTCCTAGGCCGGCAAGACCGGTTGGGTGGAACTGGTAGAACTCCATGTCCTCTAGTGGAAGACCCTTGCGGAAAATGATGCCAACGCCGTCACCGGTGAGGGTGTGAGCGTTCGAGGTGGTCTTGAAGATCTTGCCGAAGCCGCCGGTTGCGAACACGATCGACTTGCCCTGGAAGATGTGGAGGTCTCCGGTTGCAAGATCGTAAGCAACAACAGCTGCTGGGCGTTCTACGCCATCGACGGTGTTCATGATGAGGTCTAGCACGTAGAACTCGTTGTAGAACTCGATGCCAAGCTTTACGCAGTTCTGGTACAAGGTCTGCAGAATCATGTGACCGGTGCGGTCGGCTGCGTAGCAAGCACGGCGAACCGGTGCCTTACCGTGGTCGCGGGTGTGACCGCCGAAACGGCGCTGGTCAATCTTGCCATCTGGGGTTCGGTTGAACGGAAGACCCATGTTTTCCAAGTCGATGACAGCGTCAACAGATTCCTTTGCAAGAATCTCGGCTGCATCCTGGTCTACCAGGTAGTCGCCACCCTTGACGGTGTCGAAGGTGTGCCACTCCCAGTTGTCTTCTTCCACGTTGGCTAGAGCTGCAGCCATACCGCCCTGTGCTGCACCGGTGTGCGAACGGGTAGGGAAGAGCTTTGAGATGACCGCAGTCTTTGCGTGTGGTCCAGCCTCAATAGCCGCACGCATGCCAGCACCGCCGGCACCCACGATCACTACGTCGTACTGGTGGTTATGAACCTTTGGGGTAGTCATTGGCTTCCTCGCCTAATTCGTAGCTTAAGTTACTTTGCGCAGACCAAGTCTGGAAGGTAGTTGTGAACGTTCGGGTCGATGCAAGGGTCGAAGGTGGTGATAACCAAGGTGCCCAAGATGATCAGAGCAGCACCGGTCACGAACAACAAGGCGTTAAGGGTCTTACGAACTCCCTCGCGTCCCGCGTAATCGTTAACAAGGGTGCGCATGCCGTTTGTTCCATGGATGATTGCAAGCCAGAGCATCAGGCCATCCCAGACCTGCCAGAACGGGCTAGCCCACTTGCCGGCAACGAACGCGAAGTCGATGCTCTTCACGCCTTCATTTGGCAAGAAGAGGTTCACCAGTAGGTGGCCGAAGATTAGGAAGATGAGTACAACACCAGAGAGGCGCATGTACATCCAACCGATTTTTTCCCAGTTGGCACCCTTGCTGCGCTTGCGAGGGCTGTTTGGGGTCTCAATAACGATTTCCATTTAGATCAGTCCTAGTAGTTGAGCAAGTGTGAGATTTGGCGAACGGCAGAACCTGCGAATAGCACCGCAGCTAGCGCGATGACGATCCAGAACATGGTGTTCTGAAGCTTCGCGCCCTTGCGCCAGAAGTCGATGAGGATGATTCGCACACCGTTTAGGGCGTGGAACAGGATTGCGGCGACGAGGCCTAGCTCGCCAAGACCCATGATTACGGTCTTGTAGCTCTCCATCACGCCTTCGTATGCGGCTGGGCTAATGCGAACTAGCGAAGTGTCGAGCACGTGCACTAGAAGGAAAAAGAAAATAGCCACACCGGTAATACGGTGCAATACCCAAGACCACATTCCAACTTTTCCGCGGTACAGGGTGCCAGCAGGCATCTTTGGCACTGAAATCCTCCTCTGAAGGGGCATCGACCTATAAAGGTCACAAACAGTTAAAAGTCTATGAGAGTTAGGTTTGCTCCAACCCCAATTAGCCAGATTCAACTAGGGTTTTTATTGATATGAATACTTCGAGAACTCCAACAGAGCGCTTTTACACAATCATCCCTGCGGGTGGAATTGGATCGCGCCTCTGGCCGCTGTCGCGTGCCTCCGCTCCGAAGTTTCTGCATGACCTAACTGGAAGCGGTCAAACCCTGCTTCAGGACACCTGGGACCGCCTTGCTCCGGTTAGCGGTCGCGATCGAATCATGGTCGTCACTGGCCAGGCTCACCAGGGTGCCGTGGTTGAGCAAATCGAAGATTTAGATCTCGCAAACCTTGTTTTGGAACTCAGCCCTAAAGATTCCACTGCCGCCATCATTTTGGCTGCGGCAATCTTGGCAAAGCGTGAACCAGACGTCATCATCGGTTCGTTTGCAGCAGACCACGTAATTCCGGATTCAGATGCGTTCCAGGCCTGTGTTCGCGAAGCTATCGAAGTTGCGGCAACGGGCAAGATTGTGACCATCGGAATCACCCCTACGGCTCCTTCGGTGGCGTTCGGTTACATCAAAACCGGCGACGCCTTGGAAGTTGCCGGGGCGCCGCATGCTCGTTCGGTTGAAGCCTTTATCGAAAAGCCAAAGATGGCAACCGCGCGAAAGTATGTCGAAAGCGGACGCTACCTCTGGAACGCGGGTATGTTCATCGCGCCGGCTTCGCTCTTGCTCGAGCAGCTTGCGAAGACCGAGCCGGAACTCCACTCTCAGCTGATGGCCATCGCCGATGCCTGGGATGGCATGTACCGCGAGTCTGTAATGCACAAGGTTTGGCCAACCTTGAAGAAGATCGCAATCGATTACTCGATTGCAGAGCCGGCTGCAGAGGCAGGCCTCGTTGCTGTGATTCCGGGGCAGTTCAGCTGGCACGACGTGGGTGACTTCGCTGCAATCGCAGAGCTGCAGTCGCAGGGGCGTCGCGGAAATCTTGCGGTGCTTGGAAATACCAAGGTCTTGGCGGATTCTTCGAGTGGCATTCTGGTGAGCGATACCGATCGACTCATTGCGCTCATCGGTGTTGAGGACATCATCGTCGTAGACACTCCTGATGCGCTGTTGGTTACCACTAAGGAGCACGCACAGCGCGTGAAGTCTTTGGTAGACGCCTTGAAGGCCACCGGCCACGAGGACCTGCTCTAAGCAGTAGTCATGTTCAAGCGGGTTATTGGAATGACCGTCGGCGCAATCGCCGCGGTGGGGTTGCTCTCGGGTTGTACGCCGGAAGTAGTTTCGGCGACTCCCACACCGGTTGACTACAAGGCCTGCATGCTGTCTAGCGTTGGTGGCTTCTCCGATGGAGGCATCAACCAGGCTGCCTACTTCGCTCTCCAGCAGGCCAAGGTTCAGTATGGCGTTCAAATTTCGCAGGCGGAAACCGCTGTAGCTGACTCCCACTCCAAGATTCAGTCGCTAGTCAATCGTCTGGTGGCCCGCAACTGTAATCTCGTCTTCGGTGTAGGACTGTACGTCGGTGATGCACTGCTGAACGCTGCCCAATCAAATCCGGATGTCGAATTCGTTCAACTTGATGCCCGAGGAGAACTTAAGGCTCCGGTGCAGCCGGAAAACCTAACCCGCATTGAGTTCAATACCGACCAGGCCTATTTCCAGGCTGGCTATCTCGCTGCCGAAAAGTCCAAGACGAAGGTCGTCGGCGTTGTCGGTGCGAGCGATTCGGTGCAGGCGAAACGCGCGATCTGGTACTTCCGTCAGGGTGTAAATCAATACTCCACTCAGTCGGGTGTTGCAGTCCAGCTGGTGGGTGCTCAGACAACCCTCATCAACTCCTGGAGGCTCATCTCCTCGCAGGCCAGCCCTCAGTGGGTCAAAGACAACGCTGCCTTGCTAACCGCGCTGAACGCCGATGTCATTTTGCCTATTGGCATCAATGGATTGGCGGCGGCGCAAGAGGCTTCGAAGACCCCGGGGGTTTCGGTGATTGGTTCAGACTCCGACTGGTATCAGCAGCCTCGATACGAGACCGTCAAGTCTGTGATTCTCGCATCGGTGCAGAAATTGATTGGTGAACAGGTGCTTCAGGCTATAGCCGCTCGCTTACCAGGCGCATCCGAAGCCACGCCAACGTCAACAGCCACCGATGTCAGCTCCGAGCAGGTAACCGGCAATGTGGCACCGGCATCCCAACTCTTGCAAGGCGCGGTCCAAATCACGCCGAGCCATGAGATTTCCTACCCGAATGCGACCGAAAGCACCTTGGCCAGATTGGTCTCAGATATCGCCGACGGAACCATCGTCCTAAAGCCTTTCAACTAGTCGGGCTAATGCTCGATACCATTACCCTTTAGCTTCAAAACTTCAGTTTCAGAGCGATTCACAAATCGAAGGACCACACCTTGGCAAACTTCAAGATCCGCAGTCTCCCAAAGATTTCGTTGCACGATCACCTTGATGGAGGCTTGCGCCCACAGACCGTCATCGACCTCGCAGCTGAAATTGGTTACGAACTGCCTGCTGACAACGCCAAGGAATTGGGCGAGTGGTTCAACGCTGCCGCGTCTTCGGGGTCGCTGCCTAAGTACCTAGAGTGCTTCGACCACACCATTGCGGTTATGCAAACTCCTGAGGCCTTGCAGCGAATCGCCAAGGAATACGTTCTGGACCTCGCTAACGATGGAGTTATCTACGGTGAGGTTCGCTGGGCGCCAGAACAGCACCTTCGCAACGGATTGACGCTTGACGAGGTCGTCGATGCGGTTCAGGATGGCCTCGAGGAAGGCGCTCGAATCGTAGATGAGCAGGGTGGTTACATCCGCACCGGGCAGATCATCACTGCAATGCGTCATGCTGATCGCTCCCTTGAAATCGCAGAATTGGCGGTTCGTCACCGCGCCGATGGTGTGGTTGGCTTTGACATCGCCGGTGCCGAAAACGGATTCCCTGCGTCGAACCACAAGGCTGCCTTCGACTACCTCGCGGGCGAGCTAATGCCGGTCACTGTGCATGCGGGTGAGGCTGATGGCGTGGAGAGCGTCAAGGATGCTCTGATTTCGGGTCGTGCCCTGCGCATTGGCCACGGTGTGCGCCTCAGCGAGGACATCATTCTTTCGCGTGAGGAAGGCGACACCGACTATGTTTCGCTCGGCCCTGTAGCGCGTTGGGTCTTCGACCGCCAGATTCCGCTCGAACTGTGCCCAAGCAGCAACTTGCAGACCGGCGCCATTGAGGCCTGGGGTGAAGAACTCGAAGACCACCCGTTCGACCTCATGTACGAGCTCGGTTTCAAGGTCACCGTTAGCGTTGACAACCGCCTGCTTGGCCGCACAACCCTTACTCGTGAGCTCGAAAACCTGGCCGACACCTTCGGTTACGGAATTGGCGACATCGAGCAGTTCCAGATGAACGCGGCCGCCGCCACTTTCCAAGATTTCGAAGCCCGCGAAGAGCTTATGGAGATGATTGCAGAAGGTTTCGCTCGGGCAGGTAACCGCCGCTAATGTCTCGGTTGCAGCAGGCACTCGGCTCGGGCTCAATTCTGTTGGGTCAAAGCGCCGATGACTGGCAGCATGCGGTCGGTCTTGCTGGAGAAGCCCTAGTTGCCAGCGGTAGAACCTTGCCTGCCTATACTCAGGCGATGATTCACACCGTTCTTGAACTGGGGCCGTACATTGTGATTGCACCCGGCTTGGCAATGCCGCACGCACGTCCGGACGCCTCTGTGCTAGAGACCGGGATGAGCTTGGTTGTCCTGTCGGAGCCGGTCGAGTTTGGCCACAAGAAGAACGATCCGGTCCGCCTCGTTTTTGGTCTTGCTGCCCTTGATCACGACAAGCATTTAGAACTGCTCAGCGAGTTCGCTGCCAAGTTCTCGCAGCCGGAGTTTGTGAAATCCGTGTTAAGTTGCTCCACAGAAGCTGAAATTCGAGAACTGTTCGCTTAACTGTCTGAGAGACTGGAACCATGAAGATTATTGCCGTCTGCGGAGCGGGCATCGGAACCTCGGTATTGCTAAAAATGAATGCCGAAAAGGTTTTGCGCACTCTCGGAATCGATGCAACCGTCGACGCTACCGACATCGACACCGCGCGTGCCAGCAGAGATGCACAAATCTTGCTCACCACGCCTGAAATCGTCGACAAGCTGCAGGGTTTGCCGAGCGAAGTTATCGCAATCGACCACGTCTTCGACCTCACCGAACTTAGCGAAAAGCTCAGCAAGGCGTTGCTCTAAGTCTTAGCCTTCCAAAATCTCCCGCATTGCCGCCTCGAGGGCGGTTTTTGCATTTTTGGCGGTCTTGGAGTCGGCACCGATTGCTTGCAGGTAGCACTTGAGCTTTGGTTCGGTTCCAGACGGGCGAATGATCACACGCCGTCCATCTGCAAGGTCGAAGCGAAGTCCGTCGGTTGGGGGAAGCGCATCGGTGCCTAGGGCCAAATCGGTGAATGCGGCAGCCGAACCATCGATGGTCTCCGGCGGGTTTTGGCGGAGAGCCGCAACCTTGTTCTGCGCGATCGACACGTCGTCGTAGCGAAGTGAAATTTGTCCGGTCGAATAGTGGCCGAAGATTGAGTTCAGTTGGTTTAGGTAGTCCTCGAGGGTTTCTCCGCTGACCGCCAGGCGTCCCGCTAGATCTGCGATTACGAGCGCGGCCGAAATGCCATCCTTGTCTGGCGTGTGCTGCGGGTCTACGCAATAGCCCAGAGCCTCCTCATAGCCAAAAAGCAGGTTAGGTACTTTGCTGATCCATTTGAAACCGGTGAGGGTCTGAACAAAGTGCTGTCCGGTGTAGAGGGCTACAGCCTCGAGGGCTGAACTTGATACAACACTGCTTGCGAGCGTGCCTTCAACTCCCGCGTCTCGCGCAATGGTGGCAATTTCAGCCGCCAAAATCAGGCCGACCTCGTCGCCCGTGAGCACACGGTAACCGTTGCGATAACTCTTATTGGCAACTGCAACAGCGAGACGATCTGCGTCAGGGTCGTTGGCCAAAATAAGTTTCGCTCGTACCTGCTTGGCTGCGGCAAACGCCTCATCCAAGGCTCCAGGTTCCTCCGGATTTGGGAAGGCGACAGTTGGGAAGTTGCCGTCTGGTTCAATCTGTGAGCGCACGACTGCCGGCCGAGGAAGTCCCGCATATTCGAACAGTGTGCTGAGTGCGGGCCAGCCGACGCCGTGCATCGAGGTATAGATGGTCGATAGAGTGGCGCGCTCGGCCTCGGGGTCAACCAAAGCCGCCGTCACATCGAGGTAGGCCTCTTGGAGGTCTGCGCCGCCAATTACGAAGTCATCACTCTTGGGAATTTCACCGAAGGTGAGGGTTTCAGCAACTTTGGCGATCTCGCCGGCCATTTGGCTATCCGTCGGCGAAATGATTTGCGAACCGCCGTTCTTGCCACCTAGATAAACCTTGTATCCGTTGTCATTCACCGGGTTGTGGCTTGCTGTCACCATCACGCCGAGTGAGTACCCACCCTGTTTGGTTGCGAAAGCGAGCACTGGGGTTGGCACCATGTCTTCGAAAAGCAAAACTTCGAGTCCCGCACCGGCAAAGATTGCTGCGGAGTCACGCGCAAAGACGTCACTGTTGATGCGGCCATCGAATCCAATGACAACCGTTGGCTTCGGGAACTCCGGGTTCTGCTTTACCCAGTTGGCGAT
>JBEEJV010000131.1:0-3317 GCA_041169005.1 Actinomycetota bacterium
CAGCCGAACGAACTTCACTCTTTACAGCCTTGTTGCGATCGGTAGCCTTCTGGTTGGTAAGGATACGCTTGATCTGCGACTTGATGTTTGCCATGTTTCACTTTCTGAATTTGCCGTGCCAGTTGGCAAGACTTGAAGATTGTTGGGCTTGTGGTGGATAGACACACCTCATACCGAAGTTCAATCCTAGCATTTACCCATTTCTTGGGCAAGTATCTAATGGGAAATGCCGCAAGGTGTGGCAAAATATAAAGGTTGCCTTCGCAACCGCTCATTTCAATCCTTAGAGGTACCCGTTGTCGCCACGCGCCACCACCAGACTCGAACCAGCCAAGACCGATCCGACGCTGATTCGTAACTTCTGCATCATCGCGCACATCGACCACGGAAAGTCGACGCTGGCAGACCGCATGCTGCAGCTGACCGGTGTGGTCGACGACCGCTCAATGCGCGCCCAGTACCTAGACCGCATGGACATCGAGCGCGAGCGCGGAATCACCATCAAGAGCCAGGCAGTTCGCATGCCGTGGCAGGTCGACGGTAAGACCTATGCGCTGAACATGATTGATACACCGGGACACGTGGACTTCACCTACGAGGTTTCCCGTTCGCTTGCAGCTTGTGAGGGTGCAATCCTCCTCGTCGACGCCGCGCAGGGCATTGAGGCTCAGACTCTCGCCAACCTATATTTGGCGATGGAGAACGACCTCACCATCATCCCGGTTCTAAACAAGATCGACCTTCCTGCAGCCCAGCCAGAAAAGTACGCTGAGGAAATCTCGGAGCTCATCGGCTGCGACCCGGACTCGATCCTCAAGGTTTCGGGTAAGACCGGTATGGGTGTTGAGGAGCTTCTCGACTACCTAGTCCGCACTCTTCCGGCTCCTCAGGGCGACCCAAACGCGCCAGCTCGCGCCATGATTTTCGACTCTGTTTACGACTCGTACCGCGGTGTTGTTACTTACGTGCGTATGGTCGACGGCCACCTTTCGAGCCGCGAAAAGATTCAGATGATGAGCACCAAGGCGGTTCACGAACTGCTCGAGATCGGTGTCTCATCGCCAGAGCCAGAACCAACCAAGGGTCTCGGTGTTGGTGAAGTGGGTTACCTCATCACCGGCGTAAAGGACGTTCGTCAGTCCAAGGTCGGTGACACCATCACCCTCAACGCCAAGCCTGCAACCGAGCCGCTCACTGGCTACTCGGAACCGCTACCGATGGTTTACTCGGGCATCTACCCAATCGATGGCTCGGACTACCCGAACCTCCGCGAAGCGCTCGACAAGCTAAAGCTTTCGGATGCCGCCCTGGTCTACGAGCCTGAGACTTCGGTCGCACTGGGCTTCGGTTTCCGCTGTGGCTTCCTTGGTCTGCTTCACCTCGAAATCGTCACCGAGCGCCTCGAACGCGAGTTTGGCCTCGACCTCATCGCAACCGCCCCATCGGTGGTTTACGAGGTAACCCTTGAGGACCGTTCAGAGGTCACTGTTACCAACCCGAGCGAGTTCCCAAGCGGCAAGATCAAGAAGGTCATGGAGCCGATTGTGAAGGCCAACATCCTCGCTCCAAAGGACTACGTTGGCGCAATCATGGAGCTTTGCCAGGGCCGTCGCGGTGTCATGATCGACATGCAGTACCTAGGTGAAGACCGCGTACAGCTTCGCTACACCCTGCCGCTCGCCGAGATTGTCTTTGACTTCTTCGACCAGCTCAAGAGCCGCACCCAGGGTTATGCATCGCTTGACTATGAAGAGGCAGGTCTCGAAGAGGGCGACCTCGTCAAGGTTGACATCCTCCTTCAGGGTGAGCAGGTTGACGCATTTAGCGCCATCGTCCACAAGGACAGTGCCTACTCGTACGGCGTGAAGATGACCACCAAGCTTCGCGAACTCATTCCGCGCCAGCAGTTTGAGGTTCCAATTCAGGCCGCCATCGGTAGCCGCATCATCGCTCGTGAGTCCATCCGCGCGATGCGTAAGGACGTTCTGGCCAAGTGTTACGGCGGTGACATCAGCCGTAAGCGCAAGCTACTCGAAAAGCAAAAAGAGGGTAAGAAGCGCATGAAGATGGTTGGTCGCGTTGAGGTGCCTCAAGAGGCCTTCATTGCAGCACTTTCCACCGATGGTGAGAAAAAGGGCGAGAAGAAGTCCAAGTAATGGCCCAGTTGCCAGTTGGAGACAAAGCGCCCGCCGATGGGCTTCTGCCGGCATCGGTATCCGCTCACGCCGACAAGTCTTTCCATGCTTACGTGCATGTGCCATTTTGCCGAGTTCGCTGTGGCTACTGCGACTTCAACACCTACACCTCGGATGAACTGCGCGGCGTGAAGCAGGCCGGTTTTGCCGCCGAGCTGATGGCCGAGATCCGCTTCAGCAAGCGGGTTCTGGCCGAATCGGGCTTCGTGCCAAAGCCGCTTTCTTCGGTGTTTTTCGGTGGTGGCACTCCAACTCAGTTGCCGGCCTCCGACCTCGTGGCGATTCTCGCCGAGCTCGCTGAATCCTTCGGCATAGAGCCGGGCGCAGAAGTAACTACCGAGGCCAACCCCGACAACGTTGACCTCGACTACCTTCAGGAGCTCAAGTCCGGCGGTTTCACACGGGTATCTTTCGGAATGCAGTCGGCGGTCGATTCCGTACTCAAGGTTTTGGATCGCAGCCACACCAAGGAGCGTGTGCCGGAGGTCGTCGCAGCCGCCAAGCAGGCTGGGCTCGAGACCTCGGTGGACCTCATTTACGGGGCACCTACCGAAACCATCGAGCAGTGGCAGGAAACCATCCGCGAGGCACTCGCGCTTGAGACCGACCACATCAGCGCCTACAGTCTGATTGTTGAGCCGGGAACCAAGATGGCCCGCCAGATTGCCAGCGGCGAGCTGCCGGAACCGGACGAGGACGAGCAGGCAACCAAGTACGAGCTTGCCGAGGCGGCCTTCGCGGCTGCGGGACTGGGCTGGTACGAACTTTCGAACTGGTCGCGCAACGAACAAACTCGCAGCGCTCATAACCTGTCTTATTGGCAGGGCAAGAACTGGTGGGGTTACGGCCCAGGCGCCCACAGTCATATCGGGGGAGTGCGCTGGTGGAACCAGAAGCACCCGGCGAGTTACGTTGCACCACTTTCAAAGGGCGAATCGCCAGCACTTGGTCGTGAAACGCTGACCTCTGAGACCCAGCTGGAAGAGCAGGTATTGCTTCAGATTCGGCTTCGCGAAGGCCTAGCCGTACAGGTTTTGAAGGACCTGGGTGTCTATAACGCCAAGGTTGTCGCAGGTCTCATCGCCGATGAACTCATTGAGCCAGGAGCCGCAATCCGTGGGC
>JBEEJV010000132.1:0-4056 GCA_041169005.1 Actinomycetota bacterium
AGATGAAGCAGGCTGCCGGTGCAGCCTTCGCCGTAACTCAATTGTTCTTCGGCGTTGACTTCTACACTGAAATGCTCGCGCAGGCCGAAAATGCCGGCGCTTCGCTTCCAATCGTCCCAGGCCTTATGCCGGTATCCAACGCCAAGCAGCTGCTTCGCATGGCAGAGATGTCGGGGGCTGCAGTTCCTACAGAGCTGGCCCACCAGCTCGAAACCGCTGATGAAGCCACCGCTCGCCGCATCGGTATGGAGTACACCGTTACGCTAGGTAAGCAGTTACTGGACGCCGGTGCTCCTGGCCTTCACATCTTCACACTGAACCGCTCTGAGGCTGCACTCGAACTTGCCGCTGGCGTGGGTCTTCTCTAAGAATGTCCTTGGTTGGCGCTAGCCTTTGAGTGTGAGCACAGCCAACGATAATTTCAAGAGTCCGTTCAATCCCCAGGACCTTCCAGTCTGGGCAAAGCGTGTAGTTGTATTCGACACCGAAACCACGGGATTAGATCTAAGAGATGCGCGCATCGTAACCGCATGCCTCGCCGAACTCGATGAGAACGGGCAAATAGTCGGCCAAGCGCTCGAATGGCTAGCAGATCCGAAGATTGAGATCCCTGAGGCGGCTTCAAACGTACACGGTGTTACAACCGAGTACGCGCGTGCCCACGGACGCGATGCGGCGGAAGTTGTTGCGGAAATTCTGGCCAAGATTGCGGAATACCAGATGGCTGGAGTTGCGATAGTTGCTTACAACGCGCCTTACGACTTCACCATTTTGCACTTTGAGGCTATCCGCCACGGCCTATCCCCTATCGCAGAGCCTTCTCCGGTGCTGGACCCACTGGTAATCGACAAATTTGCAGATCAGTTCCGGAAGGGAAAGCGGAAGCTCGAAATCACTGCTGAGTACTACGGAATTCCGCTATCTGACGCCCACAATGCCACCGCGGATGCAGTCGCCGCCGGGCGCGTTCTTCAGGCAATCGCGGCAAAGCACGCTGCAAAACTTCCAGCAACTGCCGACGAGATTCACGCTGCCCAGGTCGGCTGGAGCGCTTCGCAGGATGAATCGTTTGCAAAGTGGATGCGCGGCAACGTAAACCCAGACTTCGTCACCAACATTGGCTGGCCACTCAAGCTGAGCTAAGAGCTAGTCGTCTGTGAACTTAAAGTGAAAACCCCGGCCATCGGCCGGGGTTTTCTGAGTTCTGGGTGCTTACGCGCCGAAGCCCTTGTAACGAGCGTTGAAGCGCTCCACACGACCAGCAGCATCCATGATGCGCTGCTTTCCGGTGTAGAACGGGTGCGAAGCAGACGAGATTTCAACGTCGAACACTGGGTAGGTGTTGCCGTCTTCCCACTCGATGGTCTTGGTGCTGGTTACGGTTGAGCGAGTAAGGAACGCTTCACCCGACGCTAGGTCGCGGAAGACGATTGCCTCGTACTTTGGGTGAATGTCTGCCTTCATGACGGAACTTCCTCTTGAAACTAAAAACTTGGGGGTTGAATGCTTATTAGCACTAAGGGTCAACTATACCAGAGTCGGCTTTGCAGCACTACTCAGCGACACAAAAACTTTAGTGGCGCTTCGCGCGTGCGCGGTAACGGCCCTCGAACTGGTCAACCTCGATGTTCAGACCGAAGGCCTCGCTGATGTTGGTGCTAGTTAGCACGTGCTGGATTTCTCCGCTTGCGAACACCTGCCCGTCAACCAGAATCATCGCGTGGGTGAAGCCCTCTGGAATCTCTTCGAGGTGGTGAGTGACCATGACGATGGCTGGTGCGTATGGGCTAACCGCGTACTGGCCAAGCAAGTTCACGGTCTGTTCGCGCGCTGCTAGGTCCAGGCTCGCAACTGGCTCGTCTAAGAGCAGAATTTCTGGGTCTGGCATGACCGCACGCGCAATCTGAGTGCGTTTGCGCTCGCCATCGCTCAGGGTGCCGAACTCGCGGTCAGCGAAGTCGCCAAGCTCCCACTCGCCAAGTACGCGGCGGGCGCGACGCTCGTCAATGTCTTCGTACTGCTCGCTCCAGCGGCCGGTTACGCCGTGGCTTGCGGTCATAACCGCGTCAAGAACTGTTTCCATGAGCGGAATGCGGTTTGCCAGCGCGTTCGAAGCGAAGCCAATGCGGGTGCGAAGTTCGTGCAGATCAACGTGTCCAAAGTCGCCATCCAAAACCTGTGCGTAACCGGTCGAAGGATGGATTTGGGTTGCTGCGATGCGGAGCAGAGTGGTCTTGCCTGCGCCGTTTGGGCCGATGATGACCCAGCGCTGATGTCCCTCAACCGTCCAATCGATGTTGCTGAGGATTTCCTTACCCTCGCGGACGACTGAAACGTTTTGGAATTTGATCACTGACATGTCTAGAAGCCTATTAGTTCTTTGGTTACCTAGCCTGCATTGATGGCCTTGCGATACACATCAATCGTGGTTTCAGCGATGCTGTCCCACGAGAAGTGCTCCTCAACGCGCTTGCGTCCTGCCGCTCCGAACTTGGCCAAGTCGCGACCCTCGAGAGCGGTGTTTAGGGCATCGGCTAGGTCTTTTACAAAATTCGCCTCGTCGAGTGGCTTGCCACTGCCGTCGAGCACCTGTTCGATTGGAACCAGGAGTCCGGTTTCCTCATGTACAACAACCTCTGGAATGCCACCAGTTGCAGTAGCAACTACCGGTGTGCCACAAGCCATCGCCTCGAGGTTCACGATGCCGAGTGGCTCGTAGATAGATGGGCAAGCGAATACTGTGGCTGCGCTGAGCATCGCGATTAGCTCAGGGCGGCTCAGGTGCTTCTCAACCCAGATGACGTTGTCTCGCACCTTGCGCAACTCCGCAACGAGATCGGTGACCACTTGGAGAATCTCAGGGGTATCTGGGGCGCCGGCACAGAGTACAAGCTGCACGTCCGCTGGAAGCTCGCGGGCAGCCTTCAACAGGTAAGGAAGGCCCTTTTGCTGAGTGATTCGACCAACAAACACCACGCTGCGCTTGTCTGGGTCTACACCGTTGGCGCGAACCAAGTCTGGGTTGTTGGCAGCCTGGAAAGCCTCCAGGTCGATGCCGTTGTGTACGACCGATACCTTTCCAGGGTCAATCTGTGGGTAGGCACGAAGAATGTCGGCGCGCATGCCGGCGCTGACGGCAATGATGCCTGTAGCCCCTTCATACGCCGTGCGCTCGACCCATGAAGAGAGGCGATACCCGCCGCCGAGTTGCTCTTCCTTCCACGGACGAAGCGGTTCGAGGCTATGAGCGGTAATGAGATGCGGAATTCCGTGAAGGGTTCCGGCTACCTGTCCTGCGAAGTTTGCATACCAAGTGTGCGAGTGAACTAGATCGGCACCAGCAATGTCGGAGACCATCGCTAGGTCTGTTGCCATCGTCTGCAGCGCTGGGTTTACCCCTTCAAACTCGCTCGAGTGACGGTACGCTTTTGTATCAGTTTCATCACGGTCTGCGCCGAATGCGAGAACCCTCACATCGATGTGTTTGCGCAGAACTCTCACTAATTCCGCGACATGTACGCCCGCTCCGCCATAAATGAATGGTGGGTATTCCTTGGTAATCAAGTCAATTCGCATAAACGAATGTTACTGCCGAGAAACAAATAACCAATAACATTCGAGATATGAGTACTCCACGTATCTTCGGAATGGTCCTCGCTGGTGGCGAGGGCAAGCGTCTAATGCCGCTAACTGCAGATCGCGCAAAGCCTGCGGTTCCATTCGGCGGAAGTTACCGCCTCGTTGACTTTGCACTCTCTAACCTGATCAATTCGGGTCTAAGGCGCATCGTGGTGCTCACGCAGTACAAATCACACTCGCTCGACCGCCACATATCTATGCTCTGGCGTATGTCTCCCCTACTTGGCTCATACGTGGCTTCGGTGCCGGCCCAGCAGCGATTGGGAAAGCGCTGGTTCTCAGGAAGCGCGGATGCAATTCTCCAGAGCATGAACCTTCTCTCCGATGAGAAGCCTGACATCGTTGTTGTTGTTGGCGCCGACCACATCTACCGCATGGACTTTGACCAGATGATTCAGGATCACATCGCTTCAGGTC
>JBEEJV010000133.1:0-10840 GCA_041169005.1 Actinomycetota bacterium
CTCAGGGCTCCTGCACCGGCTGCCTCAACTCGGGTTCGAACATTCTTTACCACTCAGGTGGCGCTGTAATGAGCGGTGGCGTTACCGTCTACCCAATCTTCTATGGCAACTGGTCTGGCACCGCGACCAACACCGCCACATTCACCTCGTCGGCCGAAAACAAGGCCAACGCTCTGAAGTTCTTGGCACAGTTGCAGAGCAGCAGCACCGCGGCTACCAACCACTACAACATCAACAGCGACTACTACTCCATTACCGGTAACGGCCCTAAGGCCACCAAGAACTTCGTATCGAAGAGCATCACCATAGGTGCTTCTGTTGATGTTGCTGCTGCCAAGACTGCGCTGACCGATGCCGACATTCAGGCAATAGTTTCTGCCGCAACGGCGCCTGGTGGCGCCTACGGCAGCGCAAACTCCAAGGGCATCTACATGGTTCTCACCTCCGCGGGAATTACGGCAAGTATGGGAACCAGCTCGTTCCTAAATAACTTCTGTGGCTACCACGGTTACTTCGGCACCGGCCCGACTAAGTACGCATTCGTTGGCGACCCAAGTGCGTCTCTGGCGTCGTGTGCGGCCCAGACCCTGAACTCACCACACTCAACGCTGGGTCACAACCTAACCGCATCCGATGCGATGGTAAGCGTTGTTATCCACGAGATTGAAGAAGCAGTGACTGACCCTCAGCTCAACGCTTGGTTCGACAAGCTCGGATACGAAAACGGCGACAAGTGCGCTTGGGTATTCGGCCCTACTTCGAGCTTGAGTACCGGTTTCAGCTCAACCGCGGCGAAGTACAACTACACAGATCCATCAACTAATGACATCTGGTACATCCAGCAGAACGTCAAGTTGGTTAACTCAACCTCGCAGGCCTGCGCTACTACTCGCTAGAGTTCCGCAACCACTGGCAACTGGCGGCGAGCGTTCGGGCAGCAGTCTGCCGAGCAGAAATCCCGCCAAGGACCGAGCGGCGAAAGAGCCTTTCGGTTCGCAGTGCCAGTTGTTTCAACTGACTCACGCTCAAGAACTAAATCTGCAATTCCGTTGACGAATTCCGGCGCGACACCGGCGGTAGCAACGCGCTCAAACGCTAAGCCAAGCTCCTCGCTGGTTTCCTTGGCCTCGTTGTCTAGGTCCCAAACCACTTCAACGTGATCGCTGACAAAGCCGATAGGAACTACAACAATCGCTTTCGCACCGGTCTCAGCGGCCACGGCAATTGCATCGTTGATGTCTGGCTCTAGCCAAGGCATGGTTGGTGCGCCGGACCGGCTCTGGTAGACAAGCGACCAGTGCGGCAGTTGCTTTGGCGATGCCGCATCTGGGGCCTCAACCTCGACTAGACCCATAATTACGCGGGCTGCGGCCAGGTGCTGTGCCGCGTAGGCTCCACCCGAAGCGCGAGTGTCGTTCCAAGGAAGTTCTTTGCCGGCTGCAAGCAGCGCTGCTTCTCCATATTGCGCAGGTGCTTCAACGGCGAGCGCCTTAAATTCATCACGGCGGTCACTCGGGCCAGATGTCTCGCCCATCGAACTCGGAATGCTGTGAGTTGCAAACATGATTGCGATCTCTGACGGCGCAAGGCCCTTGCCATAGAGACCCACCAACTTGGCCGAAAGATCTTCAGCAACCGGCGCCACGAATCCAGGATTGTCGAAGTAGTGACGTACTTTGTCAATCTGAAGCTTGCCAACAAGACCCGCCTCTTCAAGGGCTACCCCCAGGTTTTCACGGTACTGACGGCAACCCGAGTAAGACGAATAGGCGCTCGTCACGAAGGCCAAAATCTTGCGGTGACCATCCGCGTACATCTGCTTTAGAACATCCGCAAAGAACGGTTCACTGTTGCGATTACCCCAGTAGATCGGCATGGTCAATCCGCGCGCTGGGAAATGCTCGCGCATTGCCGCAAGAAGTGCTCGGTTTTGAGCATTAATTGGGCTGACACCACCCATGGCCATGTAGTGGTGTGACACCTCAACCAAGCGCTCATAGGGAACACCGCGGCCGGCAGTAACGCGCTCTAGGTATGGCATTACCTCGTCCGGGCCTTCTGGACCACCGAAAGAAGTTAGAAGTACTGCGTCGTAGTTGCTCATTCGAAGTGCTCTCCAATGGTGTTGATGTCTAGGATTCGGCCGGTAAAGAATGGGGTTTCTTCTCGCACGTGACGTCTGGCATCGGTGGCGCGAAGTTCACGCATCATGTCGACAATCTCGTGCAGGTCGTTGCTTTCGAGCGCGAGCAACCATTCGTAGTCGCCAAGCGCGAAGCTGCTTACCGTGTTGCTTAGAATGCCCTTGAAGTCGCGGCCGGCCATTCCGTGCTGCATGAGCATGCGTCGGCGTTCGTCTTCTGGGAGCAGGTACCACTCGTAACTCCGCACGAACGGATAGATGCAGAGCCAATCGCGCGGTTCAGCGCCAGACATAAATGCCGGGACGTGGCCCTTATTGAATTCCGCCGGGCGGTGTAGGCCCATCGATGACCAGTACTGGGTGAATGCGCCACCGAATGCCGTCTTGCCAAACTTCCGCAATGCATCTTGGATGGCTTCCGCGGTTGGAGCATGGAACCAAAGCACCAGGTCTGCTTCGGCGCGAAGTGCCGAGACGTCGTAAGCGCCTCGAAGGGCAACATCTTTGTCTGCCAGTTCAGCAATAAATGCAGCGAACTCAGCGCTGACCTCCGCGGCGCCCATGCCCTCGGCCGAGTCGGCACCAAGGTCTTCGTAACTGCCGGTCTTTTTAAACGCGGTCCAGCAGGTGTAACGAATGGTTTCGTTGATCACGCGAGCTGGTACGCGTTCTGCCGGAGTAGTGATTTCAACCATCTTTAGGTGCCTATCTGTTCAAGCTGACTGGAGACTTTTGCCAAAATTCCTGTGATGCCATTACCGCCGAGACCCGATCCGACGAGGGCCAGTTTCGGGTAACGCGCCTGAGCCCGAGCAATCTCTGCTACCAACTTGTCGTGGTTCCTACGAGGCTGGATTAGGCTCTGAGGCCAAGACACTAGCTCCACGCTCTTGATGCTGGAGAGTGATATTCCGTAGAGCATGGATGCATCAATTCGCGCGGTTCTTACCAGCGTGTGGTCCACCGGAGGGACCACTCCATCGCGACCATAACTCAAACGCACAATGTGGTGGTCGGCAGGGAGTTGGGCCTTCACCCACTGCCACTTAGCGCTCACGTGAGTGGATGCCTTAGCAACTACCGAAGTCTCGCTAGGTGCCACTAGAACGCCAGAACCGAATGGCGCCGTGTTTAGTTTTTCGTCCTCGATGTGCAGAACAGCCAGGGCAACATCCACTGCTTGGATGGTCGCTAAACATTCCGAAAGTTCGTGGAAGTTATTCAAGATTTGGGCAGTGACCCTAGGCGGAGTAGCCATGACTAAGTAGTTGGCCGAGACCGGCACCTGCCCCTCAGCCTGAATACTGTAAGCGCCATCGGTGAATTCCACCGCCTGCACAGGTGCGTTCTTGACAACGTGCACGCCGGTGAGCGTTAGGAAGTTGGTAAGCGAGGTGACCAATCCGTGCATTCCACCGCGCAGACTTGCTACGGCTGCCCCCGGCTTTGCCGATGACCCGCGCAGCTGAGCAACGGCTTTTGCAAGACTTCCCAAGTTTTCAGCCAATGTGAAGAGCCCTGGTGCCACGGCTTCAATGCCCAACAAAGCCGGCTGACTGGCATGCACCCCGGCTATGACCGGAGTTACCAGATGCTCTAAAACCGCTTCGCCCATGCGCGTTGAAACAAGTTCGGCAACGGTGGTTGGTTTCGATAGATTCCAGGGTTGGGCATCCAAGCGCCACGCCTCTGCAGCGGCCGATTCGCCTATGGCATCAATGACCGCGTGGGAGGTCAAGTCGCTTGGAATTCCAAACATGCCTTGCGGAATTTTGTAAGCCCTGCCGTTTGAAAGTATTCGTGCTTCTGCGGTAGCTGGGGTTGCGAGTTGCTCGTTCAGTCCAAGCGCCTCGATGAGTTTGAAGGTGTCCGGCCTAACGGTTGAGAATGCCTCAGCACCAGCGTCAACGGTTATGCCAGCGATTTTTAGTGGCTTGATGAGCCCACCCAGTTCGCCGGTTGCTTCAAAAAGCGTGACCTGCTTACCCGCGAGTGCCAGTTTGTAGGCGGCAACCAATCCGCTGATTCCTCCGCCAACAACGACCGCAGTCTCGCTCAACTAGTTGACCTCGTATTCGTGCACAAAGGCAACCATTCGGGTCAAGACATCAGGATCGGTCTCGGGCGGAACGCCGTGGCCAAGGTTCACAACATGTGCAGGCGCAACTCGTCCATCCTCGATTACGTTGGCCACATGTGTGGACAGCTGCTTCCAGTCGGCCCCCAGGAAGTGAGGATCGATGTTGCCTTGCAGCGGGACCCTTCCACCGAAGATTTGGTTTGCCTCGGAGAGTTTGGTTTCGTAGTCGACACCCATGACCGTTGCACCGACAGAGTACATATCTGCCAATAACGGTTTGGTGTGGACGCCGAAGTGCACACGCGCAACTGGAAGGTCGCTAAGGTCATCCATCACTGCCTTGGAATGCGGTGCAGCAAATGTTCGGTAGTCGTCGATGCTGAGACGGCCTGCCCAAGAGTCAAATAGCTGGAGAGCGCTAGCGCCAGCCTCAACCTGTGCACGGATGAAGGTTGCCGTGATTCGAGCGCAATAAGCGAGGATGTCGTGGAACAGCTCTGGATCGTTTGCCATAAGGATTCGGCAAGCGGGAAGGGTTTTTGAAGGACCGCCCTCGATGAGGTAGCTGGCCAGGGTGAAAGGCGCACCGCCGAAACCAATGAGTGGGGTGGCACCGAGTTCGGCAACCGTTATCTCAACTGCGCGGACAATCGGCTCCAATGCATCGATGTGAAGTTCTTGAAGTTCTTCAAGGGCCTTGCGGGTTCGCACCGGGTTTGCGAGCACTGGGCCGACACCCGGTTCGATGCTGACGCCCACACCTGCGAGTTTGAGTGGCACAACGATGTCTGAGAAGAAGATTCCAGCATCAACATTGTGACGACGGACCGGCTGCAGAGTGATCTCCGCCGCCAGCTCTGGCATTAGGCAGGAGTCGAGCATCGCGACACCCTCACGCGCTTTTCGGTATTCGGGCAATGATCTTCCGGCTTGCCGCATCATCCAGATTGGCAAGCGCTTTTGGGGTATTCCCGAGTACGCCTGTACGAGCGGAGAAGTGCTGGTGACGCCGGAAACCAGGGGATGGGTTTTGGCGAGAGTCACGAGTCCATTATCCCCGTTTTTGTTCGCATTTACGAAAGGAAATTGCAGGAAATAACTCTTCATCTAGGAAATTCACAGAAACGCCAACGTAAAATATGGAACGTGGTGTTCGTTCTGTTAGGTGCAAACTACAACGACGTCCCTCTTGAGCAGTTAGAAAGCTTGGAGCGCCACACGAACAACATCCGTCAACAGTTACTGGGTGCCGATACTTCCTCCGAGGCTATTTCTGGAGGCATTGTCATCGGAACCTGTAATCGATTCGAGGTTTACCTCGACACCGATCACTTCCACCAGGCAGTTGAGCAGACGATTCGTGTGGTCTCAGAGACTGCCGGTTTGGACGCCGATTATGTAAGCAAGGTGTTGAAGGTCTCTTACGGTTCATCCGTGGCCCAGCACCTTTATTCTGTTGCCTCCGGACTCGAGAGCATGATTGTTGGCGAGGCGGAAATCACCGGCCAGGTTAAGCGCGCGCTCAAAGATGCACAAGAAGATGGCCAAGCTACCGCCGGCCTAAATGCGCTATTCCAGACCGCGGCAAATGTTGCCAAGCAGGTTTCAAATAAAACCGGACTCGGTGCAGCTGGACGTTCCATCATCAGCGCCGCGATAGATATTCACGAAGCAGAGCGCGACTCCGTCAAGGGCAAACAGGTTCTAATCATGGGTACCGGTGCTTACGCCCGAGTAATTGTTGCCGCACTCCAGCGCGCCGGTTGCCACAACATTTTGGTTTACTCTTCGAGCGGCAGAGCCGAAATGTTCAGCGAAAATCACGACACCTGCGCACTCGAACCGGAAGAACTTGAGACAGCGCTAGCCAAGGTGAACCTGGTTATTACTGCGAGCGGTGCAAATGGCCACTCGATCGATTTCAAGATGGCTAAGCAAGCCGTAGCTAATCGCGAAGCCGAAGGAAATGGCCCGCTCAACATCATCGATGTTGCCCTCAGCGCCTCGGTTGCGCCACCGGTTTACGATCTTGCCGGGGTGAATGTTCTCGACCTCGACGCCATCCGGGTGAAGGCACCTCAAGAACACTCGGAGTCAATCTTGCAGGCCCAGGACATCGTTGCCCAGGCAGTTGAAGAGTTTGAAACAGAACAGGCAACCCGAAAGATAGATCCTGTCATTTCGGCCCTACGTGCGCACGTTGCCGTATGGGTGGACGAAGAAGTAGAGCGCGTTCGCAAGCGCAGCGGCAATGAAGCTGCCGCAGAGGTTGCGCACTCACTTCATCGAGTGACCAAGGCCCTCCTTCATACACCTACAGTTAACGGTAAGAACCTCGCTAAGAACGGCAACCAAGCCGATTACGTGCAGGCCGTGAAAACGCTGTTTGGAATCGATTTGTCGCAGTTTGAGGGTGACGGAACAGCAGCGGCTGCCCTCACCGCAACGAAGCGCAAGACCGCCGGAAAGTAGAACCCCATGACTAATCGCGTGCTGAAAATGGGCACACGTGGCTCACTTTTAGCACGCACCCAGAGCGGTCATGTTTCCACTGAAGTATCAGAGCTTTGGGGATCTCCCGTAGAAGAGGTCATCATCCGCACTGAAGGCGATGACACCACCACTCCGTTGAACGCGGCCACCCGTCCTGGCGTTTTTGTTAGCTCACTTCGCGATGCACTTTTAGCTGGCGAAGTCGACTTCATCGTTCACAGTTTCAAAGATTTGCCTTCCGCGCCATTCGAAGGAATCGCGGTTGCTGCGGTGCCGCTGCGCGAAGACATTCGCGATGTCTTGGTTTCCAAAGATGGGCTCGGGTTGATGGCACTTCCAGCTGGTGCGGTTGTTGGAACTTCTTCACCCCGACGCGCTGCCCGAGTGCTCTTTGCTCGCCCAGACTTGGTAGTCAAGCCGATCCGAGGCAACATCGATACCCGAATCAGCAAGGTGCGTTCGGGGGAATATGACGCAACCATTTTGGCGGCTGCCGGACTCAACCGCGTTGGCTACAGCGCCGAAGCCTGCGAGTTCTTGAGCCTCGACCTCATGCTTCCTGCCCCCGCCCAGGGTGCTTTAGCCGTCGAATGTCGCGCCGATGATGTGGAGCTGCTAGTGGTCTTGGCAAAACTCAACGATCCGGAATCGCGCATTGTCACCACCGCGGAGCGAGCAGTTTTGGTTGGTGTTGCTGCAACCTGCGCAACTGCCATCGGAGCTGTTGCCGCACTCGAGAATGAGCAGCTGACGGTTACCGCCGAACTATCGGATGAAAACACCAATGAGCACGAGCGCTTCAGCGTAACCGTGCCGATGCTTTCAGATAACTACAACGGCCCTCAGGCTCTCAGCGAGGCATATCAGACCGGCTTGTTTGTGGCAGCGAAGCTAATGGAAACCGAACTTGGGCAGCGCATTGGAGGCAAGCTTGGCTAAGTTGGCGCCGGCTGAAACCAAGCCAGTACTTCTTGTTCGCGCACGAAACAACGAGGCCGATGCGGCTGCGCTTACTACTCTGGGATTGCAATCGGTTATCGACCCTTATCTGGACATCGTTGCAACCACTGATGATTCCGGTGCGAAGCGATTGCTCAACGAATTTCAGGAGTTGGGCGAGGGCGATTGGGTCATCGCAACCAGCGCAAACTCTCTCAAGTTTTGGGGCGAACTAGTTGGAAGCACTGTGCTGTGCGCCGCTTTCCAGGCCGCCGCAGAGCGCGGGGTTCAGTTTGCGGCCGTCGGCGAGGCCAGCGCAAGAATGTATGCCGATTTCGGAATACATCGAGTCTTTCTACCGTCTAAGCCATACGGCGTTGAGTTGGCGGCCGAACTTGCGGCTCTTGGCGGGCCTGGCGCGAAAGCGATAATGCCTTGCGGCAACCTCGCCATGCCAACGGTCACGGCGGCCTTGGGTGCTGCTGGTTGGACCATGATTTCGGAAGTTGTTTACGAGACTTCAGCCGTGGCAAATCGTCCGGATTCCTCCCAAGGATTAGCAGGTGCGAGTGCAGCAGGCCAAGCGGGCGAACCCGCCTTCAGCGCTCTATTGCTTCGCTCACCAAGTGCGGCCCGCGCCGTGGTTGAGCATGCCGGAGTGACATCGGTACCAGTTGTTTGCGGTGGAACAACCACTGCTGCCACCGCCCGCGAACTGGGCCTGAATGTTGCCCGAGTGTTGGACGCCCCTAGCAGCGCAGCCGCCGCACAGGCTATTTTTGAAGTAGTTGTAGGAGAAAACTGATGTTTCCAGCTGAACGCCCACGCCGTTTGCGTGCGAGCGCTGCCATCCGCAATCTGGTTGCTGAAAACCGGATCAACGTTGCGCAGCTCATCCTTCCGGTATTCGTGAAGGAAGACCTTGTCGCGCCTCGCGAAATCAAGGGCATGCCTGGCGTTTTCCAGCACAACCTGCAGACTCTTCCCGCGCTCATCGATGACGCGTTGGCAGCTGGCATCGGTGGCGTGATGCTCTTTGGCATTCCGGCAGATCGCGATGCTCTCGGCTCTGAGGCATTAAACGCGCAGGGCGTTTTGGCAAAGGCAGTCACTCAAGTTCGCGCCCAAGTAGGAGAGCGTCTCGTTGTAGTAGCCGACCTCTGCCTCGATGAGTTCACCGATCACGGCCACTGTGGTGTGCTCGCAGCCGACGGCACCGTAGATAACGATGCAACTCTGGCGGCCTACGCACAGATGGGTGTCATCCTCGCCAAAGCCGGAGCACACATGCTCGGCGCTAGCGGCATGATGGACGGCCAGGTTGGCTTCGTTCGCGCTGCCCTAGACGACGCCGGACTCACCGATACCTCGATTCTCGCCTACGCCGCAAAGTACGCGAGTGCGTTCTACGGGCCTTTCCGCGATGCCGTTGAAAGCGAGCTTCAAGGCGACCGCAAGACTTACCAGCAGGACCCTCGCAACCTTCGCGAGGGTCTCCGTGAGATTCGTCTAGACGCCGAAGAAGGCGCAGACATCATCATGGTCAAGCCGGCAATGAGCTACCTCGACGTGATTCGCGAAGCCCGCTTGGCGGTTGACCTACCTGTAGCCGCATACGTTGTCTCGGGCGAGATGGCGATGGTAGAGGCAGCAGCAGCAGCCGGCTTGATTGAGCGTGAACGCGCCATCCTCGAGATTCTCACTAGCGTCAAGCGCGCGGGAGCCGACATCATCTGTACCTACTGGGCACTTGAGGTTGCAGCACTATTGAAGGGCACCAATTGAACGACTTCGCTCCACAAGACATTTCCAAGTCGGTGGCCTGGCACGAGCGCGCGCAGAAGGTAATTCCAGGTGGCGTCAGCAGCCCGGTCCGGGCATTCAAGGGCGTTGGCGGAAGTCCTCGTTACTTTGTTCGAGGTGTTGGTAGCCGCATCTGGGACGTCGACGGTAACGAATATGTTGACCTAGTCGGCTCTTGGGGTCCGATGATTCTTGGTCACGCTCACCCTGCAGTCGTTGCCTCGGTTCGTGAAGCTGCCGCACTGTCGGCATCATTCGGCGCGCCAAGCCCTAACGAAGTTTTGCTTGCCGAAGAGATTGTGGCTCGCGTTGGTGTGGCTACCCCCGCAGGTGAGCGCGGAGTAGAGCGCGTCCGTTTCGTTTCGAGCGGAACCGAGGCAGTCATGACCGCGGTCCGATTGGCTCGTGCCGCTGCATCGGCGGGTTCAACAAACCCTCGTAACGTCATAGTGAAATTTGCTGGCTGTTACCACGGCCACTCAGATGCCCTTTTGGTTCAGGCTGGTTCCGGCGTTGTTACTCTTGGTCTTCCAAACTCTCCTGGCGTTACTGTCGGTGCCGCTCAAGACACGGTGGTGTTGGCCTATAACGACCTACCGGCTCTCGAGGAATTATTTGCCACCCGAGGCAGCGAGATTGCGGCCGTCATCACCGAACCAACACCCGCAAACATGGGTGTGGTCCCGCCTCTCGAGTTCACCGATGCCTCGGGAAACCACCTCAACTTCAATGAGCACATTCGTCGCCTAACAAAGGCGCACGGTGCATTGATGATTCTTGACGAGGTCATGACCGGCTTCAGAATCAGCGCATCGGGTTGGTTTGGCAAGTACATTTCCCCAGAGGGTTGGACCCCAGATCTGTACACCTACGGCAAGGTAATCGGTGGCGGTTACCCGGTAGCAGCTGTTGCCGGCCCGGCCAACATTATGGACCAGTTGGCGCCGGTGGGTTCGGTTTATCAGGCCGGAACGCTAAGCGGAAACCCGGTTGCCACCGCAGCCGGTCTTGCCACCTTGCAGCTCTGCGATGACGCCCTATACGCGACGCTCGATCAGCGTGCAGCCGAGGTTGGAACCGTTATCAGCGAAGCGCTAACCCGCGAGGGTGTGGCCCACCGTCTGCAGTCGGGCGGCAACCTGTTCTCGTTCTTCTTCACCGATTCACCGGTGCGTTCATTCGCCGACGCTCAGACCCAGAACGTTGCGCAGTTCAACGCGTTCTTCCACAGCATGTTGGAAAACGGCGTGAGCCTACCGCCGAGTGCGTTTGAAGCTTGGTTCGTTTCTGGTGCGCACACCGATGACGACATCACCAAGATTGCGCGCGCTGCGAAGTATGCGGCGAAGGCAGCTGCGGCCACAGTTTAGGCTCGGCAGCGG
>JBEEJV010000134.1:0-2963 GCA_041169005.1 Actinomycetota bacterium
GAAGCATGTCGGCCTGAGACAGCACGGCATCAAGTTTTGCGCCTGATGCCCATCGGTGAATTGGAAGGCAAAGCGCAGGTTCGAGAGGGCTAGTGCCTGGCAGTTTGTGCTTCTTACTGAGTCCCTCTAGGGCCTCCCAGAGTTCCTCGGTGTGATTTAGGACGTCCTCGAAAATACCGCGTGGGAGCTTGATTTCTGTATGTTCATCATCGCGTCGAGCCTCGTAGATGAGCGCTGCAGCCATGGCTGCCAGTCCTGCAGGATCAAGACTGTTCCAAATTCCTGCTCTCAGCGCTTCTGTGACAAGTAGGTCACGGTCGCCATAGATCCTGCCCAAGAGCTTACCTATCTCGAGAACTTCGAGATCGTCGCCGTCGTGCTCGATGTAGTTGAGCTCTAGTAAGAGGTCGCAAATGCGGTCGAAGGTGCGAGCTACTTGGTTGGTTGACCGCTCGATCTGCGATACAACCTGATCGATCTCGCGAGCGAGTTTGTACCATCGTTCGCCCCAGCGCGCGTGCGAGTCTCTATCGCTGCAGGAATGGCATGGGTGATGCTTGATGCGCTGCTTCAACTCATTGAGTTGTTTCTCCTGGGCACGACGTGAGTCGCTGATGCGGATTTGCTTTCCGCGTTCGGCTCGAACTCGACCCGAGGCCAGAACTTTTTCAATATCGGTTATTTCGCGTCTCATGGCCGCGTACTCGCCGAAATCACCAAGGTGACATTGCATTGCCTCGGCATAACCTTCCAGCGACATTTGCTTGTCTCTGATGCCGCGGGCTAATCCAACCACTCCGCGGTCAGCCTGGAACTGCGCGAAGGATGTTTCAAGCACTTCTCTAGAACGCTTGCGTCCGAACGCCTCCAACAAGTTGACAGCCATGTTGTGGGTTGGTCGGAAAGAGCTAACCAGCGGATAGGTACGCTTCGATGCGAGCCCAGCGACAATGTGCGGGTCTAGATTTCCAGCCCATTGAATTACTGAGTGTCCCTCGGTGTCGATGCCGCGGCGACCTGCTCGACCGGTGAGCTGGGTGTACTCCCCCGGTGTTATTTGGACTCGGCCTTCGCCGTTGTACTTGTCCAGACGCTCAAGGACGACGGTGCGGGCAGGCATGTTGATACCAAGCGCCAGGGTTTCGGTTGCGAAAACTGCCTTTACTAGTTTGCGCAGGAATAGTTCTTCGACGATCTCCTTGAAGGCTGGCAGCATGCCAGCGTGGTGAGCGGCCACTCCCCTCTCGAGAGCTGCCAGCCATTCGAAATACCCGAGTGTGGCGAGATCCTCGTCGGCGATGTTATGGACTTTTTCTTCAACCAGAAGTCGAATTTGGCGCTGTTCGTCTTTGCTGGTGAGCCTAATGCCGGAGTAGACGCAAGAACGTACCGCTTGCTCGCAACCCGCTCGCGAGAAAACGAAGAAGATGGCCGGAAGCAGCTCGGCTTCGTCGAGGATATCGACCATTTCGGGCTTGCTTGCTCGATAAATCTGCGGTTGACGGTCATTGTTTCGGCCGCCCTTTGGGCCCTTGTTGTTCTGCTTATAACCACGTCCCGGTACCTGACGCATCTTGTTGTTGTGCTTCTGCAGAAGTTCCTGATTTACCTTTGTGCCGCCGCCTTCGAAAAGCGGGAGAAGGTCGTCTCCGAACATGACGTGTTGGGTAAGCGGAATAGGGCGAATCTCACTAACGACAATCTCAGTATCACCACGGACTTCGTTGAGCCAAGCCCCGAACTCTTCCGCGTTACTGACGGTCGCGCTCAAACTGACAATCTTCACATCACGTGGAAGGTGAAGGATGACTTCTTCCCACACCGCACCGCGGAAACGATCGGCAAGATAGTGCACCTCATCCATGACGACGTATCCAAGATTGCGCAGGCTATCGCTGTTGGCATAGATCATGTTGCGCAGTACTTCGGTCGTCATGACCACGATCTGGGCGTCACCGTTGTTGTTGGTATCGCCAGTTAGGAGGCCAACTCTGTCGGCCCCGTAACGCTTCTGTAGTTCAGAGAACTTCTGGTTGCTAAGAGCCTTAATAGGAGTTGTATAGATGACCTTCAAGTCTTTGGACATAGCAAGGTGTATGGCGAACTCGCCGACAATCGTCTTTCCCGCCCCAGTAGGCGCGGCAACCAAAACGCTCTTGTCTGTTGCTAGGAAGCGGCAGGCGTCGTATTGGAATTTGTCTAATGGAAACTTGACGATGCTCTGGAATTCATCCAGTGCCTCAAGTTTCTTTAGGTTCTTGGCTGCTGCGTATCGCTCGGCGGGCGAACGGTTGTCTTCATTAACGTTATTGCTGGTCGGCATTAGTTAGAGTCTCCGCTGTCTTGTATGCCGTATTCGGCCAACATCTTGCGTTGACGACGGTTGACAGTTCTGTCACGAATAGCCGCAATGCCGAGTGCAACGAAGTAGAGCACGAGTAGCGGAATCATCAGTACAAACATGGAAGTAGGGTCTGCCACTGGCGTTGCCAATGCTGCCACAAAGGCTGAAACGACAACAGCCAGGCGCCAACCCTTCAGGATTGCTTCTGCGCTTAGCAACCCCATGAAATTCAGCATGACCAAGACAACTGGAAGCACAAAGGCTAGCCCGAAGAGCAGTAGGACTCGAACTGCAAACAAAATGTATTCGTTGGCGTTTATTAGATTGGTGCTACCCGTCGGTGTCATTGAAAGCAAGGCACGTACGAAGTTGGGGATGGATGCCCAAGCGAGGTAGCAACCACCGAGGAATAAAGGTATTGCCGTTCCCAGGAATGCAAGCGTGTATAGGCGCTCGCGGCGTTTTAGCGCGGGAACAATGAATGCCCATAGCTGGTAGAGCCAGAGTGGACTGCTGATTACGGCACCGACGAATGCTGACACCTGCAGACGCAAGTCAAAGGCGCCGCCAATGGTGTTGAAATTCACGGTGGCATTGATATGTGAATCAGCCGCGGCTT
>JBEEJV010000135.1:0-3494 GCA_041169005.1 Actinomycetota bacterium
AACGGTATGTCGCTTCTAATCTTCGCGTCGATTGCATCGCGCTTCCCTGCATCGCTTGCTCAGATCGCTCAGACCAAGAGCATCGAAACTCTTCTTCTAGTAATCGGCATCGGTGTTCTAACCGTTGCCCTTGTAATCCTGGTTGAGCAGTCGCAGCGTCGTATTCCGGTCCAGTACGCAAAGCGTATGGTTGGTCGTCGCGAATACGGTGGCCAGGCTACCTACATTCCAATCAAGGTCAACATGGCCGGCGTTGTCCCAGTTATCTTCGCTTCAAGCCTTCTTTACCTACCTGCCCTATTGGCTCAGTTCAACCAGCCGGATGCAAAGACTGGCAAGGTTGCCGACTGGGTTACCTGGGTGAGCAACTACCTCACCAAGGGCGACCACCCGCTATACATGGCGCTTTACTTCCTTCTAATCGTTGGTTTCACCTACTTCTACGTAGCAATCACCTTCAACCCTGAAGAAGTTGCAGACGACATGAAGAAGTACGGCGGATTCATCCCAGGTATTCGTGCCGGCCGTCCAACCATGGAGTTCCTAGACTTCGTGCTAAGCCGCATCACCTTCCCAGGTGCTCTGTACCTCGGCCTAATCGCTCTTATCCCGCTAATCGCATTCGGTCTTCTTGGCACCAGCCAGAACTTCCCATTCGGTGGTACCTCGATCCTCATCATCGTTGGTGTTGGTCTTGAAACCGTAAAGCAGATCAGCGCTCAGATGCAGCAGCGTAACTACGAAGGTCTTCTGAAGTGACCCGCCTCCTCTTGATTGGCGCCCCGGGTGCCGGCAAGGGAACTCAGGCAGTAAAGCTTGCTGAAACTTTTGCCATTCCTGCTATCTCGACCGGCGACATCTTCCGCTACAACGTGAAGAACGAAACCGAACTCGGCAAGCTTGCAAAGTCTTACATGGACAAGGGCGAGTACGTTCCAGACTCGGTCACTAACGATCTTGTTAGCGATCGCCTCTCGCACGAAGATGCAAAGGCAGGCTTCTTGCTAGACGGTTATCCTCGCACCGCAGACCAGGTTGTAGAACTTGACGGCATGCTCGCATCGGCGGGAACCAAGCTTGATGCAGTTGTTTTGCTAACCGCTAACACCGATGAGGTAGTTCGTCGTCTGCTAAACCGTGCAATCGAACAGGGTCGCGCGGATGACACCGAAGATGTTATTCGCCGCCGCCTAGAGGTTTACGAAGAGCAGACCGCTCCGTTGGTAAACGAGTACGCATCACGCGATCTAGTTGTAACCGTCGACGGCCTCGGTGCGGTCGAAGAGGTAACCGGTCGCATCCTTGAGGCTCTTGCCGCTCGCGGCATCAGCGCCTAATCCTTCGCCAAAGATTATCGGCATAAACAACGGCACCTAAGAACGGTTGCGGCAATGTCTCGTGAAGAGTTCGAACTAAAGTCCAACGAGCAGATTCTGCTCATGCGTAAAGCCGGCCTCATCACTGAAGCTGCTCTGGCTGCAGTTCGCGCGGCCATCAAGCCTGGTATCAGCACACTGGAGCTCGACCGAATCGCGAACGAAACAATCGAATCGCTCGGAGCAAAGAGCAATTTCCAACTGGTTCCTGGTTACTTCCACACCATCTGCGCCTCAATCAACGATGAAGTGGTTCACGGAATTCCGAGTGCAGACCGTATTCTTCAGGCTGGCGACCTAGTGTCGATCGACGCCGGTGCGATCATCGACGGCTGGAACGGCGACAGCGCGATTAGCGTTGTGGTCCCTGGGGGAGACCCAAAGATTTCGGCGGCTCGCGAGCGAGTTAGCCGCGTTACTGAGATGAGCCTCTGGCACGGAATCGCTGCTCTTGCAAAGGGTAAGCGACTCAACGATGTCGGTGTAGCAATCGAGAAGTACGTTAACTCGCAGGGCAAGTTCGGAATCCTCGAGCAGTATGTTGGTCACGGCATCGGTCGCTCGATGCACGAAGACCCACCGGTATTCAACTACGCTGTTCGCGGCCTCACCCCGAAGATTGTTCCGGGTCTGGTCGTAGCCATTGAGCCAATGGTTACCGCCGGTACCGAAATCACCAAGGTTCTCGATGACGACTGGACAGTTTCAACCATCGATGGCTCAGACGCTAGCCACTGGGAACACACTGTTGCGGTTCACGAAGGCGGAATTTGGGTCCTTACCGCAAGAGACGGTGGTGCCGAACAGCTTTCGAAGCTAGGCGTGACCGTAGCACCGCTCGGTGAATAACAAGTTTTAGGCCCAAAAGGGTACGGGCAAAGCCGCCAGAAACAATTACCAATATTTAGCCATTTCGGCTAGGATTGAAATTCGGTGTTTCCACACGAAAATCCATAACCAATTTGGTTGTCGTTTTCGCGCGCGGAAGCAACCAAAAAGTAAGCAGATAAGTGAGTTTATGGCTAACAAAGACGGTGTAATCGAGATCGAGGGCAGTGTTGTAGAAGCTCTTCCAAACGCGATGTTTCGCGTGGAGCTGACCAACGGTCACAAGGTCTTGGCACACATCTCAGGCAAGATGCGCCAGCACTACATTCGCATCCTTCCTGAGGACCGCGTCATTGTTGAGCTAAGCACCTACGACCTAACTCGTGGGCGCATCATTTACCGCTACAAATAAGCCGACGGCCTAGGCCCAAGCAACCAAGACTCGATGGGTAACGCCAGTTGCCTGTTGTAAACCGGTTCGAAAGAACCCCGAAAAGAAGTACGAGACATGAAGGTAAACCCAAGCGTCAAGAAGATTTGCGACAAGTGCAAGGTCATCCGTCGCCACGGTCGCGTCATGGTTATCTGCGAGAACCCACGTCACAAGCAGCGCCAGGGCTAAGACTTCGAAACCCGGGGCCACAAGCCCCACCCTCGCCGTCAAAAGCGAAACAACTAAATAACAAGGCAACGCTCAAGGTTGCAATCAAGTTTCTCTGATTGCTTCCGGCACCCTCCGATGAAGGCGGAGGCTTGGATGCCAATCCAAGGTGGCGTTGTCACAGACCTTCATGAAAAACAGGAGAAATCCACATGGCACGTATTGCCGGCGTAGACATCCCAAGCGCAAAGCGCGTTGAGATCGCCCTTACTTACATCTATGGAATCGGTCGCACCCGTTCAATCAAGATCTTGACTGAAACTGCTATCGACAAGAACATCCGCGTCAAGGACCTAACCGACGACCAGCTCGTTGCTATCCGTGACCACATCGAAGGCAACTACAAGGTTGAGGGTGACCTCCGCCGCGACGTTCAGGCCGACATCCGCCGCAAGGTAGAAATCGGTTCGTACCAGGGTATCCGTCACCGCAAGGGCCTACCAGTACACGGTCAGCGCACCAAGACCAACGCACGTACTCGCAAGGGTCCAAAGCGTACCGTAGCCGGCAAGAAGAAGGCCGCTCGCTAGTAGCCGCTAGGCACTAGAGCGTCCAATAAGGATTTAGGAGAAACTAATGGCAGCACCAAAGAAGGTTGTGGCCGCGGGCCGCAAGCCACGCCGCAAGGA
>JBEEJV010000136.1:0-29022 GCA_041169005.1 Actinomycetota bacterium
AAGTTCAGCGGCAAGAGCAAGGTCTTTAGCATCGGACAGGCGACACCAGCAGTAATTGACCTTCAGTCTCTCAAACCAGGCTCAAAGGTCTACTACCGAATCCGCTACAGGGCCGGGGCTAGCGGCACTTTCTCTACAGGCAGCACTCTAAGTTTCAGCACGGCTAAGGCCTCCGGCAAGGCATTTGCATTCACTGTTCAGGGAGACACTCATCCTGAGCGCGCAGGCAAAATGTTCAATGCCGATCTCTACACGGTTACCCAGCGCAACATCGTCTCTCATCAGCCGGACTTCCACATTCTGCTCGGCGATGATTTCTCTATCGATCCGCTGATTGGCAAGAATCAGGCAACTCAGGCAAACGTAGAAAAGGTTTACGCCACACACCGTCAGTGGCTAGCAATATCGGGTGGAACCGTTCCCATATTCCTGGTCAACGGAAATCACGAGCAGTCTGCTCAATACCTTCTGGACGGCACAGACACCAACCCTGCAGTTCTTGCGGGCAATGCTCGTTTGAAGTACTTCCCACTTCCCATCAACGACAGTTTCTATTCCACGGATGCATCCGTGATAGACCATGTTGGCAACCCGCGCGATTACTACGCCTGGACCTGGGGAGATGCGACGTTCATCACGCTCGATCCTTATTGGCACTCTCAATACGCCGTAGACAATGTGGCTGGTGTTTCAAACGACCAGGCCACCACGGACAAAAAGGCTGGTTCGGGAAAGACCAAAGACCTTTGGAAGGTTGGTCTTGGAGACGAGCAATACGCCTGGCTAAAGCACACGCTAGAAACCTCAAAGTCAAAATACATCTTCGTATTTGCGCACCACGTCATGGGTACCGGTCGCGGCGCAGTGGAAGTTTCCTACAGCTATGAGTGGGGTGGCGCAGACCCGACAAAGACAACCAGTTTCGCCGAACAGCGACCAACTTGGGAGCTCCCAATTCACGACCTGATGGTCAAGCACGGAGTTTCGATCTTCTTCCAAGGCCACGACCACATCTTTGTGACTCAGGAGCGAGACGGCCTGATCTACCAGTCGATGCCAAACCCAGCCGACGACACCTTCTCAATGTTCAACGCGGACGCCTATAAGACCGGGACAAAGGCTCCGAACTCCGGACACGTAAGAGTAAGTGTTTCTCCGAGCGCTGCCAAAGTGGAATACTTCCTGGCCGCACGTGCCCAAGACAGCGCACGAAAGAACCTATCCGTAGCCCATAGCTACGAAGTCAAGCCGAGGGGTGGCTTCTAATGGTTGCAAGAGATGGGAAGTCGCAAAGCGCTTTCAGTCGTCGTAATTTCATCCAAGCCGTTGTAGTAAGCAGCGTCCTAACTTCAGAGGCAAGTCCTGGCTCGGCGGCGACAGCATCGGTCACCCTAACACTTAAGAGCTTGACTGATCCAACCAGTGCTACTTTTTCAGCGGTGGCAAAAATCATTGCCAAGGCCTACATCGAGTACGGATACGAGCCGGGAAAGTACGGTTTCAAGTCTCCAATCACCAATCTGCGCGCCAATGTCGCCCAGACCATAAAACTTTCGAATTTAAAGAGTGGGTCTAAGGTGTATTACCGCTTGAGGTATCTCAAGAAGGGCAGCTCTGCGTATCTCGCATTAGGTTCGGCTAGTTTCACATTGCCAACGAGCTTCAGTAAGCCGGTTTTTGCCGTGCAGGCAGACCCGCACATGGATGAAAACTCAAGTGCCGAGGTCTACACGGGAACGCTCGCGCAGATCGTTAAATCCGCACCTGCTTTCCTCGTTGATCTCGGTGACATTTTCATGGTCGACAAACTTCCGGATAAGAGCGAGGCGAACATTCGTGCTCGGTTTGAACTCATGAAGGGTTACTACCAAAAACTTCAGGGCGTACCGCTGAAAATTGTCTTGGGTAATCACGACGGAGAACTTGGCTACAGCAACTTCAACACCAAGAAGTACCGTGCCGAGTACTTCCCAGAGCAAACTGGCGAACTCGCTTACTACTCGTTTGAGGGCCCAGACCAGCTTCACGTTTGTCTCGACCCGTTCACCTACACAACCTCGGCTCCAAAGCCAGATGGTTGGCAATGGACTCTTGGCAAAGCGCAATACGACTGGCTTCGGGCAACCCTTGAGGCAAGCAAAGCGCGTCACAAGTTTGTCTACATTCATCACTTGCTTGTGGGCGACCCACAGTCTCGTGGCGGTGTCGAAATCGCTAGACGAAATGAGTGGGGTGGGGCGAACATTGATGGAACTCCAGGCTTTGCCCAAAACAGAGCTGGCTGGTACAAACCCGTCCACGACCTTTTGCTTGAAAACCATGTCTCATTCGTTTTCAAGGGCCACGATCACCTCTACGTGAAGCAGGAACTGGACGGAATCGTCTACCAGACTGTGCCTCAACCGAGTCATCCAGGCGACAAGGTCGATCCAACACAGTACGGTTACCTGTCGGGAAAAACCGTTGGAGGCTCAGGATTTCTTCGTGTAAGCACAGCAGGGGCAACGGCGAAAGTTGAGTTCGTAAAGTTCGACGGCACAATCGCCGACAGTTACGAAAAACTGGTTAGCTAATGCGAAAGTTGAGGGCTCTCCTGTGTGCTTCCCTGCTCATGTTTGGAAGTGCCCACCCGGCGGTCGCTGCCACACCCCTCACTTCATTCACCGCAGATGTCTGGGCCGATAACTGGTTTGCGCTTTACGTGAATGGGGTCAAAGTTGCGGAAGATCCGGTTCCAATCACGACAACTAAGTCGTTCAATAAGGTCTCGGCTACTTTCAAAGCAAAATACCCTCTGACCATCGCCATCCAGGCCAAGGATTACACCGAAAATCAGAGTGGGTTGGAGTACATCGGAACCCCGCAGCAGCAGATAGGTGATGCTGGCCTTATTGCTCAAATTCACGAGTCGGTTTCCGGCAAGTTGGTTGCCGCAACTTCAGACACTTGGAAGTCTTTTGTAACTTTCAAAGCGCCACTTGATGCATCCTGCGCCAAGTCTCTCCAACCCACAATCGACTGCAAGTCGATGGTGGTGCAGCCACCTGCAAAGTGGAATTCGACCACCTATTCCGATTCAAAGTGGCCAAAGGCTTCTGTGTACACGCAGGCAGAAGTTGGCGTAAAGGATGGCTACAACGAGGTGACTTGGGATCCGAGGGCCAAGTTAATCTGGTCTGACAGTCTTACGCTCGACAACACGGTTTTATTCAGGGCGGTCGCAAAGAAAGCTCTGGCTAACGTCAGTTCTCTCTCACTGCAAGTCCCTGAATTGGGAACCGCGAACTTTTTGAAGCCACAAAACACCTGCGACGGAGCGGGCGTAATGCCCGCCCTAACCTGGACCAACGTGCCGGATTCAGCAAAGTCTTTGCTGCTAACCATGGATACAGCACCAGGACCTGCAAGGCCGAATGAACCTGTTCAAACCGATTTCAACCATCTGGTTCAATACAACATAAGCCCGAAGTCTAAAGGCATGGATGCCGCGCTCTCTTTGGGCATCAAAGGTAAAAACTTCAAAGGTTCCCTTGGCTATACCCCGCCCTGCTCACAGGGGCCGGGACAGAAGACCTACACCTTCCACTTGTACGCACTCTCCACGCAGCTTGTAGGCGAAAGCCTGACAGGCTCCCAGGTCATGCTGCAGGCATCGAAGAGCATCGTTGCGGAAGCAAGTGTGAGCGTGTTCTACTCGAGGCAGTAACTCAGGAGCCTCGGCCGTTCCTAGGTCTGCACGCTACCTGAGAGCCGGTGCCAGGTGATCCAGGTGGCGGGTTCAAGTATTCAAATTGCCAGCAATCCTTGTTGGAGTCGTTGCTCGTGGTGGGCCAGTATGTAACCGAACCCGTTGCGCCGTTATACGTGTATGACAGCGTCGATTTTCCTGCGATTTCGAAGTGCATGGCAGTTATGACAACTTTTGCGGGAGCGCCGGCTTGTCTAGCTGGGGCAGCCGCAGGCTGGTGCTCAGGGTTGTTTTCGATTGGTACTACTCCGTGGAAGCACATCGGTGAATATGGCGCTGAATTCGAGAAGTGGTAGTGGTAGCCAATGCCGTTTTTCAGGTCGTGGCCCATACAAGCGTCCAACTTGGTAACCGCTGAGCCGCTTGTTTCGGTAAGACCGTAGATGGGGAAACCATCGATAGCCCAGCCGAGCAGCCCATTCTTTGCTTTGCTTGTGTGGCTCAAGCCAACTAAAGCTGTAACGAGGCAGCTCGGATAGGCGTGATAGTGGTAGTCATCACCGCGGCCAGAGTGACCATCACAGTGATCTAGCTCGCCCGTAAGTAGAGGGTCGGCCGACGGCTGATAAGCAGACTGATTTCCATTTTGAGAAGGCTTGGTCGCGTTGAAAAGCGGAACACCGTTCACCATTAGTCCTGTAGCTCCAACGCCTGTCGTGGCGGTTGTTGCTTTCGAGTACTTGGGCTTTAGCGGAATCTTCCACATGGTTGATAGAACATCGGACATAACAAACGGAAGCGGAACCTGTTGGTTCCAGCCGGTAATGCCGACCATCATCTCGTCATTGGGAACCTCGAGTGAACTCACGTACATCCAGGTTCCGTCGCACATGATCGAGACGTTTTCGGAAAAGTACTTAACTGAGTTGATACGGGCAGTCCCGCACTTGGCTTTAGTTGCTGTCGTGGCCCCGTGTGCGGTTTGAGCCAAGAACATTGGAGACAGCAAAAGACCTGCGCCGGCGATTAGTGCGATGAGCGATTTCAGGAGTTTGCGAGTTGTCATATCTGCACGCTACTCCGGCCGGAGAACTTTATGTAAAACTCTATGAATATTCCAAAACTTGCCCTCGCAATGAGTTTCGGTCAATGAGAAAGTGCCCCCGTAGCCCTTGGTTTTCGGCAATTCGCCATCCCCGCTAGGCGTAGACTTTAAGAAGGCTTTCTAGCCCCTCATTCCAGTCGAAATGGACCAAAAGTGGATTTATTTGAGTATCAGGCGCGCGACCTGTTTGAGGCCTATGGAGTACCAGTACTTCAGGGTCTAATCGCGGACACCCCAGACGAAGCAGCCGCAGCTGCAGCAAAGATTGGCGGCACCGTAGTCGTCAAGGCTCAGGTACAGGTTGGCGGCCGCGGTAAGGCCGGCGGTGTCAAGGTAGTTCACAGCGTTGACGAAGCGCGTGAAGCCGCATCGAAGATTCTTGGCCTAGACATCAAGGGCCACGTTGTAAAGCGCGTAATGATCGCTGAAGGTGCAGCAATCGACAAGGAGTTCTACTTCTCGATTCTGCTCGACCGATCGAACCGCACCTTCCTCTCGCTATGCAGCGTTGAGGGCGGCATGGAGATTGAGCAGCTCGCAGTTGAGCGCCCAGAGGCTCTAGCCAAGGTTCCGGTAGACGCAATGCTAGGCATCGACCTAGACAAGGCACTTGAGATTGCAAAGGCTGGTGGCTTCGACGACGCCATGGCAGCCAAGGTCGCTCCAGTGTTCGTAAAGCTTTGGAACGTCTTCAAGAACGAAGACACCACCCTTGTTGAGGTAAACCCTCTAGTTCTAAGCAAGGATGGCCAGATTCTGGCTCTTGACGGCAAGGTCTCGCTAGACGAGAACGCAGACTTCCGTCACAGCGAGCGCGAAGTTGTAAACATCGCCAAGGTTGACCCACTAGAAGAGAAGGCTAAGGCTCTAGGCCTTAACTACGTGAAGCTAGACGGCGAAGTTGGTGTCATCGGTAACGGTGCGGGCCTTGTTATGTCGACCCTCGACGTCGTTGCTTACGCAGGTGAGAAGCACGGTGGCGTAAAGCCAGCTAACTTCCTCGACATCGGTGGTGGCGCAAGCGCTGAGGTCATGGCTAACGGCCTAGACGTCATCTTGAACGACCCACAGGTTCGCAGCGTATTCGTAAACGTCTTCGGTGGAATCACCGCCTGTGACGCCGTTGCAAACGGTATCGTCGGCGCGCTAAACACCCTAGGTTCGGCAGCTTCGAAGCCGCTTGTTGTTCGTCTAGACGGCAACAACGTAATCGAGGGTCGCCGCATCCTCGCAGAGTACGCTCACCCACTGGTGACCGTTGTAGAGACCATGGACGAGGCAGCCGACAAGGCCGCTGAGTTGGCAAACAAGTAAGCGCGAGAGGAAACATAAAATGTCGATTTTTCTAGACCAGAACTCGCGAATCATTGTTCAGGGCATGACCGGCGCCGAGGGCATGAAGCACACCCGCCGCATGCTCGCAGGTGGCTCGAACATCGTTGGTGGCGTGAACCCACGCAAGGCCGGCGAGACCGTTGATGTTGACGGCACCCAGCTTCCAGTTTTCGGAACCGTTGCTGAGGCAATGGCTGCAACCGGCGCAAACGTTTCGGTTATCTTCGTGCCACCAGCCTTCGCTAAGGCTGCAATCATCGAAGCAACCGATGCAGAGATTCCACTAGCGGTTGCAATCACCGAAGGTATTCCAGTACACGACTCGGCTGAGGCTTGGGCATACAACGTGGCAAAGGGCGAGAAGACTCGCCTCATCGGCCCAAACTGCCCAGGCATCATCAGCCCGGGAAAGTCGAACGCAGGCATCACCCCTTGGGACATCGCCGGCGCAGGCCCAATCGGTTTGGTTTCGAAGTCGGGTACTCTCACCTACCAGATGATGTTCGAGCTCCGTGAAATCGGTATCTCGACCGCTATCGGTATCGGTGGAGACCCAATCATCGGCACCACTCACATCGACGCTCTAGCTGCTTTCCAGGCAGACCCAGAGACCAAGGCGATCGTGCTCATCGGTGAAATCGGTGGAGACTCGGAGGAGAAGGCTGCGGCTTACATCCAGGCGCACGTCACCAAGCCAGTGGTTGCTTATGTTGCGGGCTTCACCGCTCCTGAAGGCAAGACCATGGGTCACGCTGGTGCGATTGTTTCGGGTTCTGCAGGTACCGCTCAGGCCAAGAAGGAAGCCTTCGAGGCTGCCGGCGTGAAGGTTGGCAAGACCCCGAGCGAGACTGCTGCACTTATGCGTGAGGTTTACGCAAACCTCGCATAATCTGCTTGTTTTATCGAACGGCCCTCGCGAAATGCGGGGGCCGTTTGGCTTTCCGTATACCCTTGAAAGGTGTTTAGTCGTAAAGCCATTTTTGTAACCGCAGCCCTCGAGGCCGCTCTTGCAGTGGCAGTTGGTCTAGGCATTTTGCTGGTGCCTTTCACCATTCTCTGGCTAACCGAAAACAACGCTTCGGTTGATTTCATGGCCGCATATCGTGCCGCCGCAGACACCTGGCTTGCCGCCCACGGCGTACATATAATGGTTCCAGCCCAAAAGATTGCAGGCATCGCAGCCCCAGACTTCGTCCTCTCGATCATTCCTCTTGGTCTTAGCGGAATCGTCTTCGGCACCGCCTATCGGGTTGGTCGCAGGCTTGCAGCAACCCAGCAGCTATGGCCTGGCTGGGCCGGCGCTTTCGTGGTCTACCTCGGTTTCAGCCTGTTGGTGACCACATCGGCTAAGAGCGATCTCGCCTTCCCGGTAGTGGCCCAAGGCACCTACCAGCCTGCCGTCTTATGGACACTAGTTACCATGGCATCCTTGCTCTTTGCGCGCCCGATAGACCTCGGCGTGGCTCACCTTCCAGAAGCACCTGAGCGCATGTTGGTTCGGGCTCGCTTGTATAAGTTTGTTGACGGCCTCGGATGGTGGTACCGCGCTGTTTCGACTCCAGCGCTGCGTGCCGGTACTGCCGTGGTGGCGGCGCTTCTTGGTGTTTCGGCGCTCACTATTGCGCTCTCGTTGGCCTTCAACTGGATTGAAGTTATTCGCCTCTATGAAGGCATGCAGCTGACCCTGCTCGGTGGCATCCTGCTAACAGTTGGCCAGATTGCACTGCTACCAAACTTCGTGGTGATGGGTGCCGACTGGTTTACCGGCGTTGGATTCAGCATCGGCACAGGCTCGCTGGTTAGCCCGCTCGGAAGCCAACTTGGCCCGATGCCGGCATTCCCAATCCTTGCGGCGTTGCCGGCCGGAACTCTCAGCTTCGGCATGATCGCAATCGCCATTCCGGTGGTTGCCGCGTTCTTGGCAACTCTGCGCGTGCGTGAGCATGCCGAGGCCATTCGATTCGAGTTTGCCTCTGCGTTCAATGCCGCGTTGTCGCTAGGTCTCGCCATCGGCGTTGTCGCAGGCTTAGAAATGGTGTTCTTGAACCTCATTGCTGGCGGCTCGATTGGCCCTGGACGATTCGCCGATTTCGGCGGAAATCCTTGGCTTATTGGCCTAGTGGTGTTTCTTGAAACCGCCGTGGTCTCCACGCTGGCCGCCTTCTACAGCGCAAAGCCGGAAGCGCCAGACGCACATCTGATTGATCGGGTTCGACAGCCTCTGCGAAAGCCTGAAGAGCCAGTCGCCTCGGACGACTTCTTCATCGCCGAAGAGTAACCAGAACCGGCCCTAAGAACCGCGCCATCTCGCGGTAAACTAGAGGGGTGTTGTCGGTCGTAGTTCTCATCTCAGGCGGAGGTTCAAACCTCAAGGCCTTGCTGACCGCAACCGAAGATGCCAGCTACCCAATCAACATAGTTGCAGTTGGTGCAGACAACCCGGCAGATGGCCTGGCTCACGCAGAAAAGTATGGCATCCCAACTTTCGTTGTCCCACCTAGCTCATTCGCAAACCGCGAAGACTGGGCGGCCGAGCTGCTCGCCAACGTAAAGTCTTACAACCCAGACCTAATCGTCCTAGCGGGCTTCATGCGTATTCTGCCTGCATCATTCGTCAGCGCAGTTGCACCGAAGATGATCAACACGCATCCTTCACTTCTGCCGCTGTTCCCAGGTGCGCACGGAGTTCACGATGCCATGGTGGCCGGCGCCACCGAAACTGGCGTAACCATTCACATCGTCGACGAGGGTGTCGACACCGGCCCGCACCTGGCTCAGGCCAAGGTTGCCATTCTGCCGGAAGATAGCGAAGAGTCGCTTCACGAACGCATCAAGGTTGTCGAGCGCGAGTTGCTCGTCAAGGTGGTTCGCGACATCGCCGAAAACAAGATTTCACTAACCCGATAACCGGTTCGGGTTTCGCGCCCGGCCCACCACGAAAGGCTAGCCTTGGCTGCACACAACCCGTATACCGCTAACGACTACCGTCACTTCAACCGCATTCCTATCAAGCGCGCGCTAATCAGCGTTAGCGATAAGACCGGACTTCTAGACCTTGCTAAGGCACTTCACGAAGCTGGCGTTGCTATGGTCTCGACCGGCTCGACCGCCAAGACCATCGCCGACGCGGGTTACGCCGTAACCGAGGTTTCGCAGGTTACCGGATTCCCAGAGTCGCTCGACGGCCGCGTGAAGACCCTTCACCCTAAGGTGCACGCTGGTCTGCTAGCCGACCTCCGCCTAGTTCAGCACGAGCAGCAGCTTGCAGAGCTCGACATCGAAGCTTTCCAGCTAGTGGTTGTAAACCTCTACCCGTTCGTTCAGACCGTGGCATCAGGTGCCAAGGGCGACGCAGTGGTCGAGCAGATCGACATCGGTGGCCCGGCGATGGTTCGCGCGAGCGCAAAGAACCACGCAAACGTTGCCATCGTTGTTGACCCAGCACGTTACGGCGAGATCATCGCTTCGCTTCCTGAGGGTGGAACCACTCTCGACCAGCGCCGTGAACTTGCCTACGCGGCATTCAGCCACACTGCTCAGTACGACACCGCGGTTGCCAACTGGTTCGCCGAGGAGCTAGGCAACGCCTGGAAGGCTAAGGTCGGTGCTCCTGAGCAGAGCGAGGGTGCAAACCCTGGTTTCGAGCCTGAAATTCAGGTGACCGGCAAGCTTTCTAACGTGCTTCGTTACGGCGAGAACAGCCACCAGGCTGCAGCGCTATACAAGAGCACCGGAGACAACGCGGTTCAGGGTATCGCCCAGGCCCGTCTCCTCAACGGCAAGGAAATGTCTTACAACAACTACGTTGACGCCGATGCAGCTCTTCGCGCCGCCTTCGACTTCACCGAGCCAGCCGTTGCCATCATCAAGCACGCGAACCCTTGCGGTATCGCGATTGCAACTCCAGGTGCAACCGACCCAATCCTTAGCGCCTACCAGAAGGCGCACCTCTGCGACCCGATGAGCGCATTCGGTGGCGTTATCGCCTCGAACCGCACTGTCACCCTGGCAATGGCTCAGGCGGTTTCTGAGGTATTCACCGAGGTAATCGTTGCACCTGGCTTCGAGACCGCAGCGCTTGAGGTCCTGTTGGCCAAGAAGAACCTTCGTGTCCTCGAACTTCCAAAGAACTACTCGCGCGAATCGCTCGAGGTTCGTCAGATCTCGGGCGGCCTGCTCGTTCAGCAGCCAGACGTCTTCGACAAGTTCAACACCAACGACTGGAAGCTAGTTGCAGGCCCTAAGGCAGACAACGAAACCTTCGAGGAGCTCAAGTTCGCATGGCGTGCATCGCGCGCGGTGAAGTCGAACGGCATCCTGATTTCTAAGGATGGCGGCTCGGTTGGAGTTGGTATGGGCCAGGTAAACCGCGTGGACAGCTGCAAGCTCGCGGTTGAGCGTTCGGTTTCGCGCTCGAAGGGTGCGGTAGCCGCATCGGATGCATTCTTCCCATTCGCCGATGGTCTGCAGATCCTCATCGACGGTGGCGTAAAGGCCGTGGTTCAGCCTGGCGGTTCGGTACGCGATGAAGAAGTCATCGCCGCAGCCGAAGCCGCTGGAGTAACCATGTACTTCACCGGAGAGCGTCACTTCTTCCACTAAAGGTGGCTTCTACAAAGAAGTAATAACTTTTTCTAGTTAAAACCCCGTTTCGGAAGAGGCGGGGTTTTTTCTTTGTTAGCCTGTAATGCTGTGCCGAGATGAACCCTGGGTTTTTCACAATTTGCGGCAAGCAGATTTGGACCGATTCACCGATGAAGAGACAATCGTCGCTTGCGACCTACATGCGGATTTTCCCGTATGCCAAGAGCGCGCTGCCTCGCACAGTTCTCGGAATCTTGGCGGGCATCGGTTCCCAGGCTGCCGCACTCACGGTGCCTCAGTTGATGCAGACTCTCATCAACGGTCTAGCCAAAAACACAACCCTGCAAAACCTTCTCGCCGCGGTCGGTCTGGTTCTGCTGTTCGGTTTTGTAGATGTTGCGATGACCCTTGTGCGCCGATGGCTGGTAATCATCCCGGGCACCCGCGTCGAGTCTCAGTTGCGCCATGCGCTCTACGAAAAGCTTCAGGACCTTCCGGTTTCATTCCACGACCGCTGGCCTTCTGGTCAGCTCCTGAGCCGCACTACCGGCGACCTCGGACTGTTGCGCAGATGGCTTTCCTTCGGTTTGGTGATGCTCACCACTAACCTCATTGTCATCATCGGTGGCATGGTTGTTATGTTCAACTTCCACTGGATTCTCGGCACTATCTTCCTGGTGTGCAGCCTTCCTATTTGGGTTCGCGGTTTCAAGTTTGAGCATGAATATCACGCCCTTGCGCGCCTCAGCCAAGATCAGGCCGGAGACCTAGTCACTTCGGTGGAGCAGGCGGTTCACGGTGTTCGAGTACTAAAGGCCTTCGGCAGGGCAGACCACTTCTCCAAGAAATTTGCCAAAGACAGCGACGTGCTCCGCGGTACCGAGATTGAAAAGGCGCGGTCGGTGGGCGCACTGTGGCTGTATCTCATCCTGATTCCGGAAGTCGCCGTTGGCCTCAGCCTGTTCGCGGGAATCTGGCTCGTTACAACTGGTCAGCTCACCGTAGGTGGCCTGGTTGCGTTCCTAGCTACCGCGACCGTTTTACGCTGGCCGACCGAATCCATCGGATTCCTAATGAGCATGACTCTGGACGCCAAGACGGCAATCGAGCGACTGTTTGAAGTGCTGGATGCGCCGGTTGAAATCACCGACCCTGAGCACCCAAAGAGCATTGCCGAACCGCGTGGCCGACTTGAGTTCAAGGACGTTCACTTCCGTTTTGCCGATACTCGCGACGGCGATTCAGACCTGCTGAAGGGTGTGAATCTGGTTCTCGAGCCAGGCGAATCAGTTGCCCTGATCGGCATCACAGGCAGTGGCAAGAGCACTCTAACCTCGCTTACCACTCGTCTTTACGACGTCACTTCCGGCCAGATTCTCATCGATGGCGTGGACATCCGCGACCTCACTCGCAAAGACTTGCGCAAACACATTGCGATGGCCTTCGAGGATGCCACCCTCTTCAGCGCGAGTGTGCGCGAGAACGTTCTGCTTGGTCGTCCCGAATCATCCGAGGATGAGCTGAAGCAGGCTCTGGAGATTGCTCAGGCGCAGTTTGCCTATGAACTTCCAGACGGCTTAGAAACCCGCATTGGTGAAGAAGGCATGAGCCTTAGTGGTGGCCAGCGTCAACGCCTGGCGTTAGCCCGAGCGGTTGCTGCACAGCCGGAGGTTCTGGTTTTGGACGACCCGCTAAGTGCTCTCGATGTTGACACTGAAGCGATGGTTGAAGAGGCCCTGCGTACGGTTCTGAAAAACACCACTTCGTTGATTGTGGCGCACCGCCCAAGCACAGTTCAGCTTGCCGACAAGGTGGCGTTGCTTGAGCAGGGAGTCATCACCGCATTTGGAACGCACAAAGAGTTGTTGGCAACCAGCGAACACTACCGTTACGTCATCAGTAGCCTTGAGGCAGAGGCCCAAGCCAAGCTTCTTGAGGAGGCCGGCCGATGAGCATGCACGGAGTTGCCAACGAAGAAAAGTCTGACCTCACCAAAGAAGAATCGCGTGCAATCCGCCAGCGCTCGCTGAAGCTTCTGACGGAGCTCGTTCGCCCAATCAGGGGTCGACTCGGTGTTGGATTCACCACCGTTACCATCGCGACCTTCCTACGCGTTTCGGGTCCGGCCATCATCGGTATTGCAATCGACACGGCTCTTCCGGCAGCGATGAAAAACGACTGGACTCCGCTCTGGATTTGCGCTCTCGTCTATCTGGCTGCCGCCGCAACCACCGCATTCGGAATGAACTTCTTCATCACCTATGCGGCTCGCACCAACCAGAGCGTTATCTTCGATCTCCGTCAACGACTGTTCCGTCACACGCAGCGACTGAGCATTGATTTCCACGAACAGTACACGTCTGGCCGATTCATCAGCCGACAAACCAACGATCTCGATTCAATCCGTGAGCTCCTAGATACCGGTGGCAACGAAATGATCGCCGGCATTTTGACCATGCTGTTCACTGCCGTCGCGTTTGTCATACTCGACCCTCAGGCATTTGTCATTCTGCTGATTGCGCTTATTCCGCTAGGGCTGATCACTCGCTGGTATCAGAAGCAGTCTCGCTTGGCGTACCGAATTTCGCGCGTTGCGAGCGCCAAGCTAATCGTGCACTTTGTGGAGACCATGATTGGCATCCGCGCGGTAAAGGCTTTCCGCAAAGAAGAGTCGAACCAGGCAAAGTACGACGAACTGGTCGAGGACTACCGCAAGATCAACGTTCGAACCATCATGCTCTTTGGCGTTTACCAGCCGAGCCAGGTTTTCATCGCGATCGTCACCGTAGCCGGTGTGCTCATTTTTGACGGCATGAGGGTAATGAACGGTGAACTTGGCATCGGAATCCTTACCGCATCTGTTCTTTACGCTCGTCGCTTCTTCGACCCGATGGAAGCAATCGCCAACTTCTACAACGCGTATCAATCGGCCGCGAGTGCGCTTGAAAAAATCAGCGGTGTGCTCGAAGAGGTGCCTAGCGTTGCTGAGCCTATTCATCCAACCCCGGTTACCAACGCCTCGGGCAAGATCAACTTCAACGATGTTGAGTTCCACTACTCGAACGGCAAGACCGTATTGCCACCATTCAATCTTGAGATCCCGGCCGGACAAACCATCGCCCTGGTGGGAACCACCGGAGCCGGCAAGACCACGCTCGCAAAGCTGGTCAGCCGCTTCTACGACCCGACCCACGGCGAGGTGACGTTGGATGGCATCAACCTCCGCGACATCTCAGACCTAGACCTTCGCAAATCAGTCGTCATGGTCACCCAGGAGGCATACCTGTTTGGCGGTTCGGTGGCTGACAACATTAGCCTCGGCAAGCCGGGGGCGTCGATGGAAGAGATTGAGGCGGCTGCCAAGGCGGTTGGCGCGCACGAGTTCATCACAGCGCTGCCAGATGGCTACGACACCGATGTAAACAAGCGTGGTGGCCGCGTGAGCGCTGGTCAGCGTCAGCTGATTTCGTTTGCCCGAGCCTTCCTAGCCAATCCGGCAGTGCTAATCCTTGATGAAGCAACGAGTAGTCTCGACATCCCGAGCGAACGTCAGGTTCAACTTGGCCTGAAGACGCTACTCGCCGGCCGCACAGCCATCATCATCGCCCATCGACTCAGCACGGTGAGTATCGCCGACAGAGTGCTGGTTTTGGAGCACGGCAAGATCATCGAGGATGGTTCGCCAGCGACATTAATCGCTGGAACAGGAAAGTTTGCGCGCATGCACAAGGCATGGCGAGACAGTCAGGTTTAGGTTTCCAGCCGCACTTAGACGGTTGGCATGTCTCCAACCCAAATCACGCGAACGTTTGTGAACTCGTGCATGCCTTCAACTGAAAGTTCTCGACCATAGCCCGAAAGCTTGACGCCACCGAAAGGCAGGCGAGGGTCGGAGGCAACAACGCCGTTTACGAATAGAGCGCCCGAAGCGATTTCCGAGCCGAGCTCGATTCCAATCTCAGGATTAGCCGTCCAGATTGAAGCGGCAAGACCGTAGCGCGAGGCGTTCGCGAGCTGAATGGCATTCTTTGGGTCTTCGGCCTTCACAAGCGCGAGAACTGGGCCAAAAGTTTCCTCGTTGAAGCAAGGCATGCCCTCGGTCACATCCGCCAAAATGGTTGGCGCGTAGTAGTTTCCCTTGCCTTCGATTGGGTGGCCACCGGTTACTAGTCGGGCGCCCATTTTGATTGACTCTTGGACCTGGCGGTGAATGTCAGACACGAATGCTCGTTTTGCCAAGGGGCCAATCTGAGTGTTCGGGTCTAGCGGGTCGCCGACAACTAGGTTTTCAACCAGAGCCTTAACGCGGGTTTCAAAGTCTTCGATGATGTTTTCTTCAACGATGAAGCGCTTGGCACACAAACAGCTCTGACCGGTGTTGATGAATCGGGCCTTGACCGCGAATGGGGCAATGGCTTCAACATCGGCGTCACCCAGAACCACGAAAGGATCTGAGCCACCAAGCTCCAGCACGGTCTTCTTGAGCGAGCGGCCAGCTGCCTCTGCAACCTGCGCACCGGCGCCCTCGCTACCGGTAAGAGTTACAGCGGCTACACGAGTGTCTTCCACGATGCGTGCAACGGCCGAATGATCGGAAATCACCAAGGTGGTGAACAAACCCTTTGGGAAGCCAGCTCGTTCAACCGCACGCTGAATGGCGAGTGCGGAACCAGTGACGTTCGAGGCATGCTTCAAGAGACCGGCATTACCAGCAGCTAGGCTTGGAGCGGCAAAGCGGATGACCTGCCAGTAAGGGAAGTTCCACGGCATTACCGCGAAGATGACACCGAGAGGTTCGTAGGTTACGTAAGACTTCTTGGCCTCGGTGGCTACAGTCTTTGGAGCTAGGAATTCATCCACATGATCTGCGTAGTAGTCGCAGGTAAGGGCGCACTTGAGCACCTCGCCGCGGGCCTCGCCAATCGGCTTGCCCATCTCGGTACTGATTAGCGTTGCGTGGGCTTCAACTTCGTCTCGCAAAATCTGGGCCAGCTTTCGCAAGGCGGCTGAACGCACCGTCAATGATGTCTTGCGCCATTCCTGCTGAGTGGCAATCGCAAGGTCTAGGGCAGCATCGATGCCGGCTTCATCCAACGACGGGTAGCTGAATAGCACTTCATCGGTGGCTGGGTTTACGGTGACAATTGGCTTCGTTGACATTGCAATTCCTTAGCTGGGAAGCACGTGCTTCACCTTCAGAATATCACTCATTTTCCCCAGGCCAAACAATGCCAATACGCTGCTGAGGGCATCTTACAAACCTGCGCGGATGTATGCTACAAACCGTAGGAGATGTGATGTCAAAGAAGAAAATCGATCCGGCCATTTCGCGTTCATGGATGCTGGTAAACGGGGCTAAACCAGAACTGTTCGATGCCGCAGCGAAGTCGAAGGCCGATCAGATCATCCTCGACGTAGAAGATGCAGTAGACCCGAAGCAGAAGGTTGCCGCACTGGAATCAGTTGCCGAATGGCTAGACAACGGCGGCAAGGCTTGGGTTCGCGTAAACGATAGAAACACCAGTTTCTGGCAGGGCGATATGGATCGTCTGCGTAACTGCAAGAACCTGCAGGGCGTGATGTTGGCCAAGGCTGAAGCGGCTAGCCACGTTGAAGACACCTATGCCGCGCTCGGCGGCCGATTCCCGGTTTTGGCACTAGTGGAAACAGCACTTGGCATCGAAGAGGCTCGTTCAATCGCCTCAGCTCGCGGCGCATTCCGCCTAGCGTTTGGAAGCGGCGACTATCGACGCGATACAGGTACCGCGATGCACGACATGGCCATGGCGTATCCGCGCTCGCGCCTCGTTGTTGCTAGCCGGGTGGGCAATCTACCTGGACCAATCGATGGCCCAACAGTTGGCACCAGCCACGCACTATTGCGTGAGCAGGCCGAGCTTGCGGTGGCCCTTGGTTTGACCGGAAAGCTTTGCCTAGACACGAGTCAGCTCGCCGTGATCAACGAAACCATCAGCCCAACTAAATCTGATGTCACCTGGGCGGTTACGTTCCTTGAGGACTTCGAATCGCGCGGGCGAATCATCCGCGATGGTTCAGACCTGCCTCGCCTCGGACGTGCCGAGAAGATTAAGAAGTTGGCCGACGCCTTCGGAGTTACACCGGAATAATGGCGCGTTAGCTGTTTATGCCAGCCAAGATTGCGTCGATGATTTGCTCCGACGCGCTGAGTTCTGCTGGCTGAATCCCTGCGGCAATTAGGTTTAGTTCCATCGCGTCTGCGTGGACGTCGAGGGCCGCAATCAGAGCGTTGCCGATGCTTGCGGTAGCCACGGTCAAACGAAGAGTATCGAGAGTTGCAAGCCACTGGCCGCGAGCCGACTCCGGAGTCTTTGGCGCTGCGGTTAGCGTTCCAACTACCTGACTCGTGGTCATGAGAAGCGAGCTTGCGATAGCTAGTCGGTTGCGGAGGTTTGGGTCGGCTGCGCCTGCTACAACGTTTCCCTCGCCATCAATGACAAGTTCGCCGAGTTCACGAATGGAGTCATCAGCCAAAAGAATCACTTCATTGGCGATGTTTGAAAACGCTGAGGCAATCGCAGCTGAAGCGGCGCTGATGGCCAAAAGCGGGGCTCGGTTTGAGTGCCAAGGTGCGCAAGGCTGAAGCTCAAGGCGGTCGGCAAAGGCGTTGGCAACCTGCACGGCTTCGCCGCTACTTTTGGTTACGTCTGTGAGCTCAGCGAGGTTGCCCGAACGCCCTCCAAGCTGAGCCGGAAGGCTGTCTATCACATTGGTTAGCTGCGCGGTTGCCTGCACGATGCCGTCTAACCAGCCAGCCAGCTTCAGGCCGAAAGTGCTAGAACCAGCAGATCCGTCTGGGTTGCGCTGCAGGATTGGGTTCTTGCGATAGGCGTGCACAAACTGCATGATGCTGAGCACCACTCCGATGAGTTGCTGATGAACTTCAATCAGTGCGGTTTTAGAGAGCACCATAAGGGTTGAGTCGGCAAGATCCTGGGACCCCGCAGCGGTCGCGAGAAGCGTACCTGCCTCTGGCGAGCTGGCCTTGGCCACCTGGTGCAATACGTCTGTTAGATGCTCGAGGACACCGCGCAAAGGCTGCTCCGGAGAAGCTGGAAACTCAAGTGCAGCGAGTTGATCGGTTGCTGCCGAGAGCTTTTCACAGATGGCTATTGCTGTTTCAAACTCGCAGAGGTCTACATCTGCTAACGCCAGGACCAGGGCCGACTCTACGGCAACTAGTGACTCGGCGACTGCCCGCTCAGAGAGAAGGTCCGCCGCCGCAGACTCGCGCCAAATCTGGTCTTGGAGCTCAGCGAAGTTCATCAGCGCTTATATGGGTTGATGTTGATGTACTGGCTGCAGAGGGTCTCTACGCGCTTTGCGTAAGCGTCAGACTTGTGCGGGAAAGGCAAAGTCTTGGCGGTGAAGGTCTTAGTGGCTGCGCCGAACTGGCTAAGCGATGCTCGAAGCATCACCAAGTTCTTGTCGATCTCGCTGCCCTTCACAACCTTTGAGCCTGCAGCTACCGCACCCTGTGTAAGGGGTTTCAGGTAGTTGGTAAGAGCAACTGCAAAGCTAGCCTCGTGATCGGTAGCGGTAGCTTCGGCTAGGAAGCCGTCGCGTGCCGCAGCGTATCCCTTTTCGAAGACCAAGCAGGCCGCTTGGGTGCGCTTGTCGTTCTGCTTTGGAAGTACCTGTGTGCCATACCAAACGGTTCCACCGATGGCTCCAGCACCAACCAGCGAGAGTGCAACAATGCTCGCGACCCAGGCGCGGCTGCGTGGTTTCTTTGGGCTAGTTTCGACCATGGTTATTTGGTGATTGCCTTCTCGGCTTCGGTAAGAAGCGGAGTGCAAAGTGCGTCAACGTTCTGAGCGGCCTGGTCAACTGCTGATGGGAAAGTTGGGTTCTTTGCGTCGTAGCTGTTTTGGAACGAAACGGCAGCAATGCCCAAATCTGCGATGGCCTTACCGACGTCGCCGTTTGGATTCGCGCGCTTGAACGATGCGTGGTTCGACGCAATCGTTGGCTTCATGTAAGCCTCAACTGCGGTTGCCAAGCTTGGCTTGTGATCCTTGTTCTGTGCCTCTTCAAGGAAGCCCATACGAGCCTGGGTGAAGCCCATTGCGAAGATTTCGCAAGCCTTGGTATCTGAAGCCTTGTTAGCCGCAGGGAGAGTAACGCTACCGTAGTAAACAACGCTACCGATTCCGATGCCAGCAACTAGAACAGCAGCGCTGCTTATGATCCAAGCGCGGCGGCTAAAGCGCTTTGGCTTTGTGGACTTTGCGGTAGTTTCTGGTGCTTCTTTAGTCATTGTTAAAGGTTACACGCCAGACACCGTGCGGTAAGGCCTTATAAGGTCTAGTTCCACCCACGAAGCCCCATTGGAGCAGTCGAAATGCACGTTGCTGTTCACTCTTGCCATGCCTCTGTGCTGCAGCAAAAAGTTGTACAAACTCTCAGATTCGAAGTCCGAGATGTAGCCCAAAACCACGCCACCGCAGGTGACCGCAACTGCATGGCGGCTTGATGGGTTGGCTGGCTCAACCACCAGTGCGCACTGAACTTCAAGTACCTCGCCATCCGGGTACTCCGCATAGGCCAGCAAATCTTCAAAGTTTGCTGAGAATTTCGCACAGTCCTGAACCCGCTGCGAATAGCTGTCATCTCCGGCCAGCGCAATGGCGGTTGTGGTTGAAAGGCCGAGTTCCTCGGGAAGGCGACCGTTGAAAGGTTTGGCGGTGAGTAGGCTGCGCGTATAAACCTTGGTCTTGCGCTGGTACCAGTCGAGGCCGGCTACTATCGCTCCAAGCACCCCGCCGATCAGGCCAGCGAAGAATAGCGAGAAGCCAAAATAGGCGCCGCCCGCAACAAATAACGCGAGGATGCCAGCAAACTTTAGCCAACCGCTAAACATGATTCACCATCTCGCACAAATTTACCCGCGGAAACGCGCTGGGCGGCCATCGGCGAGTGGCGGCCTGTTAGTAACTACTTGCGGTTTTGATGCTGCTGACTTAAGAAGTATGAGGCCAGGTTCGCGGTGACTACCGAGATCATGGCAACTCCTCCCAGCATGAGAACGACGGCGATGAATCTTCCCTCAATTGTGATGGGGAAGTGGTCGCCGTATCCAACGGTAAACACGGTCTCCCAAGCCCACCAGATGGCGTCACCGAAGTTCTTTAGGTTTGACGCCGGGTTTCCGTGCTCAGCTTCATAAACACCCAGAGCGCCGGCAAAAACCAGCATCGGAAGCACGATAGCGATGTAAAGATTCACTCGAGCCTGAAGGGACTGAACAACTCGAGTGAGCATTCCAACGGCCATAAGCACGCGGAGCATACGCAGGAAACGCAGTGCCGGAACCACAAGAGCAATGATCTCAATCACATTGTTCTTGAGGAACTTGCGGCGATCCTGATGGTAGAAAAGGCGAACCAAGAAGTCGACAATAAAGCCGATCCAGATTATGACGATCGCACCTTCAACGAGGTCCCATTCGCGAACATCAAGCGGAACAAGCACCTGGACGGCCCATAGCCCAAGGAATGCGATGGCCAGGATCGCCAACGGCAGCGCCGACTTGCGCTCCCAATTGAGCACCGATTCTTCGCGCTTGGCTAGCACCTCTGGGGCCACTCCACTTTTCCTCACATCACAAGGCTAGCGAAAGGTTGTTACATCGCTGTTTAATTGGAAGGTTATGGCAAAGGGTAAAGACGACTTCAATCAGGACGTCGATGAAGCGATCGACTCCTGGGGTGCTGCTGCGCTCGGCATCGACCCTCTTCTTGCCTCGTTTACTTCCATTCCGTATGCGCCGGTTCGTCCGCACGTGCCGTTCTACCGATTCCTGCACTATCCGGACATCCTTGATCTTCGCAAGGCAGGATACGAGCTGGAAAAGTTCATACCTACTTTCGATCTGCTCGAGGACGCTCGCTATACCCAGGCTCTTGCGGTGCACTCAATGCTGCACTTGCATCAGGACAATCCGAACCCAATTTGGAATCCAAGGCGCGCTCGCGAAATTGAGTTCAACGTCCGTGCTGCTTTGCACCGGTTTGGCATTGGAGACGTTCCAACCTTGCTCCGACGCATGATGGGTAAGTCTTTCCCTGATGAGTCGATCAGCCACCTGTCAATCGACTTGCTGAACGTGTTTTTCTGGGCGGCGCTCGCGGAAGTTGCGCGCGATTACGCCTGGCGCGACGAACGAATGAATTACTGGGCCGACTATTTGGCTTACCCCGTAAAGGCGGTAGGTTTCACTCGATGGTCGCGAACCAGTGATAGCGGCCCAGCTGCCGCCTAGGCTGTTTATCTAAATCTTTTGTCCAAGAATGCCTAAACAGTGTTAGGTTTGCGATACGGAGGCACTTTGAGGCTTCCAATCGGGGATAAAAAATGAATAAGAGACTACTCATCGCACTTGCAGCTATCGTTTCGGTATTTGTAATCGGAATAGTTGGTGCTTCGGTCCTGAACCTGAGTGGTTCCGACTCGGCCCCAGGTGAGGCTAAGACAGATGCCGCCTGTGCCACAAATATGGTTGTCAAGACTCCTGTGGAAACCGAGGGTCACGACCAGAACTCAATCGTCCACATGGTCATCACAGGCAACCTAACTGCCTGCGTTGGTCAAACTTTGCGTGCTGAAATCGACATGCCAAACAACACTCACGTATGGGCGGTTCGAAAGATAACCACCGAAACCAGCGGCCTAACACTCAACTTCAACGCCACCAATGGTGACTTCTACGATGGCAAGCCGGTTGCATCAAACGGCGACCTCACCGTAGCCGGAAACCGCGTGGGCCCAATCATGGCCAAGGACTTCGGTCTAGCAACTATCACTATTGCCAAGACCTGGGAGTAATCAGGCCTCAGGCTTAGGCCAGGTACAAAGTGGAGTTCGTTACCCAGCATGCTCTAACTCGTCGCCATCGCATAGCGGTGCGTCGGCGATTAGGCGTGGCTGGAGTTATCGCCGGGTTGCTCATCGTGTGGTGGCTCACTCTTGCCCCCGCAGCCATCGGTGGGCCAATGACCTATGCCATTGTTCGCGGCACCTCGATGGAACCGTTACTGCACAACTATGATTTCGTGCTGGTCCAGAAGCAACCCAGCTATGAGGTTGGGCAAGATGTCCTGTACACAAAATACGGTGGCATGGTGGTGCACCGAATCCGTGCAGCCTCTGCTGCTGGTTACAAGACCCAGGGCATCAATAACCCCAACCAGGATTCCTGGAGCGTAGACAGGTCTGAGATTTTAGGATCTGTGGTTCTCAAGATCCCCGGCTTTGGAAGATACGTCACTGGCCTTTTCACGCATCCACTGATGCTTGGAACCATGGCAGCCGGATTCGCAGCTCTGACTTTCTTGCCGATTCGGAAAAGAACCATTACTGCACAGCTGAGGTCTTTCCTTCAAAACTCCACTCCCGCAAAGCGCAAACCAAGCTCCGGTTTGATCTACCTGATTGACGCGATGGTAGCTCTCATCATCATCTCGCTCACCGGTGTAGTTGTGCTGGCATTCCACAACGTAGCTTTTTGGCCGCGCATGGCTATGGCGCTCGCGGGAACTTTGGTTGCGGTAGTGGCAACGGTTTGGTTTGGTATCGCAGTTGTAAACGGGCTAGGTATGCAGGAACCCAAGAAAAGCCTCTTTGTGCTGGGTTCAAACATGCGAGAGATATCTCCTGATACCGAGATTTTCGGACCAACTACCCGCGCTGAATCGGCAGTTCAGCTTCGTGAGTTTGCCGAGGTTTCGAGGCTTCCGATTCTCCACTGGCACAACGCGAAAGACAACATCCACAGTTTCATCGTGGTAGCAGAAGGCGGCAATTGCCTCTGGGAGGTGATGGGCGATGAACTCTAAACGACTCCCCCTCCTCGTGCTTTTATTGCTGTTAGGCGGAGTGGCCATTGCGGCAACTTCAACTATCGACCTCACCGGTTCCGACAGTGCGCCCACTGAAATGCGCGTTGCCACCTCTTGCCTGGCCGATGAGCAATATGTTCCAACCGTGATCGACGCTGGAAACGGCGGTGATTCGACGCCTACGCCAACTGCTTCGCCGACTGGGGGCAATAACGGCAACGGAAATGGCGGAGGCAACGACAACCCCAACGGCGGAGGCAACGGAAACCTAAACGGGAACGCCGGTGGCAACGACAATTCGAACGGCGGCGGCAACCACAAACTCACCGCTGTCGAAGTTCGCGGCAGCTACAAGGACTGCGCCGGGTCTCAAATTCAGGTTATTGTCGCTCTCACAGATGGAAGCGTTTTCTATGCCGTACGGGCCATAACCGACAACTCACAGAGCTTTACATTCCGTTTCGACGCCCACGATGGAGATTTCACCGATACTGCGCCAAGGGTAATCAACGGTGTTCTAACCAGCCAAGGAGGACGCGTTCCTCCGCCGCCAAACAAACTGGTATCAGACATTCAGGCTCTGGTTTCCAACGACTGGAACTAGGCCGACTGGAACTAGGCCGACTGGAACTGGGCCTACTCGACCTGGGCCGACAAAAATAAATCCCGCCAGGCTATCCGTTATGGACGCCCGGCGGGATTTACTTCTTTATAGCGCGATCTAGCGTTTAGCCAAATAGCTCTGGGATGGTTGCCGACCAAGTGTTGCGCAGGTCTGCAAGCTTGAAGTCTGCAACATCCTTGATTTCAAGGGTTGCACCTTCGCCCTTAACATCGGTGACACCGATGCGTAGAACTGGGATGCCTCGAGCCTCGCATAGGCCAACAAACTTAACGTCGTCTTCGCGACCAACCGAAACTAGTACGCGACCGGTCGACTCCGAGAATAGAGCTGCGGTTGCGTCTACGCCGTCGCGCTCCATTAGTTCGCCTAGCCATACGCGGGCACCCACGTTGAAGCGGAAGCAGCTCTCGGCAAGAGCCTGAGCAAGACCACCCTCAGATAGGTCGTGCGCCGAAGCGACTAGACCCTGAAGGCTTGCGCCGTGGAGAAGGTCGCCGAGAGCGACTTCGCCGGCTAGGTCTACAACTGGTGGCTTACCGCCAAGGTGCTGGTGAACAACCTCAGACCAAACCGAACCGTCTAGCTCATCGCGGGTTACGCCAAGGAGGTAGATGTTGTTGCCCTCGTCCTGCCATCCGCTTGGGATGCGGCGAGCGACGTCGTCGATGACACCGAGCACACCAACCACTGGGGTTGGGTGAATGGCAACATCGCCTGTCTGGTTGTAGAACGAAACGTTTCCACCGGTAACCGGGATGGCCATTTCCAAACATGCGTCTGCAAGACCAGCGGTTGCCTGCTTGAACTGCCACATAACCTCTGGGTTCTCTGGCGAACCGAAGTTGAGGCAGTTGGTGACAGCCATTGGCTTTGCGCCACCGGTAGCCACGTTGCGGTAGGCCTCTGCTAGCGCAAGCTGTGCACCGGCGTATGGGTCTAGCTGGCAGTAACGGCCGTTAGCGTCGGTTGCGATCGAGATACCGAGACCGGTCTCCTCCGAAACGCGAACCATGCCCGAGTCGTCTGGCTGCGAAAGCGCAGTGTTACCGCCAACGTAGCGGTCGTACTGGTTGGTGACCCACGACTTGTCGGCCTGGTTAGGGCTTGAGATGACCTCTACAACCTGAGCTGCAAGGTCGGTCGCGCTGGTTGCACGTGCAAGACCGGCAGCGTTTACGCCGTTTGCGTTGAGTGCGTCGATCCAACTTGGGTAAGCAACTGGGCGCTCGTAAACTGGGCCGTCGTGTGCCACGGTACGTGGTGGGACGTTGACGATTTCCTCGCCGTGCCAGTTGATGTAAAGACGGTCTTCGCCGATTACCTCACCGAGGATCGAGTATTCGACTTCCCACTTCTCAACGATTGCCTTGAAAGCCTTCAGGTCCTTCTTCGGGACGATACCCATCATGCGTTCCTGCGACTCCGACATCAGAATCTCTTCTGGGGTCAGCGACTCATCGCGCTTTAGAACCTTCTCGAGGTCTACGCGCATACCTGCGCCACCGTTCGAAGCGAGCTCGCTGGTTGCACACGAGATACCGGCACCACCGAGGTCCTGGATACCCGCAACAACGCCTGCGTGGTAAAGCTCTAGACAGCACTCAATGAGCACCTTCTCGGCGAATGGGTCGCCCACCTGAACTGCAGGACGCCGGCTTGGGCCGGTTGAATCGAAGGTCTCCGATGCAAGAACCGAAACACCACCGATGCCGTCTGCGCCGGTGCGAGCACCGAACAGGATCACGAGGTCGCCTGGGTTCGAAGCCTTAGCAAGCTTTAGGTCTTCGTGGCGCAGCGCACCAACCGAAAGAGCGTTGACCAGTGGGTTGCCCTGGTAAACCTTGTCGAATACGGTCTCGCCACCGATGTTTGGTAGGCCGAGGCAGTTTCCGTAGAACGAGATACCGTCTACAACACCGTGGACAACGCGTGCGGTGTCTTCATTCTCAACTGCACCGAAGCGAAGCTGGTCCATCACCGCGATTGGGCGTGCACCCATGGTGAGAATGTCGCGGACGATACCGCCAACACCGGTTGCTGCACCCTGGAAAGGTTCGATGTATGAAGGGTGGTTGTGGCTTTCAACCTTGAAGGTGACAGCCCAGCCCTCGCCGATGTCTACAACACCGGCGTTTTCGCCCATACCAACCATGAGGTTGGTCTTCATCTCATCGGTGACCTTCTCGCCAAACTGGCGAAGGTAAATCTTTGAGCTCTTGTACGAACAGTGCTCAGACCACATGACCGAGTACATCGCTAGCTCGCCGCTGGTTGGACGGCGGCCAAGGATTTCCTTGATGCGGTCGTACTCTTCCTGCTTTAGGCCGAGTTCCTTCCAAGGCTGGTGCTTGTCTGGGGTGGCCGCCGCAACAGCGGTGGTGTCTACCTGGCTTGCGCCAACTACTTCGCTCATGCGTTTACTACCGCTTTCAGAACAGAGGTGAAGAACTTCAGGCCATCGATGCCCGATTTCATGGCCGAGCTTGAGTCTGGACCGAAACCAGCCTCGACTGCGTGCTCAGGGTGTGGCATGAGACCAACAACGTTGCCGCGCTCGTTGCGCAAGCCAGCGATGTCGTTCATCGAGCCGTTTGGGTTGCCTTCGATGTAGCGGAATGCAACAAGGCCGTCGCCTTCGAGGCGCTTTAGGGTCTCTTCAGTAGCGATGTAGCCGCCCTCACCATTCTTTAGTGGAATGGTGATCTCCTGGTTGAGTTCGAACTCGTTGGTCCAGGCGGTGTCTACGTTTTCTACGCGCAGCTTCTGGTCACGGCAGATGAAGTGCTGGTGCTCGTTGCGGATAAGACCGCCAGGGAGCAGGTGGCTCTCCACGAGAACCTGGAAACCGTTGCAAATACCAAGAACTGGTAGACCGCCGTTAGCGGCCTTGACGATTGCCTGAGTTACTGGAGCCTGGGCGGCAATTGCGCCACAGCGGAGGTAGTCGCCGTAGCTGAAGCCACCAGGAAGAACAACTGCGTCTACCTTGTGAAGGTTCGCATCTGCGTGCCACAGTGGCACGACTTCGGCACCGGCAATACGAACTGCGCGAGCTGCGTCGCGGTCGTCAAGGGTGCCCGGGAAGGTAACAACACCAATTTTCATGAGGCTAGGTCCTAGTCCTCTACGTGGATGTTGACTACGTCTTCGATGACGCCGTTGCTTAGGAAGCTTTCGGCGATCTTTGCAGCCTGTGCGAGGTCTGCCTCGGTTGGGGTGCTTGCTACGTGAAGTTCGATTCGCTTGCCGATGCGAACGTTCAAGATGTTTGCGTTGCCCTGACGGTGCAGTGCGTTTGCAACTGCCTTACCCTGTGGGTCAAGTAGGTCAGCCTTTGGCATTACCTCAACGATGATTTTTGGCACAGATGGCTCCCGATTATTGGGCCCGAAAGCGGGCGATGGTGCGCTCAGCGACGGCGGCGAACCCTTCTATTTTAGCCGTTTACTGCGGCATCGACGCGGCTATATTTCCCCTAATTCCTGTAAAGCTGACCTCGCAGTGTGGATGTCGTCGGCGACGGCCGCCTTGAGTTGCTGCTTTAGCCATTCATTTCGACTTTTTTCAAGGATCTCCTGGCCACCCTCGTGTAATTTACTCACGAAACCATGGTTTAAAAAGAACTCAATCAAGTCTTCTAGTGAGGGCCTAAACCTTCGACCACCAACGGGAATGTGGAATTTGTCGAGTTGGTGGGATAGCTTCGGGTGCGAACTCAAGTCCGCATTCAGCACTAGGTGTTCGATTTCGGAGGAAGCACCGTGGACGTGCACATGTGCTGCTTGTCGAGCGTGAGATTTTCCGCTTGGGAACCCCGGTTCTATTCCACCCGCACGTTCGTATTCCCAGCGGATGATCGGACGGCGGCCTTCGATAAATGAATAAATTGCGACGCCGGATTTGCTCGCAGATAGCCGTCTTTGCCGAGGTTCAAGGTCTAGCTTGTAGTAGATCTTCAATCCCAAAGCAGGCGCGTTTTCCCAATATGGGCCGTTCACTAGAGGAATGAACGTAACTAGGTCTGCCCGAGTGGGACGCAAGTTGGTAGAGATCCAGTAGGTTCCATTTGGAAGTTCGGTGGCAGCAAGGTTAACTTCCGACGACACCGTACTGTTTAAAAGGTTTGAGATACGGCTGGCAAAATCTTCGGCTTCCCTAAGCGGCGACTGGGGCATTTGATTTGCGCGACTCGACTACTTCTTGATGGAACATAAGCCAAATATCGCGTAAATCCCAGTCCTCGTAGTCATCGAGGTCGGCGGCGGCAAAATCCTGCAAAGTGATGTTAAAGGTCTTGAGTGACTCTTCTACATCGCTGATTAGTTCTTCTAGGGTGATAACAGTTGCCTTCATTTGGTTGCCTCCTGAAACGAGGTTAAACCCGGCGCCAAGCGCGTGCAAGACATTGCGCGTGCAAGTACCGTGCAGACTTTTCTGTCTTTATTCGCGACCTTTAGAGGGCAAAAAGCGCAGGATCGCCGACGCAAGTTAGCCCACCAACTTCGGTCGGGCGAAGAACGCTAACGCCGGCCTCTTCGGCAATCAAAGCGGCTGCGGCCCAGTCGTGCTCCTTGATGTCGCGCTCGTAGTAGGCGTCCAAAACACCTTCGGCAACGTGGCACATATCGATTGCCGCTGCACCGTTTCGTCGCAAGTCCTGGAACGCCGGCATGATCTTGGCTAGCTCTTCAAACTGACGGGTGCGGAACTCGGGAGAGTAGGAGAAACCGGTGGCCATGATCTTGCTTTCGCGGTCGACTGGCGGACCGAAGAGCTGAGTCTGCTGCCCGTTGCGCTCAACCCAGGCGCCGCCGCCGCGCTTCGCAAACCAAACCGTGTTTAGCTCAGGCGCAACAACCGCGCCAACAATCCATTCGCCGGTCACGATGTTCTGCGCACCAACGCTGGTCGCATAGAACGGCAGACGACGCATGTAGTTGATGGTGCCATCTAGCGGGTCGATGCTCCAGCGAACCTGTGCATCATTGTTGTATTCGGTCTCAAGTTCTTCGCCCGAAATGTTGTCGCTCGGACGAAGCCCACGCAGGGTCGCGCGCACAGCATTTTCGCTCGCAAGGTCGGCCTCGGTAACGAAGTTGTTGATGTCGCCCTTGGTGTCGAAGCTCAGTGTCTTTGAGCGGTAATCCTTGAGGATTCCGGCACCGATGTGCGCAGCCTTCAGGGCAACCGAGAGCAGTTCGTCGAGGTTCAAAGTCATGAGGTTCCTTTTGTTGGAAGTTTGGGCGGCGGGAGTTTCAGGTTGCGTTTAGCGGGAACGCAAGTGGACCGACGGCAGTTCAGGAGCTGGAATCCAACCGCCAACGCTGTCGGTAAAAGTGGCACCGAACTGTTCGTGGCTGGCTGCCACTGCTGCTGCATCTTCAGAACCGCGAGCATTCCAGTTTTCGCGAGCCTTTACGATTTCTTCGTGGCTTCGACCGATGAAGTTCCACCACATAACGAGCTGTTCATTGAATGGTTCACCACCGATAAGCACAGCCTGGGTGCCAGGACGGTGAGCGGTGATCGTTACCCCGGCATCGCCCGCAGGAAGGTAAATCAGTTCACCAGCGGCAATGTGCTTTCCGTCAACTTCGAGGCTTCCGGTAAGCGCCAATATGCCGTGTTCAAACTCCTGCTTGAGCGGAATAATCACGCTTTCTTTACCGTCGATGCCAATCTGAGCGCCAACCATCGGCCAGTAGGTGGTTGCCGGCGAAGTGACCCCGTGGAACTCACCGATGAAGACCTTCGCGCTAAAACCGCGACCGGCAACGCGAGGCAGTGAGGCATGGTGTTCAAACTT
>JBEEJV010000137.1:0-7117 GCA_041169005.1 Actinomycetota bacterium
CCAAAAACATCGGTGTTGTACCCAGCCCAACCGGTTTCGTTTCGAACCAGTGTGTTGACCGCCTTTGTCGCGTTTGCAGCCCTATCTACAGACGTCGCAAAGCGGAACGCCTCTTCTTTGAGAGGCATTGTTATCGATAGCCCAAGCCAATCTGGAGTCAGGCCTTCCATGAAGGAGACGAGACCACCTTTACGAACCTCGTTGCGCTCGTAATCCCAATCTAACCCCAGGACACGATAGGCGGCGGAGTGAATATCCGGCGACTTTGAATGACCGATTGGCGAACCGAGTACTGAAAGTTTGCGTTCCATTAGTCACCGTTCCAACCAGGATTAGCCGCCATCCATGCACGCCACTTTGCGACGGCCGCTGAATGCTCGGCCGCAGTCGTGCTGAATACGGTTTCACCGGTCTTTAGGTTAACCGCGCAGAAGTAAAGCCACGAGCCGTTGGCTGGATGCAAAGCTGCGTCAATGGCGACCGCACCAGGGCCACCGATTGGCCCGATTGGGAGTCCGGCGTGGACGTAGGTGTTGTAGCCGTTAGGGTTTGCACGCTCAGCATTGGTGGTAGACACGGTGGTACCACCGCTTCCGTAAGAAACCGTGGCGTCAGACTGCAGCTTCATGCCAATCTTTAGACGGTTCGCGAATACTCGCGAAACCTTGTAGAAATCGTTGGTCTGGCGAGCTTCTTTCTGAATGATGGAGGCCATAGTGAGAACGCGGTGACGATCTGCGACTGCGACTCCGAATCGGTCAAGTTCCTGATAGGCACGATCAACCATGTGCTTGAGGATGTCGCTGGCACTATCTGAAGGGTTGAAGTCATAGGTTGCAGGGAAAAGGTAACCATCTGCGTTTGGAGCGCTCTGTGGGATTCCGAGTGCGCTCAAGTTTGAAGCCGCAGCCTCAAAATCACTCAGTGGTTTACCGGTGGCCTCGCTCAGTTGCATCAGCACGTTGCCAATGCGAAGACCTTCCTTGATCGTGACCCGATCGATTACACGACTCTTCGGATCAGCCAGTAGATCAAGTGCCGCCGGAGAACTCATGCCAACTCGCAACTGATATGTCCCTGGATAGAAAATAGTCTCCTCAGACAGTATGAGTCGGTAGACAATGTCGGCGTTTTTGACCACTCCGATTTTTTCGAGGTCGGATGCAACCGCTAGGCCCGATTCACCCGGTGCGATAACGAGGGTGGCAGAGCCACTACCCTGCCCCGTGAAATCCCTACCCAAGAAAATATCCCAGGCCGAACGAATCGATCCACGATTCGCGAAACCCACGAGAGCGGCAACAACAAGTAGAGCAACCACAAATACGAATCGCCGACGGCGCTTATACACGGCAACCTTGACTGGATTACTCATTGTCTCCCTCGGTTTCCGCTAGATACTCGGCAAGTAACTTCCCCGGCGCTGCCTCGGTAGCCCGCTCGCCAGCCAGAGCACTTTCCAAAATAATAGCCGCGGCCTCTTGGTCGATGATCAACTTAGAGTTCTTTGCGTTCTTTCCAGCCAGGCGCAGATTTGCCGATGCAGTTACTGTGGTTAGTCTTTCGTCGATAAGTCGCACATCAACATCGAAAACCTTGGTTAGAGCTGATGCCAGCGCCACTGCATCATCGGTGGACGGAGTGGGTTTTCCACTCAGCGATAAAGGGTATCCGACGTAGATCTCGGTGAAGAAGTAATCATCGGTCACCACCTGGATGCCCCGGGCTGTGTCTTCGAGAGATTCAAGGCGTGCGACAGTTGCGAAAGGCGAAGCGAGGATGCCGTCCTGGTCGCTGATGGCTAGGCCAACGCGGGCTTTCCCCACGTCAACCGCAAGTCGACGCCCCTTACGCATGGTTGCGCTTAGAGCGCTGCCTTTACCGCAGTAATCGCTTCTGAAACCTTTGTTGCGTCCGAGCCGCCACCCTGTGCGATGTCGTCCTTGCCGCCACCGCCACCGCCTAGAACTGCAGAAGCAGCCTTAACGAGTGCGCCAGCCTTCACACCAGCTGCCTGAGCAGCCTTAGTAGTGGCAACAACAACCATCGGCTTATCCGCGATAACAGCGAACATTGCGCTAACGCCGGAAACATCGCCGAACGAGTCTCGAACCTGAACGGCTAGAGCACGAAGGTCATCTACTGACTCAAGAGTGCCAAAGTTCTCTGCAACTACCTTGTGGGCTCCGATAGTCGAAGCCGCAGCCACGAGGGCCGGAACCTTTGCTGTCAGTTCTGCAGCCTGGTACCCGGCCAGCTTGCGCTGTGCGGTCTTCAGGTCTTCGATGGTCTGCAGCAAACGATCCTCGAGGCCGTCCTTAGGAGCCTTTAGGAGATCGTTTAGGCGCTGGACGAGTGCACGCTCGGCAGCCAAGGCGCGGAATGCCTCGATGCCAACGAGAGCCTCAAGACGACGCGAACCGCTACCTACAGAGGATTCGTTGATGAGCGAGATAAGACCGATTTGCGACGAACGTGATACGTGGGTACCACCGCAGAGCTCACGCGACCATGGCCCGCCGACCTCGATAACGCGAACGCTCTCATCGTAGGTTTCACCGAACAGCGCAACCGCTCCCCATTCCTTGGCCTCAGGCAGGCTCATGTGCTGAGCGCTGACAGCGAGGTCCTGACGGATGGCGAGGTTTGCAACCTCTTCGAGTTCCGACTTTGTCTCGGCCGAAAGCGCCTGGGCCCATGCGAAGTCGAGACGAAGGTAACCAGGCTTGTTGTACGAACCGCTCTGCAGCGCTGATGGGCCGAGAACCTGACGAAGGGCTGCATGCACAACGTGGGTGCCCGAGTGAGCCTGGCAAGCGCCTAGGCGCCAGTCGGCATCAACCTGAGTGGTTACCTTAGAGCCAACACCGAGCTCACCCTTGCGAACCAAAACCTTGTGCGAGACTAGGCCCTTTACCGGCTTCTGAACGTCTAGTACTTCGAGTTCGAAGCCATCACCGATGATGAGACCAGCGTCGCTGTCCTGACCGCCAGACTCGGCGTAGAACGAAGTCTGGTCTAGAAGAACTTCAACTACCTGACCCTGCGACACCTTAGGCGCGATTGCACCTTCGCTGATCAGACCGATTACCTTGGCGTCGGTTGCCAGCTCTTCGTAGCCAGTGAACTTGGTGACACCCTGAGCGCGGAACTCCGAGTAAACCGAAAGGTCGGCTCCACCCTTCTTTGCTCGTGCATCAGCCTTCGCGCGGTCGCGCTGTTCTGCCATCAGAGCCTTGAAGCCATCGCGGTCAACGCTCAGTCCCTGCTCTTCGGCGATTTCTAGCGTTAGGTCAATTGGGAAGCCGTAGGTGTCGTGCAACAAGAACGCCGCGTCGCCCATGAGCTGCTTGCCGCCACCGGTCTTTACAGATGCGATGGCCTCGTCGAGGAACACAGTTCCCGCGGTTAGAGTGCGCAAGAACGCCTCTTCTTCGGCAACAGCAGTCTTGAGAATTCGGTCGAAATCGGTTTCTAGCTCTGGGTACGCTGCCTTCATCGCGTCCTTCGACACGGTAAATAGCTTGGTGAACGAAGGCTGTTCGACGCCCATGAGGCGCATAGAACGCACCACGCGGCGCAACAGACGACGAAGCACGTAACCGCGACCATCGTTTCCAGGGGTAACACCATCACCGATGAGCATCAGTGCAGAACGAACGTGGTCGGCGACAACGCGTAGACGAACGTCGTCTTCTACCTTTGCACCGTAAGTCTTGTTTGCCATTGCTGCGGCAGCATCGAGAACCGGACGAACCTGGTCGATTTCGTAAAGGTTCTCTACGCCCTGGAGCAAGAATGCAACGCGTTCTAGACCCATACCGGTGTCGATGTTCTTCTTAGGAAGCTCACCTAGGATCTCGAAGTTGTCCTTTCCGAGTCCTGCACCGCGCTCGAACTGCATGAACACAAGGTTCCAGATCTCGATGTAGCGGTCCTCATCGGCCTCTGGGCCGCCCTCGCGACCATAAGCTGGGCCGCGGTCGTAGTAAATCTCCGAGCAAGGACCTGCAGGACCAGGCTGACCGGTGCTCCAATAGTTGTCCTTCATACCGCGGCGCTGAATGCGCTCTAGCGGGATGTTGGCCTCTTCTCGCCAAATCTCGATGGCTTCGTCGTCGTTCTCGAATACGGTCACCCAGAGAAGCTGTGGGTCGATACCGAGGCAACCTGATTCACGGCTGCCGGTTAGGAACTCCCAAGCAAACTTGATCGCGTCGCGCTTGAAGTAGTCGCCGAACGAGAAGTTACCGTTCATCTGGAAGAAGGTTCCGTGACGGGTGGTCTTGCCAACTTCTTCGATGTCTAGGGTACGAATGCACTTCTGGACGCTGGTGGCGCGGTTGAACGGTGCTGGTACCAGACCGGTCATGTAAGGAATAAATGGCACCATGCCGGCAACGGTGAAGAGCAGCGATGGATCTTCCGAAATAAGCGAGGCAGATGGGACTACGGTGTGACCATTGCGCTCGAAGAAGTCGAGCCAGCGCTGGCGAATTTCGGCAGTTAACACTTGAAAATGTTCCTAAACGGGGTGGGTTGTGAAACGACTGCTACTTAGTAGCTGAAGACTTTGCGGCGTTTAGCTCGGCTTCGCGCTCGCGAAAGCCCTCACTAACAGCTGCGCCGAATTCCTTGGCACGGCGACTGATGTCATCGGCGAATTCTGCGGCCTTAGGGTTCTCTTTGACCTGCTTGGCTGCGATTACGCCAAGGCTAATGCCGGTAATGAACCAGAAAAACTTCTTCATAAGAGTGACCTACTTCTTTTCTTTGAGGAACGAACGAACGCCCGAGGCTAGACCGGCAATCTTTGCGAGCGGTGAGCCGAGAGTTGAGGAGAAAAGAGCAACAAGAGCACTAACGTTTCCGGTTACCTCGGAAACATTTTCGGTAATAACGTCTACCTTGGCCAACTGCTTGTTGGTGGCCTGAACGGTTTCAGTAAGTTCGGAGAGCAGCGGAGTAACTTCTTCGCTGACGTTGCGCACCGAGACACGAGTCTCGTCTAGCACACGGCCCAGTTTGATGAGCGGAACACCGATAAACAGCACGAGCAGAACAAATCCACTTGCCGCGATGATTCCTGCGATGTCTCCGCCGCTCATCCGAACTCCTAACTATTCGTTAGTTAGAAACTACTAGCGAGCTGCGTAGTACTCAACCACAAGCTGTACTTCACAGGTGATTGGAACTTCAACACGCTTTGGACGGCGAACTAGAACAGCGGTTAGCTTGTCTAGCTTGACGTCTAGGTATCCAGGTACTGGAGGCAGAACGTCTACGTGACCGCCGGCTGCTGCAACCTGGAACGGTTCAGTGCCTTCCGACTTCTCGTGGACGTGGATCTGCTGACCTGGCTTTACGCGGAACGATGGGCGGTCAACGCGCTCACCGTTTACAAGGATGTGACGGTGTACAACCATCTGACGAGCCTGTGCAATGGTGCGAGCAAAGCCTGCACGTAGCACGAGAGCGTCGAGGCGCATCTCTAGAAGCTCTACGAGGTTTTCACCGGTTAGACCCTCAGCGCGCTTTGCTTCCTGGAAAGTCTTGCGAAGCTGTGCCTCACGGATACCGTACTGAGCGCGGAGACGCTGCTTCTCGCGTAGACGGACTGCGAAGTCGCTGTCAGCCTTCTTGCGGGTACGGCCGTGCTGACCTGGAGCGTATGGACGCTTCTCTAGGTACTTAGCTGCCTTTGGGGTAAGTGCAATGCCGAGTGCACGGCTCTTGCGGGTGGTGCTGCGGGTACGTGTAGTCTTCGACACGTTTTCCTTTCATGGGCTCAATAAATGAGCCGGATAGCGGTTTGTTCACAAAAAAGACCTAAACCTAGAGGTAAAGATTCGGTCTAATCGCCACGATCCATCTGGCTAATGCGATGGTTCGCTCCGTTGAGGTTCGTTACAGCCGCGTACGAACACTCCAGTCGGCAACCTGTCCAGCCTAGCAGTTTTGGGTCTGTAAGCCAAGAACCTAGGCGTTTAAGCGCGGTTCACAAACTTGAAAGTGACGCGGTCCTCGGCCCTATTTCTTTTCGCCGCGGATGATTGCCCGCAACTTTGCCCAGCGCTCGGAGAGCTCGCGCTCGAAACCAACTTCCTTTGGTAGGTAATAGCGACGCTTGGCCACCTTCGCCGTAGCGTATTCCTGCTCGACCACCGCCTTGGCGTCGTCGTGAGGGTAAACGTAGCCAACGCCGTTGCCGCGCGACTTCGCACCGGCGTAGTTGCTTGAACGCAAGGGTTTAGGCACCGCTGGCTGTATGCCCGCACGCACATCTTCCAACGCTGCATTGATTGCGTTGTACGCCGCATTGCTCTTTGGAGCGAGCGCCAAGTATATGGTTGCTTCGGCAAGCGGGATGCGGCCCTCAGGCATTCCTATTTGCGCAACCGTTTCGAACGCGGCCACGGCAAGTGGTAAAGCCTGTGGGTCGGCTAGTCCGATGTCCTCCGCGGCAAGGATCATGAGGCGACGAGCAATGAATCTAGGGTCCTCTCCCCCCTCGATCATTCGGGCTAACCAGTGGATCGCAGCATCGGCGTCAGAGCCCCGCACACTCTTGATGAAGGCGCTGATGATGTCGTAGTGCTGATCGCCGTCCCGGTCGTAACGGGTTAGGGCGTGATCAAGCGCCGCCTCTACGTTTGGGAGATCTATGACAACTGGCAGCTTCCCCTCGGCTATGTCTCGCGCATTACCAAAAGCGCTCTCGAGGATGGTTAGGCCGCGACGGGCATCGCCGCCAGCGAGAAGGATGAGCTGCTCGAGTGCCCTGTCGGTGAGACTAGCCTGACTATCCAATCCACGAGAATCCGAGACTGCTCTCGTTAGCAATGTGGAAATGTCATCCTCAGCCAATGGCTCGAGGGTCATCAGGAGAGAACGGCTAAGCAGAGGCGCGATAACTGCGAATGAAGGGTTTTCGGTCGTAGCCGCAATCAGCACCACCCATCCGGCCTCGACCCCGGGAAGCAGGGCATCCTGCTGAGCCTTTGAAAATCGGTGAATCTCATCCAAGAAAAGAATCGTTCCGGTGCCGTAGGCGTCGCGCTCCTTGCGTGCTGCCAGCATTACATCGCGAACATCTTTGACGCCGGCGGTGATGGCG
>JBEEJV010000138.1:0-3441 GCA_041169005.1 Actinomycetota bacterium
GAATTCGACCTCGACGAGGACGACCTAAGTGTCCTCGATGCCGACCTCAACTGGGAAGACGGGCCGCGCCTGCTTCCTGCGCTTCCGGTTCTCGCAATCGTCGGACGTCCAAATGTTGGTAAGTCTGCACTTGTAAACCGTATTCTTGGCCGCCGTGAGGCCGTCGTCGAAGACAAGCCTGGTGTTACCCGCGACCGCGTCTCGTACAAGGCCGAATGGAACGAGCGTAAGTTCACTCTCGTAGACACCGGTGGTTGGGAACCAGACGCCAAGGGCATCGACCTTTCGGTCGCTCTTCAGGCCGAGGTTGCTGTTGAGCTTGCAGACGCAGTTCTCTTTGTTGTTGACGCCATGGTTGGCGCAACCTCAACTGACGAGCGCGTTGTAAAGATGCTTCGCGGAAGCGGTAAGCCTGTAATCCTTATCGCAAACAAGGTGGACGACCTCCGCCAGGAGCCAGAAGCGGCATCGCTCTGGAGCCTAGGCCTCGGCCAGCCTTACCCGGTTTCGGCTCTCCACGGACGCGGTGTTGCCGACATGCTCGACGCGGCGATGAAGGTACTGCCAGAAGTTTCGAAGGTTGCCAAGGAAGAGTTCGGCGGCCCTCGTCGCGTGGCTCTTATCGGTCGCCCAAACGTTGGTAAGTCATCGCTGCTCAACAAGGCAGTTGGTTCTGAGCGCGCGGTTGTAAACGACCTAGCCGGAACCACTCGCGACCCAATCGACGAGCAGGTTGAGCTTGGCGGCAAGGTCTGGCGTTTTGTGGACACCGCGGGTATCCGTCGTCGCGTTCACCTACAGCAGGGTGCCGACTTCTACGCTTCGCTTCGCACCGCGGCCGCTCTTGAGCGCGCGGAAGTTGCAGTTGTTTTGTTCGATGTGACCGAGCCGATCAGCGTGCAGGACGTTCGCATCGTCGACATGGTTTTGGAATCTGGTCGCGCACTAGTTCTTGCCTTCAACAAGTGGGATGAGCTGGACGACGAGCGTCGTCGCTACCTAGAGCGCGAGATCGAGACCGACCTGGCGCACGTCGACTGGGCACCTCGCGTAAACATTTCGGCTAAGACCGGTCGCCACCTTGAGAAGTTGGTTCCAGCTCTCGAAGTTGCACTGGACTCGTGGGACACCCGCATTCCTACCGGAAAGCTCAACGCCTTCCTTTCGGAACTGGTCATGGAGACTCCGCACCCAGTTCGCGGTGGAAAGCAGCCTCGTATCCTCTTCGGAACTCAGGCAAGCACCCGCCCACCAAAGTTTGTACTGTTCACCACCGGGTTCCTCGACCCTGGTTACCGTCGATTCATCACTCGCCGTCTGCGCGAAACCTATGGATTCGAAGGAACCCCGATCGAGGTCGGCATGCGTATTCGAGAGAAGCGCAAGCGCACCGTCTAAGGTTAGGTTTACCAAACAAAGCCGCTCCCGCTAGGGGCGGTTTTGTGGTTTAAGCGGGTCTAGATTGAGAGTGAAGGAGTTACAAAATGACACAACGCAACAAAGTAGCCATCATCGGAGCCGGCGCGGTAGGAACCTCAATTGCCTACACGCTTCTAATCAAGCGCGCCGTCGGTGAAGTTGCACTCTACGACACCAACAAGGACAAGGTTGAGGCGGAAGTTCTCGACTTGGCTCACGGATCGCAGTTCACCTCTCCTTCGCGAATTTATGGCGACGACGACCTCGAAGTGGTTCGAAACGCGGATGTGGTTGTGATTACCGCGGGCGCCAAGCAGAAGCCCGGACAGACCCGACTTGAATTGGCTGGAACCAACGTGGCCATCTTGCGCGACCTCATGCCTAAACTTGTGCGCCTCGCGCCAGACGCCATCTACATCATCGTCACAAACCCATGCGATGTGCTCGCGTACGCTGGTGTCCGTTTCAGTGGGCTGCCGGCCAACCGTGTCTTCTCGTCCGGAACCGTTCTGGATTCGAGCCGCCTGCGCTGGCAGTTGGCCGAGCGCGCGGGTGTGAGCACCGAGTCGGTCCACGCTCTCATCATCGGCGAGCATGGAGACAGTGAGTTCCCGCTCTGGTCTGAGGCCAAGATTGGGCCGGTTGCGCTCAAGGACTGGAAGATTGGTGGCCTGAGTCACCTGAAGCAGGATGAGTTGGAGGTGATTGCCGCCGATGTTAAGAACGCGGCCTACAAGGTGATCCAGGGTAAAGGTGCGACTAACTATGCGATTGGCCTGAGTGCTGCGCGCATTGTGGAATCGGTAATCCGCGATGAAGGTGTTGTGCTGCCAGTCTCTTCGGTTCTGCAAGATTATTTGGGTGTCAGCGATGTCGCGCTAAGCGTTCCAACGCTTGTCAACCGCAACGGCGCAGCCCAGACCATTCCGGTCGAAATGACCGAAGCAGAGCTCGAGAAGTTCCGTGCGTCGGCTCAGGCTTTGCGCGCTGCGATTGAGAGCCTTGGCCTAGCTGACGGGTAAACTTGTCGGGTTGGTCGGCGCTCGCCGGCCTGCGGGCTGTAGCGCAGCTTGGTAGCGCACTTGTCTGGGGGACAAGGGGTCGCCGGTTCAAATCCGGTCAGCCCGACCAAATCTCAACCTGACCGACCGGTTTTACACAACCTTGCGCGCGGGTAGACTCAACACATGGGTGAGCAGCAGGTATCGATGTGGCATGAGGCCAAAACCGTGCCTAATTTGCTCAGTTTCCTTCGCCTCGCACTTATCCCACTGTTTCTTTGGCTGATTCTTCGCCATCAAGGCACTTGGGCTGTCCTGCTGCTGATTTTCAGTGGTTTCACCGACTACCTAGACGGATACATCGCTCGCAAGTACAACCAGGTGACGCGTCTTGGCAAACTGATTGACCCAGCTGCGGACAGACTTTACATCTTCACCACCCTCATCGGATTGGTTGCAACCGGCGTTATTCCGTTTTGGCTTGCCGCAGTTGTGGTAGCCCGCGATGTAATGCTGCTCATCGTGTATCCGATTTTGGCTACCCACGGCTACGGGCCTCTGCCTGTGCACTACCTCGGTAAAGCGGGAACTTTTGCTCTTCTTTACGCTTTCCCACTTCTGCTCTTGGCTAACTTGTTCCCAGGTGCTAATTTTGTGATTCTTCCACTTGCTTGGGCATTTGCGCTTTGGGGCGCTGGCCTCTACTGGTGGGCAGGTTTCATTTACGTAAAACAAGCCAAAGAATTGGTTTTTGGGGTCCGAGCTTCGCGCTAGGCTTGCCCCTGAGGAGTTTCAAAAATGGTTGATTTCGCAGACGATGCGCAGGGTGGGGACGAAGTTACTTCGACCCAGCGCTTCAGTGAAGATCTCCTCGCGCAGCACGGTGTAAAACTGTCAACCGATGAGGCTGAAGCAATTGCAGCTTTGCCGTCGGGGCACGCACTTTTGGTAGTCAAGCGCGGGGCTGACATTGGCGCACGCTTTTTGCTTGACCAAGACGTAACCGTAGCCGGTCGCCACC
>JBEEJV010000139.1:0-4824 GCA_041169005.1 Actinomycetota bacterium
TCGGGTCTAGTAACCGCCACCTGCACGGCACTCAACCTAGGTAAGACTCTTACGCTTCACGAAATCGTGTGCACAGATGATGCCGGTCGACGCCTCTCAACCATCCGAATCACTAACCTGATTCGTCCTCGCGAAAAGATCTGATTGTTGGTCTGAGCTCGGAACAAATGGCTCACTAGCCGGAGCTATTTTGCTGGCTCGTCCTTGGTGCCTAGCTGTTCGATGATTGTCTTTGCCACTTCTTGCATGGTCAAACGACGGTCCATGGAAGCCTTCTGAATCCAGCGGAAAGCCTCAGGCTCACTCAGGTTCATCTTCTCGTTTAGTAGACCCTTTGCTCGGTCAATCAGCTTACGAGTTTCGAAGCGCTCATTTAGGTCGGCAATCTCAAGTTCTAGCGCGTTGATTTGCTCGTAGCGGCTCAAAGCAATGTCGATTGCTGGTGTCAGATCGGACTTATTCCACGGCTTTACGAGGTAGCCCATTGCTCCGGCTTCACTTGCTCGCTGAACTAGTTCCTTCTGGCTAAACGCGGTAACTAGAACAACCGGGATGCGAAGTTCGCGAATCTTTTCAGCGGCCGAGATGCCATCGAGCTTAGGCATCTTGACATCCATGATGCAGATATCAGGCTTGTGCTCGGTTGCAAGTGCTACAGCCTCCTCGCCGTCGCCAGCTTGCGCGATGACCTCGTAGCCGAGTTCAACTAAAGACTCAACTAGGTCCATTCGGATCAATGCCTCGTCTTCAGCGACGAGTACCCTGCGGGCGGTAAGTTCATCTGACATGCGCATAACTTTATTGCAAAAATGGTCGCCGTGGTTTGGGATAAACTAAGTTAGTTGCAACAAGCCGAAGTGGCGAAATGGCAGACGCGGAGCACTCAAAATGCTTTTCCGAAAGGAGTGCGGGTTCAAGTCCCGCCTTCGGCACCAAATCACTGAGCCAAAGTGTAGAAAACCCCCGAGTTCAAAGAACCGGGGGTTTTGCTTTGCGCGCACTCGACGTGCTTGGTTTACGGCTATTCTGCGCGAATGTCGGTAACAATCTTTGAAACCAAGACATCGACGGGCAACGTACCGTCGTACTTTTGACCTGGCTCGTGCGGCCCAAGAGGATCAGCGATTCGCAACTGAGAGTTCAGCAGCGGCTTACGGAAGAGGTTTCCGGTGGGGTCACTTAGACGCTGTAGGAGCACCTCAGCGGGAGCATCTAGTTGCACAAAGTGGACCCGTTGAATGCGCTTGTTGATTAGCTCACGGTAGCTCCGCTTGAGCAACGAGGCTCCGATTATGACGTTTCCGTGCTCGAGCGCGCCGATGATGTTCTCGACCCAGACGTCTCGGTTCTCGTCGCTGAGCGGAGTTCCCTTCGCCATTTTGTCGAGATTGGCTTGCGGGTGCAGGCGGTCTCCATCGATGTACGCGATGCCCAACTTTATTGCCAAGGCACGCCCAACCGTGGACTTGCCACTACCGGCCAAGCCAACCACCAAAATCTGTAGACCCATGAGACACCCCTTTCAGCGTTGTCTCCATAAAACCAAATCGTTGTTTCGGGTGGATTTCGGGTTTGTTTGGAGTTTGCAAAAACTAAGAAGGGGCCCGGCCTAAGCCGAACCCCTTCGAAATCGCTTATTAGCGAGCAGTACTAGCTGACGAAGCCAGGAACCACGCCGTTTACGGCGTCGCCAACGCGGTGAACGCGAAGCGAGTTGGTCGAGCCTGGGATGCCAGGAGGTGTACCAGCTACAACGACAACTTCCTCGCCGATCTTGGCAAGGCCGTTAGCTAGAACGAGCTCGTCCACCTGAGCCATCATCTGGTCGGTGTGCTTCACTGGCGAAACTAGATAGCTCTTAGCGCCCCACGATAGTGCGAGGCGGTTGCGAACGGTCTCGCTCGGAGTGAAAGCAAGTAGCGGTACCGACGAACGCAGACGCGATACGCGACGGAACGAGTCACCCGACTCAGTGAAGACACATACGGCCTTGCAACCAAGCAGTTCGGCAATCTCAACGGCAGCCAGCGAAACCGCACCCGAGTGGGTGTGTGGGCGGGTACCGAGACCAGGGATGCGGTCGATGCCGTTTTCCTCGGTGCTCTCGATAATCTTCGCCATGGTCTCAACGGTGATGACTGGCCACTTACCGACCGATGTCTCACCCGAAAGCATTACTGCGTCGGCGCCGTCGAGGATAGCGTTTGCAACGTCCGATGCCTCTGCACGAGTTGGACGTGGCGAGTCAATCATGCTCTCAAGCATCTGAGTGGCAACGATTACCGGCTTTGCCCAGCGACGGCTTAGCTCAACCGCACGCTTCTGAACTAGCGGAACCTGCTCTAACGGAAGCTCAACACCGAGGTCGCCACGAGCAACCATGATGCCGTCGAAAGCGTCGATGATTTCTTCTAGAGCCTCAACGGCCTGTGGCTTCTCAATCTTTGCGATGGTTGGAACAAAGATGCCTTCTTCAGCCATGATCTCGTGAACGCGAACGATGTCAGACGCGTTGCGAACGAAGGAAAGGGCGATCATGTCGATACCGAGCTTTAGACCCCAGCGAAGGTCGGCTTCGTCCTTCTCCGAAAGCGCAGGAACGTTTACAGCCACACCTGGAAGGTTGATTCCCTTGTTGTTCGAAACGTTCCCAGGAACCTCTACAACGGTGGTAACAGTGGTCTCGGTAACTTCGGTAGCGCGTAGCGAAACCTTACCGTCGTCGATGAGCAGGTAGTCGCCAGGCTTAACATCTCCAGGCAGACCCTTGAATGTGGTGCCACAGATGTCCTTGGTTCCCACTACTTCGTCGATGGTGATCTTGAAGATGTCACCCTTCTCGAGGTAGTGAGGACCGTTTTCAAAACGACCAAGGCGGATCTTTGGACCCTGAAGGTCAACAAAGATTCCAACTGCCTTGCCTACGTCGGCTGCTGCCTTGCGTACGGTGTTGTAGATCTCTTCGTGAACGTCGTATGAGCCGTGGCTGAGGTTCATACGTGCAACGTCAACACCAGCCTCGATGATCTCGCGAATGGTCTCATAGGTTGAGGTTGCTGGTCCGAGTGTCGCAACGATTTTTGCGCGGCGCATTTTTCCTTCTTCCGGTCTTCCACCTGTTGGCGGATTTCCTTGGTTTCCGTGAGTCAGTTTTGACTCACGATTGGCTTGTATCGATTTAGGAGTAAATCGAGATTGGTCGGTCGGTTGGCTTTACTGGGAATGGCAGCTCGGTTGAGCCCTCTAGGTACTCGTCAACAGCTGCTGCAGCAGCGCGTCCTTCTGCAATGGCCCAAACGATGAGGCTCTGGCCACGACCAGCGTCACCGGCTACGAAAACGCCGTCCACGTTGGTTGCGTACTTGCCGTCGCGAGCCACGTTTCCACGGTTGTCGAGTGCTGCACCGGTCTGACCAGCGAGTTCGTCGCCTTCGACACCAGTGAAGCCCAGAGCTAGCAAAACAAGGTCTGCAGGCAAGACACGCTCGGTGCCAGCCTTTGGTAGACGCCTGCCATCCACGAACTCGGTCTCGGCAACCTTTACGCCAACGACCTTGCCGTTCTCAGAAACGAACTCAACAGTCGAAGCCAGGTACTTACGCTCGCCGAACTCTTCGTGGGCACTAGCAACTTCGAACAGAGTTGGGAAGGTCGGCCAAGGCTGACCGGTTGGGCGCTCGGTTGGAGGCTGCTTACCGATTGCAAGAGTGGTAACGCTGAGGGCACCCTGGCGGGTTGCAGTACCGATGCAGTCAGCGCCGGTGTCACCACCACCAAGAACGATGACGTGCTTACCCTTAGCTGAGATCTGACCCTCGATGCTGTCGCCAGCAACTGCCTTATTTCCCTGAACCAGGTATTCCATGGCGAAGTGGACACCATCCGTGTCGCGACCAGGAATGCTGAGGTCGCGAGGAGTTGTCGCACCGGTAGCTACGACGACTGCGTCGTAGCGGCTGCGCAGGTCTTCCCAGGTGATGTCGACACCGATGTTTACACCGGCGCGGAAGCGAACACCCTCAGCTTCTAGCTGAGCTAGGCGGCGGTCGATGTGAGTCTTTTCCATCTTGAAGTCTGGAATGCCGTAGCGAAGTAGGCCACCGATGCGGTCGTCGCGCTCGTAGACCGCAACGGTGTGACCAGCACGAGCAAGCTGCTGTGCAGCTGCAAGGCCAGCAGGACCAGAACCTACGACGGCTACGGTCTTACCGGTCATGCGCTCAGGCGCGTGCGCTGCAACCCAACCCTTGTCAAAGGCCTCATCGATGATCGAGACTTCAACTTCCTTGATGGTGACTGCAGGCTGGTTGATACCGAGCACACAGGCAGACTCACAAGGAGCTGGGCAGAGGCGACCGGTGAACTCCGGGAAGTTGTTGGTCTGGTGAAGACGCTCGATGGCTGCCTTACCTTGGTTGCGCCAGGTTAGGTCGTTCCACTCTGGGATGAGGTTGCCTAGCGGGCAGCCCTGATGACAGAACGGAACACCACAGTCCATGCATCGGCCGGCCTGCTGGCGCACCACTGCAGAATCGCGCTTCTCGTAAACTTCCTTCCAGTCCTGAATACGCACAGGAACCGGACGACGCTTAGCGGTCTCGCGCTCAGTAACCTTGAGGAATCCTCTTGGATCAGCCACGGGTAACCTCCAAAATCTGCTCCCAAACCTCACTGCTGTCTGGGTCTACACCGTTTGCAACCGCCTTTTCACGGATGCTCAATACCGACGCATAGTCGCGAGGAAGAACACGAACGAAGTGTTCTACTTCTGCGGCGAAGTTGTCGAGGATGCGCATTGCTACAGCCGAACCGGTCTCAGCAACG
>JBEEJV010000140.1:0-3004 GCA_041169005.1 Actinomycetota bacterium
GCAACGGTAATCGTGGACAACGTGATGGCTTCGCCTGTGCTTCAGAACCCGATTCAGCTCGGTGCTGATGTTGTGATGTACTCGGCTACCAAACACATCGACGGCCAGGGCCGTGTGCTCGGTGGTGCGGTTCTCGGATCTCGCTCGTACATCAACGACCAGCTCAAGCCGTTCATTCGCCACACCGGTCCTTCGATGAGCGCATTCAACGCTTGGGTTTTACTCAAGTCACTTGAGACCATCTCGATGCGCGTTGAACGCATGAGTTCTTCGGCACTGCTAATTGCCGAAGCATTGGAAAAGCACCCAAACGTGGCATCGGTGAAGCATCCGTTCCTGAAGAGTCACAAGAGCTACGAGCTTGCCAAGAGGCAGATGCGTGGCGGTGGCTCAATGGTTGCAATCACCTTCGACGCAACCGCGGAGCAAACTTTCAAGTTCATGAACGCGCTTCAGGTTATCGACATTTCGAACAACCTCGGAGACTCAAAGTCGCTGGCCACCCACCCGGCAACCACCACCCACAAGCGCCTAGCCCCTGAGGTTCGCGCCAAGGCGGGAATCACCGATGGGACGGTTCGACTGTCGGTTGGTCTGGAACACCCAGACGACCTGATCAAAGACCTGCTACAGGCCCTAGACGCCGCTTTCTAGCCGCGAATCTGGTCGAGCAACAACTTCCTCGGGCTGGCGGTTGCGCCAATCTCAATGCCGCCTTCTAGCGACTCCATTGCGCGAGCAAAGCGTTCTTCGTCGTCGGTGTAGAGAGTCATGAGCGGTTCGCCCTTTGCCACGGTTTCGCCCTGAACCTTGTTCAAAACGATTCCAGCACCAAACTGAACCGGATCTTCCTTGCGGGCACGACCGGCGCCGAGTCGCCAGCTGGCGATACCCACCGAAAGTGCATCGAGCTTAGAAATTACGCCCGAGTCACTTGCGGTCACCACGTGTTCAAACTTTGCCTTGGGTAATGAAGCCTTCGGGTCTCCACCTTGGGCGGAAATCATGTCATTCCACTTGTCCATGGCACGGCCGTCCTTGAGAGCGGCACGAACATCGACATCTGGTTGACCTGCCAAGCGCAGCATCTCTTCGGCAAGTAGCACTGTGAGGTCTACTACGTCGTCGGGGCCACCACCGGCAAGCACCTCGACCGATTCTTCAACCTCGAGTGCGTTACCAATTTTGCGACCGAGCGGAGTTGACATATCGGTGAGCAGCGCCGAAATCTTCACACCGGCATCTTGACCGATCTGAACCATGACCTGAGCCAGCTCACGAGCCTTGTCGAGGTCTTTCATGAACGCGCCTGAACCAACCTTGACGTCGAGCACCAGCGAACCGGTTCCCTCGGCAATTTTCTTGGACATGATTGACGAAGCAATCAGCGGAATTGCTTCAACTGTTCCGGTGACGTCGCGAAGGGCATAAAGCTTTTTATCGGCAGGGGCCAGGCCAGAACCAGCGGCACAAATCACTGCGCCAACACTCTGAAGTTGGTCGAACATTTCTTGATTTGAAAGAGCCGCACGCCAACCTGGAATCGACTCGAGTTTGTCGAGGGTTCCACCGGTGTGACCGAGTCCGCGACCAGAGAGTTGCGGAACCGCAACGCCGAAGGCAGCAACCAGAGGCGCCAGTGGCAAGGTGATCTTGTCGCCAACGCCACCGGTTGAGTGCTTGTCGGCAGTTGGAACTCCGAGCTTGGAGTAGTCAAGGCGTTCACCAGAGGCAATCATCGCCATAGTTAGGTCGATGATTTCACGACGGTTCATACCGTTGAGCAAAATGGCCATGGTCATGGCACTCATCTGCTCATCGGCAACATTGCCTTTGGTGTAATTCTCAATCAGCCAATTGATGGCGTCGGTGGAAAGTTCGCCCTTCTCACGCTTTTCAATGATTAGTTGCACGGCGTCGAAAGACATTACTTGCGCTCCTCAAGGTCACGAGGGCCAAACGCGTCTGGCAGCACCTCATCGATAGTTCTTACCCCAGAGACAGTTTCCAAAACCATGTTTGGTGCCGAGTGTTCGAAAAGCAGCTGACGGCAACGACCGCAAGGCATCAAAATGTTGCCGTGCCCGTCCACGCAGGTGAACGCAACGAGCTTTCCACCGCCGGTCATGGGGAGGTTTGAAACGAGCGAACATTCGGCGCAAAGACCAAGACCGTAGGAGGCGTTCTCAACGTTGCAACCAGCCACGATGCGGCCGTCATCAGTTAGCGCAGCAGCACCAACCGGAAATTTCGAGTAAGGAGCGTAAGCCTTGGTCATTGATTCGTTCGCAACTTTGCGAAGTTCGTCCCAATTGATGTTCACGGTTTTAGCCTAACGCTTTGGCGATTCGCGCAAGCCCTTCCGAGATGTGATCTTGGCTGGTTCCAAAGTTCAGGCGAACAAAGTTTGTGTGCTGAGGTCCATGGTCATCGCCAGGCACCAGCGAGACGCGACCCTTGGCAACCAAATGATCAACTGTTCTGGCTCCCAGACCCCAAGCGGTTACATCCAACCAGGCTAGATAGCCAGCTTCTGGCAACTCATAACCTACCTCCGGGAACTTGGCCTTCAGTTCTTTGGCGAGGAAACGGCGGTTATCATCGAGAACCTTGACGGTGTTGTCGAGCCACTGCGTGCCATTCGAATATGCTTCGGCGATGGCAAACGCGCCGAGGAGAGATGAACGCCAGTGAGTTGCTTGCGGCATGAGAGCTGCTTTGGCTTTCATCACCTCCGATTGGGTGAGCACAAAACCTGCTTTGAGACCCGCGTGATTCCAACTCTTGCTCGAAGATGTGATGCAAATTCCGGTCTCCTCGGCAGCAGCACCGCAGGTGAGATAAGGCACAAACTCGTGATCCTCGTAGGTCAAAGGAGCGTGAATCTCATCGCTCAAAACAACTGCTCCGTGCTTCTTGGCAACTAACGAAAGCGCGGTCAATTGCTCCCGCGAAAACGCCTTGCCAACCGGGTTGTGCGGGTTGCAGAGCAAAAGGTATTTCA
>JBEEJV010000141.1:0-19722 GCA_041169005.1 Actinomycetota bacterium
GGGTTTCCTGACTGAGAAAAGGTACGCGCTTAGTTACGTAAACGGTGAGTTCGTCGCCCAGGGTAAGTCGGGTTCACCCATCACTGCCGTCAACGGCGTGCTAACACTTCCAATGGCATCCGCAAACGTTATCGGCCGCATAACGGATTCTGCAGGTAGGCCACTTGGTGCAAATAACTACCAGATACAGCTGAACAAGTTGCACAGTGATTGCAACTGTTACCGCACAAGTTCAGATGTTCAGGACCGACTGAACCAGGACTCGTACTGGCCAGGCAGTGACGGTCGATTTGGTTTCGATGTGAATCAGACTGGAAGCTACAGGCTAGTGATTTCGCCAATGGGAGATTCTGCAGTTGGAGTTCACACGATCGATTTCACTATTGATTCCGCAGACTTGCAGCCATCTGCTGTAAAGAACATGGGTACACAGGTACTTAGCAACGCGCAACTAATGATTCAATCGCTACTTCCTGAAGGCGATGCATTCACGCACGGAGACCGAGGCCCTGCCTACGTGCAAATTTCAAACGAGGATCACACCTATGACATGGGCATCGGGATGTCATGGGATACCGGACGCGTTGGAATTAGTTTCCCAACCGCTGGTGTGTATGCAATTGACTTGCACGCACCCGAAGACCTTTCCGGAGTGACTACTAAGCGTTATCAAGCAGTAGTGACCGACAACAACGGGGTGCTTTCGGCCGTCATCACTGGCCAGCTAAAAGATGCCAATGGCGTCTATGGCTTAAGAATGGGTCGCGGTAACGTTTCTGGAACAGTTGTTGGCTCAGACGGTAACCCAGTAACTATCAATTCCTCAACTTGGATTGACGGGAACCTTCTAAAACTAAATTCTTTGTCGGGTCAATACGAGTACGTGAACGACAAGTATTCACACGTCGGTTTCGATGGCAAGTTCAGCTTCAGCGTGACTGATCCCGGAACCTACAAGATTCAACTTCGTCCGAATGGGTTGCCTCAGTACGCGCCAACGCTGAGTGAATCATTTGAGATTACCGGACCAGAGTCATCCGTGACATTGCCTGACACGACACTAGCGCAGAGCAATCTACTAATTTCGGTAAGTACCGCTACCTCAGACATCGGAATTCACAATGCCTGGGTGGACATCTTCCGCGAGGGAGACTCAAGCAGCAGTGGTTCAAGTACCGGAAACAGCGGACTTGCGGGCTTGAATCTAACCGAACCGGGAACGTACACGATTACTGTATTCCCGAACCAGGATGGAACTAACCCTGACGCGACAATCAATCGTTACTCTTTGGTGGCTTCCGGCACTACCGGCCACTTGACTCTAGTGATGACGAACCTGGCAACTTCTCAGGTTGTAGCAAAGGGCAATGACAACATCTATCACCTCAAGTTCGGTAAGGCTAACTTGACCGGTAAGGTCCTAGATGCTCTTGGCGCGCCACTTGGAAATTCCCAGTACAAGGGTGTTCACATCGACCTCATGAAGCGCAATAATTCTGGTCAGTGGGATTATGCCAACGGGTTTGCAGATGCATCAATCGACGGAACATTCTCGCTCACTGTTTCTACAACTGGAACATACAAGCTAAAGTTCAGCCCGCGTGGAGACCAGAGTGTTGCAACTACCTACACGCAACCATTTGATTACGACAGCTCAAACTCGACCTTCTCAAGGGACTTTGGAAGTGTCCGCCTTAGCGCTCCGACGATGAAGTTTGCAGTTCGTCAGCAGGGCGAAATTGCGAATGCGCTATACGCGGGTATCGAGGTTCGCAAGGACAACCAGTTTGTTGACTGGGGAGACACGGGCAACGCAGGTATTTCGACGATCAATCTGCCAGGAGCGGGAACTTATACCTTTATCACTCACCCTTCCGGCAATGGAAGCACACCTGGCTCCACCGCGAAAAGTTATACAGTGATCGCTTCCGATAACGGCAGCGGCGGTCTGAATCTTGCCATTGATGGCCTTCAGCCTGATGAGACCGGACTTTGGATTTTTGAACTCGGTGCTGCAAATCTGCGCGGAATCGTACAGACTCCTACAACAGACGGAAGTCACGCTGTTCAAAACTCATTCGTTGTGGCCGTTGATGCGTTAACTGGGCGTGAATACGGCGAGTGGGGCTCGAACACGAACGCAAATGGTCGCTGGGCAATGACCTTGCCTGCTGGTACATTCAAGATTTTCGCCCATACACCTTGGAATTCTTCCCTATGGGGCAGCAGTGAGTACTTGGGTACCTTCGTGGTAGCTACCAACGGCACTGTGACGGCCCCTCAAGGCGTTGACGCGTCAAACGTGATTCTGCACTTGCAGAACCCAAGCTGGTCTGGAACCGTAGTTGATCCAACCGATCATTCGATTGTTATCAACACAGCAAACGTTTGTATCCACAGTGATGCTCAAGCGCAGTACACCTGCTCGCAAACTGATAATCAAGGCCACTGGGCGATTTCTGCGCGCTCCGGTTTGACATCATTTGATGAGAATGCCGAAGTGATTATTAGTGTTTGGAATAACACGAACTACTCCGAAAAGCGTGTTCGTGGAAAGTCGGCTGTTGAAGCGCTACTCGGTGTTTACGATGCCCAACACCCAGTGACCTTACTGCAGCTTTCACCGTCCACTCCTAATTTGACGGCTACAGTGACCGGTAATGCCGGCCCAGTTGCAGGCATTTGGGTTGACGTTCAGCGCGATGGTGTTGGCTTCCTCGGTGGAGGTGGTACTGATGTGAACGGCATCGCCCACATCAATATTCCGAATCCTGAATTAGGTTTCACTATCGGAACGCACCTCGAGGGTAACCCTAGTTACTCGGGCATCTACGCCAATAAGTCACAGAATGTTGCAGCAAGTACCTGTTTAGCAAATCAGGTCTGCTCTGTTGCTATTTCATTGCCGGCCCCAAACTTCAAGGGTCAACTCAAGTACCCAACCGTTGCCGGAGTTGCTGGACCAAACTCGACTTGGTCTTGGGTTGATGTTCGAGACGCTACAACAGATCAATTTGTTGGAGGTGCCTCGACCGATGACAATGGAAAGTTTGCGCTCAACTTGCCATCATCTGGTAGTTACCGAGTGATGGTTAACCCTTCGTGGCAGGTAGCAAACTCGTTGGCAACAACGAAGACCTACATCGTGACTGTAAGTGGAAGTGGCGAAGCAACCGTTCACGACGCGGACTCCAATGCTTCCGTCACCCCACAGTCTGGTCTATTTACCTTGACGCTGGGAACACCTTCCGTGACTGGAACTGTATTGAGCCCTTCCGGACAGGCAGTTCAAAACAGCTATGTAGTGCCAATCGAGTCACTCACGAATTGGCAGCGTTGGGATAAGGGTGGCAACTCAAATGCCACGGGTAACTTCGCCTTGGCTCTAGGTACGGGCACGTATAAGCTCGAAGCCAATGTTCCATGGGGAACTTCCGGTTTGGCAAAGTCGGCACAGTGTGTTGTTACCATCTCAAATGGTGTTGTGTCCAATTCTGCAGGTGGATGTGTAAACAGTGATAAGTCTGTGACCCTGAGCCTCCGTGCACCGAACTTCACTATGTCGTTGAAGCACAACGGGGTAGCTGTGCCGAATGCCAACGTGTCTGTACAGATTGGCAATTGGAACGCCTGGGCTCAATCTGCACCAGATGGAACCGTGTCACTATTTGTTGACAGTGTTGCAGTTGCGGCCGCAAACCCAAATGCAACTGGGTCGCTCGACGTTCGACTCTTTGTAGATCCACCTTATGGAAACTCAGATATCGTGCGGATGGAATGCCTCAAGCCAAGCAACTCGGCTGGAACGGGCATTTGTGCCAACGTTGCAAGCCTGACAATCGGTGCAGAGTATCCACAGGTTGCGCTTGGAAATGTTGAGTTTGCTACACCTAACACAATCGCTAACGTAAAGTCCCCTAGCGGACAGGCAGTTGGAGCTGGTGCTTGGGCAACTCTATGGCGAATTGACGGCCAAAACCGTATTTGGCTCGGTGGCAGCAACAGCGATAGCAATGGCAAAGTCTCGTTCAATATTGATTCAGCTCTAACGACGAATCCAAACGCTCGTTTTGCCCTTCAGATCAACGCTCCGTACCAACAGCGCCAGAGTTATGCACCAAAAACCTATGAGAACCTCAGTTGGGCTGACTTGAATAATGCTGACTTCAACCTGGTATTGCCAAACCTAAAGGTTTCCGTAAAACAGGTTGGTGGCAACGATGCAAGTAGATGGGCAAACATCAACGTATTCATCAAAGATTCTCAGGGTCACTACAACTGGACAGCAAACTACGGAACCGACGATCAGGGGCTAGCAGTGTTCAACGTCCCTGGAAATGGAACTGGTAACGAAGACGTGCGACTCGAAATCAACCCTGGAGGCGGATCTGTGGGTGTCCGCACTATTTGCGACTTGCAGGTCTCTTCTAGTGGCGTTGCCACTCAGCCTTCATGTCTTGACGGCGCAGCAGTGACATTGGTCTCGAATGTTAATCAGATAGTTCTGTCTGCAGGTAATGTCTCTGGACATGTATACAAGGGCAATGGAACAACTGCGGTGCAAGGAGCAATTGTTTACGCCTTTGTCGATGGCGATTCGTCTGTAACGCCGGTTCAGGCGAGAACCGACGCAGACGGCAGTTTCGGCATGCAACTTGATACGTCAAAGTCTTGGAAGTACAAGATCTTCTTCGTAAATGCACCAGACGCAAGCGAACAAATAAGTCAAATTATTGATCCGGTTTCGGTTACGAATGAGCAGCTCACCGCACATGCACCAATAGTTGCAAACTTGGCGGTGAACTAACAATGAAGAAACTCGTAACCCTACTTATAAGTTGCGCGCTCGCGGCGACAGTGCCTGTTCCGGCATTTGCAGCACTGGGCACGCCAGCAATTAGCGCAGTAAGTAGTGCCTCAACTTCTGGTGTCACTGCGGCCACGGTCACTTGGACTCCAGTCACTGACGCCGTTAGTTATTTGGTAACGGCAAGCGCTAGCGGTCACCCATCTGGTTCAACTAGCCAATATGCTTGCCAATCGGTTTGCACCGCAACCGTTAGTGGATCTGTCAATTCACCACTTGATGGTGGAATATCTTATTCATTCAAGGTAACTGCCATTTCCTCGGGCGGCGCTCAGAACGTAAGCGCTGAATCTCTTTTTGTCGTTCAGTCACTACCAGGAATGGCAACACCGGGAACAATCACACAGGGCAATGGCGAACTTACGCTGAATTGGGTTGCGCCAACTAATTCAGGCGGTTTGGCAATCACAGGCTATTCCCTGAAGGACGACTCAGGTTCTGCGGCAATATCAGTTCCAGCATCAAGTTCCAGCTACACAATAAAGCCTTTGACAGTTGGGCAAACTAAGAACTACTCGATCGCTGCGAAAAACAGTTTGGGCACAGGTGAATACGCCAACTTTACGGCGGCTGTCGTAGCCGGCGTGCCAAGCGTGCCAGCAGCTCCGACGCTCTCGCTGCGTGGAACTAACTCCATTGACTTGAGTTGGGTTGCGCCTAATGCCAACGGAAAGCCGATTACTGGCTACACAGTTGCTTTGTATAAAGGCACAGATTTGCTTTCGTCGAAGTCAGCATCAACAACAAGTGCCAGCTTCGACAACTTAGACCCAGCAAACTACACTGCAACAGTCACGGCTTCCAATGAACTTGGCACAAGCGCCCCATCAGCGAAACCAACAGCAATCAAGGTGGAGGCAGGCGCAGCGGCCGCCAACGCAACACTCACTGATAACACTCCTGTGTTCTCGCCTTCTGTCTTGCCCAACCTTGTAATTGGACAAACACAATCGATCTCCGTCACAGCTCCTTCCGGCGGCACTCCAACAGTTACCGCTGTAGGAACCCCGGCAAACGTGTGCACTTACCTTAATGGCGTAATCACAGCAGTGGCAACAGGAACTTGCTCGGTTTCTGCGTCTGTACCTCAAGGAAACGGATACGCCGCCGGCCTGGCAACTAAAACGTTCTCCGTAAAGGGAACACAAACTATCCAGTTCGCTGCAATCCCGGAAAAGGCTGGACCCGGAACGATTACGCTCACAGCCACAGCAATTCCATCGGCGATCTCTGTGACATTTGCTGCGGTCGGTACCTGTACCTTGAGTGGCTACACGCTCACATACGATGTAGGAAGCTGTACGGTCGTCGCGTCTGCGCCGGCGAACAACCTTTACGCTATTGCTACCCCTGTGGCACGCACCTTCCTAATCACTGAAGCTGTAATAACGCCTCCGCCAAGCGCACCTATCACCACGCCAGCACCTCCGGTGAACTCAGGTGGCAACTCTGGGCAGGGCTCAACGGCTCCGCCTGCCGCTGGTGTGCCAACGCCGCCGACAGATCAGAAGCCACCGGTAGTTGATCCAACGCCGACGCCTCAGCCGAAACCGACGGTAACGCCAGAAATCCCAAAGGTGCCAGCGGTAATCCTTCAGAATCCTGCGCAAGCTTCGGCTGGGCAGGTGGCCAAACTGACAACGAGCCAGTTCGCAGTCATACCTGCGAATGTCCTTGCCAACTTGCCAGCAAAGGCGCTCGCGGCGATTACACCGGCACAGGCGGCAGTGCTAAGGCCGAATCAAATCACGAAGCTCAGTGCCTCAGGCCTAAATGCACTTAAAGTGAAAACAATTGCCGCCCTAGCTCCTCAGACATTGGCGGCGCTTAGTCGAGGCAAGCTGGCGAGCCTGACCGCTAAGCAGATTGCTGCCATTACGCCAAGGCAACTGGCTGCACTTACAGTTTCACAACGGAAGGCAATCGGCCGCTAAACAGAGAGAAACCTCGCCACCATATCGGCTGGCGAGGTTTCTTTTCTCCAAACCGTATTGACAATCATTATCAATAAGGCTTAGCCTGACTGGGTGAAGCACACCCTCATTCAGCGCACCCTTGCAATGGCCTTGGCCGCTGCTGTTGGCGCGCTCGGGTTGGCTGGCTGCGCTGGAACTTCCTCTGAACCGGGAACTTCGAACGCCAGCGGTTCAGGCAAAATCAAGGTTGTTGCATCCGTAAATACTTGGGGCAACCTAGCCGAATTGGTGGGCGGCAAGTACGTCGCGGTGAAGTCCATCATTACCGATCCACTTCAAGACCCACACTCCTATGAGGCGACCGTCCGCGACGAGTTGGCCGTGAAAAAAGCCGACTTAGTTTTGGCCAATGGCGAGAACTATGACGTCTTCATGGATGCCCTTGGAAGATCAGTGGACAAGAAGGTTGAACACCTGGTTGCCCACGTGAGTCGAATTGTGGCCGCCGAGAATTCCGCTACCGCTCCAACCGGCGCGAATCCACACATCTGGTACTCAACCTCGTACCTCATCGATGCAACCAATTGGTTAGCCAAGAAACTAACGACGATCGACAGGTCGCACGGCGCCTACTTCGCTGAGAACAGATACGCCTTAGTTGCAAAACTTGAGAGCATCCGCGCCCGCGAAACCGCAATGGCGAATGGGCAAAAAGCAACGGCAATTGAGACCGAATCGATTGCAGACTTCAAACTTTTCGACCTCGGCATTCGTAATGTAACGCCCCAACTTTTCTGGAATTCTGTAATCCACGAGAATGAGGTTTCACCGAAGGCGCTGAATGACGCGAAGGCGCTCATCCGAAACCACAAAGTGAATTTGCTCATCTTGAACGCACAGGAAGACAGCGTTCAGGGCAAGGCGCTCGCCGCCGAGGCTCGGGCCGCCATCCGGACCGCGAAGACCCAAGGACTCGCAACAACTCAGATTGTGTCGATGAGTGAACTGCTTCCGCGAGGGCTAAGCATCGATGAATGGATGACTCGAAACCTAGATGCCATCGAAAAGGCACTTAGGGCTTCAACGGCTGCCGTGAGCGCTTCAACCTCCGGATCGGGGAAGTAACAAATGACAATAAAGACCGGATCACCGATGCACAAACCTGTTCTAAAAATTGAGAACGCGACTCTTGCCTTCGGCGATCGCGTGCTCTGGAAAGACCTCAACCTTGAGGTGGAACCCCACGAGTTCATCGCCGTGATTGGCTCCAATGGGTCGGGCAAGACTTCGCTAATCAAGGCAATCCTGGGCCAAGAACCCCTTACCGCCGGCAGCATCAAACTCGACGGTGCTGCTGTAGAATACGGCAGCGCAAAGATTGGTTACATTCCGCAAAACCGCGCGCAGGATGGTGAATGGCCGGTGCGCGCCAAGGACCTCGTGGGCTTTGGCCTCGACGGTCACAAGTGGGGAATTGGGTGGTTCCTGAGCAAGAGTGCGCGTGCCGCGCGAGCAAAGGTTAAGCGCACTTTAGCTTCTGTAGAGGCATCGGCGCTGGCAAACAAGACCGTCGGAAAGCTAAGCGGTGGTGAATTGCAGCGACTCCGCGTGGGTCAGGCCGTCATCGGTAGCCCAGATCTAATTCTTGCCGACGAGCCGCTAAGTGCACTCGACCTGCACCAGCAGCGAACCGTCGCCGAGCTTCTCGAGACTGAGCGCCGTGAACACAACGCGGCTGTGCTCTTTGTGACCCACGATGTGAACCCAATTCTCGGCATGGTCGACCGCGTGCTCTACCTCGCGAACGGCCAGTTCCGAATCGGTACGCCAGATGAAGTTCTGCGCAGTGAAGTGTTGAGTGAGCTCTATGGAACCGCAGTAGACGTGGTTCGTAACCAGGGCCGCATCGTCGTGGTTGGCGTTCACGAACACGACCACCACCCGGACGAGGAGTGGCACTAATGAACGGCTTCCCAGTGATCTTCAACTTCGCCGACTATGGCGACCTCATCCCACTCGTCACAAACTCACTCATCGCCGGCGCCTTGCTGGCAATCGTGGGCGGCCTGATTGGCGTATTCGTGAACACTCGCGATATGTCATTCGCGGTTCACGGCATCAGTGAACTCAGTTTCGCGGGCGCATCCTTTGCGCTTTTGGCAGGCGCCGATGTGGTGCTCGGCTCGGTGGTTGGATCGCTTGTTGCGGCCGGCCTCATCGGTGTCTTGGGTGCAAAAGCCCGAGAACGAAACTCGATTGTTGCGGTGCTAATGCCCGCTGGCCTCGGACTAGGAATCTTGGCGATTGCGCTCTACAAGGGGCAGTCTGCCAATAAGTTCGGTCTGCTTACCGGGCAAATTGTTGCGGTAGACAACCCGCAACTTGCTTGGCTTGCCGGAATCTGCCTGTTCATTCTCATCACCCTGGTGGCAGTGTGGCGTCCGCTTACCTTCGCTAGCCTTGATGCCGATGTGGCTGCCGCGCGCGGTGTGCCAATCCGAGGGTTGTCGGTCGTTTTCATGCTCTTGCTGGGCCTCGCCGTTGCAGCCAGCGTTCAAGTGGTCGGTGCCCTGCTGGTCCTGAGCCTTCTGGTAACTCCGGCCGCCGCAGCCATCCGTGTTTCAAAGTCGCCGGTTTTGGTGCCGCTACTTTCGGTTGCATTCGCACTGACTGCGGTCCTCGGCGGAATCCTGCTGGCGCTCGGAGCTGGTCTGCCAATCAGCCCATACGTGACCAGTATTTCCTTCCTTATTTATGTGGTTTGCCGCATCATCGAATGGGCAACAAAAAACCGCAGCGAAAAGAACGACGAGGTGACCGCATGACCGTCAAGCGCAATACCTGGCAAAAGGACGCGGTTCGTCACGCGCTAAGTGAGGCCAAGGGCTTCGTGAGTGCGCAAGACCTGCACCACGTCTTGAAAAACCACGGCAGCACCATCGGTTTGGCTACCGTGTACCGGGCGCTCGCGGATCTTGCCGCCGCGGATGAAGCCGACAGTCTGCAGTCAACAACTGGCGAGACTCTTTTCCGAGCCTGCGGTGACGCGCACCATCATCACCTAATCTGTTCGGAATGCGGAACAACCGTTGAGATTGCGGCATCCGAGATTGAGACTTGGGCCAACAAGGTTGCCTCGCAGCACGGGTTCAGTCAGGTTAGCCACACAATTGAGCTTTTCGGGGTGTGTCAGCACTGCAACGCGCCGAAATTAAGCGAAAATATCGGCTCAGTTTAAGAGCAAGACTTGCTTAAGGCTTGTAACCTCGCCTAAACTTGAGAAGTTGCCCTTGCGAGCAACCACAAACTTCAAGCTCTTTCCCAATCGGGTTATTAGGGGCTTGCCCCCAAAAGGAGACGAAATGGCAGCTGTTTGCCAGGTAACTCAGACCACACCACAGTTTGGTCACAACGTTTCGCACGCTCAGAACAAGACCAAGCGTCGTTTCGACCCAAACATCCAGAAGAAGACCTACTTCGTGCCTTCGTTGAAGCGCAACGTAACTCTTACCCTCAGCGCACGTGGCATCAAGGTTATTGATGCACGCGGCATCGAGGCTGTAGTTGCTGAGCTTCTAGCTCGTGGCGAGAAGATCTAAGGAGATCCCGAATGGCTAAGAAGGACAAGGACATCCGTCCAATCATCAAGCTGAAGTCGACCGCCGGTACTGGTTTCACTTACGTGACCAAGAAGAACCGTCGCAACGACCCAGACCGTCTAGTACTTAAGAAGTACGACCCAGTTGTGCGTCAGCACGTTGAATTCCGCGAGGAGCGCTAAAAATGGCAAAGAAGAGCAAGATCGCTCGTAACGAGCAGCGCAAGGTAGTTGTAGCTCGCTACAACGACCAGCGTCTAGCCCTAAAGAAGGCGCTAGTAGACCCAAACAGCACCGACGAGCAGCGCGAAGCAGCACGTCTAGGCCTACAGAAGCTTCCAAAGGATGCATCGCCAGTTCGCGTACGCGGCCGCGACGCAATCGATGGTCGTCCACGCGGATTCCTCGCCAAGTTCGGCGTATCGCGTGTTCGCTTCCGCGACATGGCTCACAAGGGTGAGCTACCAGGTATCACCAAGTCTTCTTGGTAATCCCAAAAACTTAGAAAACCCCACCTCTTTGGTGGGGTTTTCGCTTTAAGCCGGGCTTCGCATCGGCGTATTAAAACATTCAACTAAAACGGCAAAACCTTCAAGTAAAACCAAAATCCGCGTGAAATAAGGGCAAAACACCCAATTTTGGTCGCAACACACCGACACAAATGGCTATTTTCCGGTGGCGCGATGCTACTTTCGAAAGGACGAAACGTCATTACGTCGAAGGTTCAGGAGGACCATTATGTCGCTTAACAAGAGTGAACTAGTAGAGGCAGTTGCAAAGAAGACCGGCGAGTCGCAGGCAGCTGTAAACCGCGTTGTAGACGCACTGTTCGAGACCATCGCTGGCGAAGTTGCTGGTGGCGGCAAGGTTAGCATCCCAGGATGGCTATCGGTTGAGAAGGGCCACCGTGCAGCTCGTACCGGTCGCAACCCACAGACCGGTGCAACCATCAACATCCCAGCTGCTGCAACCGTAAAGGTTTCGGCTGGTAGCAAGCTAAAGGCAGCAGTTAAGTAATTAACTTCTAGCTAATAGGGTGCGGTGTCCTACGGGGCACCGCACTTTTGTTTTAAGCACATTGCCAGCCCAACTGGAGCCAACATGTCCGGGGCGGCAATAGGCTTAACAGGTGACCACAACCACTCCAACCCCATCGTCTTCGCGCGCTCTGCGCGGGGCGCTCTTGCTGCTTGCGGCAATGGTGTTGGCTACGGTTACTGGCCTAGTTCTTGGCAGGGCCGCAATGCCTTTGGCCATCTCAGATCCCGGGCCGATTGTGCGCTGGGGTCTTCCGCTGGTGCGCGGTATTACAGACTTTGCGATGGCAACTTCAATCGGTTCATTAGTCATGGCGGTGTTTGCCGCGGGTAATGGCACTTGGCAGTTACGTCGTCTCCTGAACCTCGCGAGTCTTGCAGCTTCCGTGTGGGCAACCTTCGGAATTCTCACAACTGTTTTCACTTACCTCTCGGTCACCGGCCTTGCGTTCTCGGCATCGGATTCTTTCGGTGCCGGCATTTGGATGTTCGTCACCCAGATTGCCCTCGGTCAGTCTCTTGCCCTGAACGTGGCATCAGCCGCAGCAACTTCAGTGCTCGCGCTCGTCTTCACACAGCTTCGCGGCAGCCTGGTCACAACGGCCGCGGCATTTGCCGGAATCATTCCATTAGCGGTTAGCGGTCACGCAGCTGGCACCAATGGGCACTCGATGGCAGTGAACGCACTCGGTCTTCACCTAGTAGGCGTGAGCATCTGGGTTGGCGGCCTTATCGCGTTGTTGTCACTTGGCAAGAGCGGCGACGAAGACGAAACCCGCTCTATCGTGAAGCGTTATTCGAGCTTGGCGCTATTTGCCTACGCTATTGTTGCACTGTCCGGCATCGCATCGGCGTCCGTTCGTCTGCAGTCGCTAGCAGAACTTCTCACCCCATACGGTCAGATCGTCGTATTGAAGAGTCTGATTTTGTTGGCGCTCGGCGGTTTTGGTGCTTGGTATCGCGTTCGTCTTATTGGCGCCAAGTTGGTTAGCTTCTTCAAGCTGGCTGTGGTTGAAACCGCACTGATGGGTGCAGCCATGGGCCTAGCTACGGCGTTGGCCCGAACTGCTCCGCCTGAACGAAGTGTTGACCTCAGCAACCCAACTCCTGCGCAGATTCTGACCGGCGAGAAATTGCCTCCAGAGCTGACACCGTTGCGCTGGATCACCGAATACAAAATCGATCTAATCTGGCTTTTAGTCGCCGTGTTCGGTATTACCTTCTACGTTTGGGGAGTTGCCAAGCTCCGAAGCCGCGGCGACAGCTGGCCGGTTATCCGAACCATCAGTTGGGTTTCTGGCCTAGTGCTTCTAGCCTGGATTACCAACGGAAGCATGAACGTCTATGAGGGCTACCTGTTCAGCGTTCATATGATTGCGCATATGGCATTGACCATGGCCGTCCCACTCTTGCTTGTGCCAGGTGCTCCGGTCACGCTCCTAAGTCGAGCCGTGGCAAAGCGTCAGGATGAGTCGCGCGGCGTTCGTGAGTGGGTGCTTTGGGCAGTGCACACCCCATACGCACGATTTATCTCACATCCCTATGTGGCTGGCATTAACTTTGCATCGTCACTCGTCATCTTCTACTTCACACCGTTGTTTGGTTTTGCGGCCCGCGACCACCTTGGTCACGAGTGGATGATCGTTCACTTCTTGATTACCGGCTACCTCTTTGTTCAGTCATTGGTGGGCATCGACCCGGGGCCGAAGGCCATGAACTATCCGGTTCGCCTCATCCTCTTGCTGGGCACTCTGACTTTCCACGCGCTGTTCGGCTTGAGCCTGATGCAGGGCAACGGCCTTTTGCTTGCCGACTGGTATGGCGCCATGGGTCGCACCTGGGGTCAGCCGCCACTGATGGACCAGCAAACCGGTGGAGCCATCGCATGGGGTATTGGCGAGTTCCCGGCTGCATTCCTAACACTGATGGTTTCCGTGCAGTGGGCTAGGTCTGACAGCCGCGATGCCAAGCGCCTCGACCGCGCGAGTGATCGCAGCGGTAACCAAGACCTCGAGGCGTACAACCAGATGCTCGAGCAAATTGCGCGTCGCAGCGCAGCAGCGGAAGGGCGCCGCATGCGCGAACAGGAAGCAGACATTTACGACACCGGCGCCCAAGGGGCGGACGCGGGTTCGGCCGCAGGCACAACTGAGGGAGACGGCAAGTGAAGGTAGTAACTCTCAGCGATGAACAGCAAAAGCTATTCGAGTACATCGAAAGTACCGAGAACAACATCTTCGTGACCGGTCGCGCCGGTACCGGTAAGAGCACACTGCTCACCCACCTGATTGAGAACACCCAAAAGAAGGTTGCCGTCTGTGCTCCGACAGGCGTGGCAGCACTAAACGTTGGTGGCGCAACCATCCACTCGCTCTTCGGTTTCCCATTCGGAATCTTGGGCACCCAGAATCTTCGCCACCACCTGAGCCGCAATAAGCGCGAGGTCCTCGCGGCAATTGACTGCCTCATCATCGATGAGGTTTCGATGGTGAACGCGGACATGATGGACGCGATCGACACCGCGATGGGCATTGCCAAGGGCCGCCCGAAGCTTCCGTTTGGCGGGGCGCAGGTTGTCATGTTCGGAGACCCTTATCAGCTGGCTCCGGTACCTGGTGGACCGGAAGACCGCGCCTATATGGCCGAGCACTACCAGAGCAACTGGTTCTTCGATGCTCACGTCTGGCGCAAGGATTCCCTAGAGCGCTACGAGTTGAGCGAGATCTTCCGCCAGCACGACGAAGACTTCAAGCAGATTCTGAACGCCATCCGAATTGGGCAGGCCACCCAGGACATGCTCGATGTCATCAACAAGGCCGGAAACCGCTGGCCGCCGCACGACAACGTCATCCGTTTGGCAACGACCAACGATTCAGTGAACAACGTGAACTTCGACCGCCTCGCACGCATCGACAACCCATCCAAGTTGTTCCACGCCGGTTTTAGCGCTGGCGACCAAAAGGCGTTCGGCAATACCCTGCCGGCCGAACCGGTGATTGAACTCAAGGTTGGCGCGCAAGTCATGTTCATCAAGAACGACGATGGCAATAAGCGCGGCAAGGACGGCATCGCTCTAAAGCGCTGGGTGAACGGAACCATCGGTACCGTGGTCGAACTTCCTAGCTCGGGCGGTGTTGTGGTTGAGACCGAGGATGGCCGCCTGGACGTCGGCGTGAGCATCTGGGAAAAGGTTCGCTACGAGATTGACGAGCAGTTCGATGAGGTGACCGGCAAGGTCAAGGAAGTTCTCGTGGCTGTTCCGGTTGCCGAATACCGTCAGATTCCATTGCGTTTGGCGTGGGCAGTGACGGTTCACAAGAGTCAGGGTCAGACCTACGATGAGGTCCAGATTGATATGGGCCGAGGCGCTTTCAGCGCGGGACAAACCTACGTTGCGCTAAGCCGCGTTCGCGCGCTCGAGGGTCTCTATTTAACACGCGCAATTCGCATGGCCGACATCACGGTTGACCCAGCGGTGGTGCGTTTCATGAACGGTGGCCGTGAGCCGCTCGAAGGCGAAATCTTCGACTAGAGGTTGTTGCCAATGCACAACGACTAACCGTCGAGCTCCTAACAAAGGTAGATTCAAGGTATGAAGTCAGTAGCAAAGCTCGTCGTGGGTCGCAGCAAAACCGTTCTTTTCGGTTTCCTTGCACTCATTCTCCTCAGCACTATCTGGGGGTTCCAGAGCTTTAGCGCACTGAAGTCCGGTGGCTACGACGACCCGGGTTCAGACTCTGCCGTGGTAACTAGAACCCTGCAGACAACCTTCAAAGAAGCACAGCCGGACATCGTCATGGTGGTCGACTTCAAGAACCTCGCCGATGACGCCGATTCGGTGAAAATCGGACAGTCCCTTCGCAAGTCAATATCCGCCGAGGCTGGCGTAAAGCGTGTCACCAGCTACTACACGCTGCAGTCGCCGGCATCGCTGCGTTCAATCGATGGCAAGGCCGTCTACTTCTTCGCGTACTTCGACAAGGACGCGAAGTCGAACGAAGTGGCAAAGAACCTGATTGAGAAATATGACGGCTACTTCCATGGCGCTCGCGGCCATGTTCTCGGCTGGGCTGCAACTGGTTACACGATCAACTCTTCTATCTCGAGCGACCTCGCAAGAGCCGAGTCGGTCGCGGTGCCAATCGTCATCGTGCTGTTGCTGTTTGTCTTTGGCTCGCTCGTTTCCTCGGGTTTGCCGTTCCTCGTTGCTGCCATCGCAGCTCTCGGCAGTTTCTTCATCATCTGGTTGGCGACCCAAACCGCAGACACCTCGGTATTTGCAATCAATCTAATTACGGGTCTGGCACTTGGTCTTGGTATCGACTACGCGCTGCTTATTGTGAACAGATTCCGCGAAGAGCGGGCCACAGGTAAGAGCGTTGAAGACTCTGTCTACACAACTGTTGTTACCGCCGGCCGCACCGTGTTCTTCTCGGCACTCACCGTTGCTGTGGTCATGCTCGCGCTCAGTTTCTTCCCGCAATACTTCCTGCGCACCTTCGCAATCGCAGGCGTCAGCGTGGTTGGTTTCGCAATGCTCGGCGCAATCTTTGCTCTGCCGGCAGCCCTCAACTTGCTGGGCGACCGCGTCAACAAGTTCAAGGTGCTCAAGGGCGATCTGTCGCCTAAGTACACCGGTGTCTGGGAGAAGATCAGCCGTTCAGTCATGCGTCGCCCGCTGCCCATTTTGTTCATCGTGCTCGTTCTACTGGGTGGCCTAACCTCTCTCGCGGGTAAGGCCAGCTTCGGCCAGGTAGACGACCGCATCCTGCCGAAAGACAACTCGGTCGCCGTCGCCAGCGACATCATCCGAGACCGATTCAGCGGCCGTGAGGGAGCACCTATCGAGGTGCTGTTGCGCAACCCAAGCCAGAACCAGCTCATTGCTTACACGAACAAGTTGAGCCAGCTCGATCACATCATCCGCGTGCAGAGCCCTATGGGCATCACGCAGAGTGGCAATCTAGACACCGGTTACGCTCCGTACTTTGCGAGCTATCGCGCGGATGGATTCGTCCGTGTGCAGGCCATTGGCGATGTTGAACCGCGCTCAACAGACGGCTTCAACCTGGTGCAAGAGGTTCGCAGGATTCAGACTCCAATCGCATATGTGAAGGTAGGCGGTTCGGCCGCAACCTACACCGACTCGCTGCTCGGTATCAGCAACAATCTGGCCAAGGCGCTGGGCTGGTTGATGTTGGCAACACTGATTCTGCTATTCCTGTTTACGGGTTCGGTCATTCTGCCAATCAAGGCCGTGATTTTGAATGCACTCTCACTCGGGGCAACGGTTGGGTTCCTAACCTGGGTGTTCCAATTCGGAAACCTACACTGGCTCGTCGGCCCATTCCAGGTGACTGGCACGATGGACTCGTCATCGATGGTGCTTGTAATCGTCATGGCCTTTGGCCTGAGCATGGACTACGAACTGTTCCTTCTGAGCCGCATCAAAGAAGAGCACGACAAGGGGCGTTCGACCATTGATTCGGTGAGCTTCGGGCTTCAGCACTCGGGTCGAATCATCACTACCGCCGCCGGTGTGCTCGCAGTCTCGTTCTTCGCTTTCGCAACATCCGGTGTCAGTATCATGAAGCTGCTCGGCCTAGGTGTCGCGTTCGCGATCTTGCTGGACGCAACCATTGTTCGTGCGCTTTTGGTTCCCGCTCTGATGCGCCTATTTGGCGACCTGAACTGGTGGGCTCCAAAGTGGCTCAAATGGCTCTATGACAAGGCTGGTTTGGCGCACTAGCTAACGTTTTTGCGCGTCACAAACGCGCTATTCTTGAACCATGCTTATGTCAGACCGCGATATTCGCGCAGAAATCGAAGCCGGCCGTATTGGCCTAGACCCGCTTAACATCGACTTGATCCAGCCATCAAGCATCGACGTGCGCCTAGACCGTTTCTTCCGTCTGTTCGACAACCACAAGTACGCGTTTATCGACCCTCGCGAAGAGCAGGCCGACCTAACCCACTTCGTTGAGGTTGCCGCCGACGAGGCATTCGTTCTGCACCCGGGTGAGTTCGTCCTTGGAAGCACCTACGAGTTTGTAACCCTGCCAGACAACATCGCTGCTCGCCTAGAGGGTAAGTCTTCGCTAGGCCGTCTAGGTCTGCTGACCCACTCGACCGCAGGTTTCGTGGACCCAGGTTTCAAGGGTCACGTAACTCTTGAGCTAGCAAACGTTTCGAACCTGCCAATCAAGCTTTGGCCAGGCATGAAGGTTGGACAGCTCTGCTTCTTCCAGCTTTCGTCGCCATCGGAGACCCCATACGGTAGCGCCAAGTACCTAAACCGCTACCAGGGTCAGCGTGGTCCTACCGCTTCGCGCAGCCACCTGAACTTCCACATCACCGATGTTGGCTCGGAGCCTCTAGAAAACCAGTAGTCCCGCGCGTCTAATCTCGCCCGGCTTGCAGTTCTACATCTTGTAGAACTAAACTTGTGTTGTACAAACCGTAAAACAAAGGGTTCTCTTGCGCACTCTCAAGATCGCTGCCACAACAACTGCCGCTGCCACCATCCTCGCGATGGCATTCGTTAGCCCAGCTAGCGCGCACATCAGCATTCGTCCGGGCGTAGATGCCGCCGGTTCAACCACCTCTGCCCTTACCGCTGGTCAGTCTGGCGTTCTAATGTTCCGTGTTGGTCACGGATGCACCGCGGAAGAGCCAAACCTCGTAGACCCAAGCACCGGCAAGAGCCTGACCGGAACCAAGTGGGGAACTCACGCGTTCAGCGTAGACATCCCAGTTGTTGCGCAGGGTACTGGAACCACCGTTCCGAAGCCGCAGTACGTTCCAGGCTTCAAGACCAGCCTCGCCAAGAGTGCGACTGGCGTTTACACCGTCACCTGGACCGCAGTCAGCCGCGACTTCGACATTCCTGACGGCCCAGAAGTCACCGACGCGACCATCGCGGCGAACGTCTACGCAGACTTCGGCGTTCAGATCAAGTGGGCTGCCGACCAGAGCGGTAAGACTGTCTTCTTCAAGAGCGTTCAGACCTGTCTAGTAGACATCCCAGGCGTTCCTGCGAAGCCAAAGACCAAGACCCGCAAGGCTGTGAAGGCAGTTCCTGCGACCACTCACGCAATCTACAACTCGTGGGATGTGACCGACGGCAGCGGTGCCGATCAGGTTGCCGACGACACCGAGCACAACACTGCTCCAAGCGTCACCGTAAAGTAGAAGCATGACTTTCAAGCGCGCGACCGCCATGGCTATTACCGCCGTGGCGGTTGCCGCTTTAACTGCGATCGGGCCTGTGGCGGTTTCGCCAGCACTCGCGCACTCGCAGCTTCTGATCAACAGCCCGGCCGTCAGCTCGACTCTCACCAAGCAGCCAAAGCAGGTTTCGCTGGTCTTCGATGACGATATCATCGACCTTGCCGGTGGAAACCAGATTGTTGTGACTAACTCAGCCCAAAAGCGCGTTGATATTGGTGCAACCAAACTTGAAGGCGCTACCATTTCGGTTGCTCTCAAGACTGGGCTGGTAAATGGTAAGTATCAGGTGCAGTACAAGGCGATCTCCGCCGATGGGCACCCGGTTACGGGCACCTATTTCTTCTACCTGAAGATCGCTAAGAAGAAATAGCGGCGGCCTCCTAGGGCAGACGCCCGGGGCTATGAGCCCTAAGACCTAGCCCTTAGAAGGCGAACTTTGCGCGAGCCGATTCCAGTGCTCCGCGATCTGCGTGCATGACCGCGAATCCGTCGGCCTCCAACTCACAGAGCAGTTCCACGTTGGCCACCATCGCCTGGCTAACTGGCAAACGCGGAGTAACCGCCTTCACCAGATACGCGATGCGGCGAAGCAGGTTGTGCCCACCCCAGATGTGACCGATCTCGTGCCATAGGACGGCATTCAACTCAGCTTCGGCGAGAAGCGCCTTGGCTCCCGATGAGACGATGATTCGGCTTTTGCCAGCAACGCGCGTCACGAAAGCCAGCGGGTAATCCACGCTCACCACGCTCACGGCAACCCCCTCGAACGAGAAGTCGGCAGGCAGCTCGCTATCCAGGGCGGCCTTCATCCGAGCCGCCTGTTGACCAAGCGGCTCTAGGCGCGCGTTTACGAGAACGAGCAAGCCGCTTCCGCCGGCCAGCAGAATCCATGGGGCGAGGCTAGTGAAGATGACTACGGCGAAATTCTGCAATCCTGCCGATGTGGTGGAGAGCTGCATCCAAAATTCCAAGGCAAGTAGGAACACGAGTTCGACGAATGCGAGCGTTGCCAAGAAGGCGCTGAGTAGCAGGGTGAACCAAATGAGTAGACCCAAGCGCGGGCAGATCGGAAGA
>JBEEJV010000142.1:0-7016 GCA_041169005.1 Actinomycetota bacterium
CAATTGCGATTGCTGCTGCACCTACGGTTCCCATCAGACCTAGGAAACCAATTCCAGTCAGGTTAAGAGCCGAAAGCGCAATGATTACTGTGATTCCAGCGAAAAATACCGCTGAACCGGAGGTGCCGTTTGCAAGCGAAATCGATTCGCGCAGTTCCATCCCAGCCTTGAGGTGGCGGCGGTGTCGGTTGATGATAAATAACGCGTAGTCAATACCAACGGCCAGACCAAGCATTCCGCCGAGAGAGAGGGTTGTTGAACCCATCTCCACTACAGATGAAAGAGCCATCGTCGCAGTTGCAGCGATGCCAACGCCTAGGATTGCCGCGATTAAAGGAAGGCCAGCGGCTACCAGAGTGCCAAGCATCAGGAACAGCACCACTCCGGCGATGATGACGCCAAGTAGTTCGCCGATGCCAAAAATCGATGGTGCACTCTTGGTCAGGTCTTGAGAGACCTCGGTCTGCACGCCTGGGATCTTGGCTGCCGTGAAGGCTGAAACAACTGCAGCTTTCTCCTCAGCGGTGATTTCGTTTAGCGGCTTGTCAAAGAACACATTGCCAACTGCAATTGCGCCGTCCGATGAGACAGTGCGGAACTTCGCGGCGCCGGCCATAAGCGCCTGACCTGTCGCGAGTTTGGCCGCCTGTGAAGGGAGCTTAGCCTTGGCATCATCAAGTTTCACTTGACCGTCGGTTAGCTTGTTTAGGTTTGCGGTTACGGTTGCCTGCCCGGCAACCAACTTCGCCTTACCCGAGTCAATTTGCTGCTGCCCCGCTGCAATCTGAGCCAGCGCACCCTTCAACTGAGCCTGCTGTGCAAGCAGTGCATCAATCTGAGACTTTGGTGCTCCGCCAGCGGTAGCCTGCGCGATCCCGGCCTCAAGTTGCGCGAGACCGCCCTCTACCTGCTTTCGCTGAGAATTTAGGTCTGACTGTGCTTTTGATAGCTTCGCGAGATTGGTGTCGATGGTCTTTTGAGCTTCGGCAAGCTTTTTCTTACCATCGTCAATCTTCTTTTGAGCCTTGTTCATGGTCGCCGGCGCGTTTGAGAGTTTCTCAGCGCCGTTGCGAAGATCGCGCTTGGCCTTGTTGATCTTGTCCTGAGTGGTAAACGGATTCATTGTGCTGTCTACTGAAGACAGCACGTCAACTGCAGAGAGTTCTTTGGCGATTGCACGCTTCTGAGCTTCGGTAAATGTCTTGCCGTTCTCGGTAGCAAATACAACCTGCCCCGACCCACGACTCGCTTTCGGGAAAGAGCTCTGGAGCTTATCGATTGTGTTCTGGGCTGGGGTGCCAGGCACCGACATGGTTGTGGTAAATGAACCGCCGGCGGTTGCTGCCAGGGTTGCGGTTGATCCAATAAGTAGAAGCCAAACAACTATTACAAGCCAGGCTCGCTTTGCTGAAAACAAACCGAGGTTGTAGAGAAACTTAGCCATTAGAACCTAACCATTATTGAATCCAGCCCAAGGATGGGCGCCCCACTAGAGAGCATCGCGCGCGTGGAACTTATTCCTCAAAGGGCAACCTTGAAATGATATCAGCCCTTAAAAGCGCGGTGCCCCCGACAAGTCGAGGGCACCGCGTGGAGAGTTACCGGAGTTAGTTCTTTGGCTTTACAGGCTTCGCTGGGACTGCAGGCAGCGCTGCGAGCGCGTCGTCGCGAATCTTGGCAGCTGCCGCAACGGCAGCCTTGAAGTTATCGCTAGCTGCCTTCTTCGCCTCTGGCGTCACGGCTACAAGAAGTGCGGCATCGCGAACAGACTTTGCAGTTGCAACCGCAGTCTTGTATGCCTCAATTACTGGCTTGGCAGCGGCATCGTGAACAGACTTTGCGGTCTGCCAAGCGGTGATCTGCACCTTGTAGGCCTCAGCAGCCGCCTTTTTTGCTGCAGCTGCTGTCTTCTTTGCTAGGGCGTCCTGCGCGTGCTGGAGTTTTTCGCCAAGCTTGTCTACTCTGCTCTGAAGTTCAGCAGCAGAAGCTGGAGTTGCACTTGGCGCAGGAGTCTCTGCCAAAGCCGAAACGGTAGGGCCTGCAACTAGTGCAGCGGACAGTGCAACTGCGGTAAGGATCTTCTTGTTCATGATCGGACTTTCTTGTTGGTTTGAATCCTGATAGCTAAAGCATGACCGACAAAGTTTGTGAAACTTCTTAGAGAGTTGCCCCAAGATTCTGAGGTTTATTAGCGGCCTAAACCTGACTCAATCAGCGCCATTACAAGTAGGTAGGTTGCCAGACTGACAATCATCAGACCACCTGCTCCGATGATGCCCGACAACCGTCCAGAGCGGGCAAAAATCCAAGTGCGCGCCCAAGCCGCCGATAGCGACCAAATGGCATCACCAATGTTTCCCATGATTTCGAATATGACTCCAAGGATCAGGAACTGGAGTGTGAAACTTGCACCCGGCTCAACGAACTGTGGCAAGACAGCAATGAAAAACACTGCAGTTTTTGGATTGCTGAACCCGACGAGGAATGCTTCTCGCGCAACCTTGAACCAAGCGGGCTTGGCAGCTTTGGATGGCCCACCCTCAGCGATTGCGTCCGAGTTGGTTTTGGCCATAGCGGTCTCATCAGATTTTCGATGACGAATCGACTGGATACCTAGATAGCCGAGATAAACGGCACCAGCCACCTTAAGGACCGCCAACACGACTGGCATTGATGCCAGAATCTGCCCTAGCCCAAAGGCAACCGCCAACATCCACATCGTGTGACCAACACTGTTGAAGAAAACGGTGATCAGGCCGTATTTGCGACCAAGGGACAGAGTTCTACCGATGATAAACATCACACTCGGGCCAGGGATGGCGATGAGAGTGAACGCTGTCACAAAAAACGCAACGAGCGCGGCAGAACTAAACATGAAATCAGCCTATTGCCAGCCAAATAGCAGTCGCAGCATTGCGGCAACTATTGCGGCCGCCAAAACTGCAACCAGGAATGGTGCTTTACGCCAATAAAGCAGTCCAGCTACCGCGACTGCCGGGAACCGGGAGTCAAGAACTACCGCGTGGCCGGCGGCTAGCGTTTGTACGGCGAAAAGTGCGGCTAGAAGCGCGATGGTGAGCTTATTCGCAAAGACAACCACTGCCTCATTTTTGGCGATTTTCGCGGGCAGAATGAAACCCAAGAGCTTCCAGGAGTAAACAGCCAGGGATGCAACCAAAACAGCAGGCCAATACTTATCCACGACTTCCACCCGCCTCGAGGTACTTCTTCAATGAGGTGCGCTTCAATGCGTAGACAATCGCCACTGCTACTGGAGCCGCAATAATGACGGGGATTCCACTAGGCATTGGGCCAATTAGGAAGACTGTGAAAATAACAGCCAATGCAGCGATAGCGCCAGCCTGCAAATTATGAAGTCGTGGCCATACCAAACCTAGGAATGCCGCAGCCGCAGCCGCATCGAGACCCCAGGTTCCAGGGTCGCCGATGCTTGAGCCAAGAAGCGCGCCGAGGTAAGTGAAGAGATTCCAAAAGACAAATACCGCTCCGCCAGCAAGCCAGAAACCTAGTTTGGAATCGCTCTCCGATTCTTGGCTTGCCGATACAGCGTTCGACTCATCGATGGTGAGCTGCGCAGCGATAATCTTCGGCAGTCCCACGACGCTGAGAACTCCGTTCATCCTCAGCGCATAGAAACCATTGCGAATACCGAGCAACCACGCCGAAACGATTGCTGGCACTACCCCGCCGAGGCCACTGGCAGCAATAACGCCTACAAAAGCAAACTGCGAGCCTCCGCTAAACATGAAAAGCGATAGGACTTGGGTTTGCCAGATGCTCAGACCGGCGGCCGCGGAAAGCGCACCAAAAGATAGCCCGTAAAGACCTGTGGCCATGCCAACACCGATGGCCATAGACACGACCGGTCTACCGCGCAGCGTTGCAACTTTGAAAGCCATCGCTCCAGTCTATAGAAGCGTTTAGCGACCGTGACGGTGGTGGAATGGCATCAAGGCATCATCAGGAATTTGGCCGAAGCGACCATAGTTGTAATCTTCCATCGCCTGGATAATTTGCTCTTTTGTGTTCATTACAAATGGGCCATAGGCAACTACCGGCTGGCGAATCGGCTTGCCGCCCAACAGGAATATTTCAAGATTCTTATCCTTGGAGGACTGCACTTCATCGGCGGTAATGACAACACGGTCGCCCGCACCAAATACGGTCAGGTTTCCCCAAGAAATGGGCGCTTTTTGATTCTCACCGACAGTTCCAGATCCGGCAAGCGTGTATGCAAGTGCGTTGAACAGCGGATTCCAGGGAATCGATACGGATGCGCCAGGCGCAAGAGTAACGTGCGCGATAGTCATAGGAGTCTGAGACTTACCGGGACCAACCTGACCATCAATCTCGCCGGCAAGAACACGAATAAGCGCTCCGCCATCCTGGCTTGAAACGAGCTTGACCTGCTCACCTTCTAGCGACTGATAGGCGGGGTTGATCATCTTTTTATCTGGCGGAAGGTTGATCCATAACTGCAAACCGTGGAAGAGTCCGCCTGCCATCACAAGCTCGTCCGGTGGTGTTTCAATGTGCAGCACACCGCCGCCAGCAGTCATGTACTGGGTTGCGCCATCTTTGATGATTCCGCCGCCGCCGTGGCTGTCTTGGTGCATGAAGGTGCCGTCGATCATGTAAGTAAACGTTTCAAACCCTCGGTGCGGATGCCAGGAAGTGCCCTTCGGCTCGAGCGGTAGGTATTCGACCTCGCCCATCTGATCCATATGAATGAAAGGGTCTAGATCTGCATAAGGAACACCAGCAAAGGCGCGGACAACTGGGAAGCCTTCACCTTCGTAGGCCTGAGGCCCGCGGGTAACAGATTTAACCGTGCGAGCCTGACCCAAAGCCGGTGAAAGTCTTGGCAGGGTCATTGTGTCTGCGGTTACGGCTGGCATTGCGCGCTCCTCTTAGTTTGGGCTCTCGAATCTGCAATAGATACGTAGTTAAGTAAATACCCTCTTGACAGAATTATTCCCGCATCCGCGAATTCGGCAGCCACTCAACGTTCACCTTTAGGTTACCCACCGATGAAAGACTGAAACACAGAAGCGCAAAGTAAGATTTTCATAGGTTGAAGGAGGAGATGTCATGGCTGCACGCAACGATTCCCGCATCTCCAAGCTAAAGGCTCGCAACCTAGTATCAGCCGACCTCACCTTCCGTGATCCAGCGCGCAAAGCTCTCGCAGCCAGTCTCATCTCCGCCTCCGGACTTCAGGGACGCCCTGTAACCTCGTCAGCTGGCGAAGTGGTGGGCCGCGTTGCGGACATCGTAGTTCGCTGGGACTCCGGCGATTACCCAAAAGTCTTCGGCATCATTGTTCGAATCGGTTTCCGCCGCTCCTTCATGCAGGTTCAGAACATCTCAAACATGGACAACTCAGGCGTCACCCTGGCTTCAACCACGGTGGACCTTCGAGACTATGAACGCCGCGATGGAGAATTCCTAGCGCTCGAGGACATGGTTGATCACCAACTCCTTGACGTAGACGGCGCGCGAGTGGTTCGTTCTTCAGATCTTTACATCGCCAAGATGGGTCGCAGCTACCAGCTAGTTGGCGTAGACGTTTCTTTCCGTTCGTTCCTTCGACGCGTGCTACCGGGCTCCGCGGGTCGCACCCCTACCCCGGGCAAAGTTATTGACTGGGCTGGTATCCAATCGTTCGGACGTCCGGGTGAACCAGCTCGTCTTCGCAAGCAGAACCAGGGTCTGGAAAAACTGCGCGCATCGGAGCTTGCAGACCTATTGGAAGACCTCGGACGCCGCGAGCGCCAGGTGCTCCTAGAAATTCTTGACCCTGAAGTGGCGGCGGACGCCATGGAGGAAATGGAAGCTGACGACCTAGACGAGCTGCTTCGCAACGCTCCGGTCGACAAGGCTGCAGACCTACTTGCTCGCATGGAGCCCGACGAGGCCGTTGACGCACTCCGTGAACTTCCCGAGGAAGACCGCGAGGCAATGCTTGACGCGATGGATGAAGAGACCTCGCGCGACCTGAGCGAACTTCTCGAGTACGACGAGGAAGAAGCCGGTGGTTTCATGACCTCGGCGCTTGTCATTCTCGAAGAAGACGACACCGTCTCGGAGGCTCGCAAGAAGTTACTTGAACTCGATAACAACGACGTTCAGTGCATCGTCGTCGTTGACAAAGAAGGCCGCCTACTTGACGACCTTCACCTCATCGATTTGTTCGCCGCAAACCCACGCTCACTGGTTGGAAACGTGAAGAACGACTCTGTACCGGAGACTGTGGGTCCAGATGCCGACCTCGAAGAAGTTGTCGAGAAACTGACGGCCAACCGCGGCTCATCGCTGGTTGTGGTCGACGAAGAGAACCGCCCGATTGGCCGTATCCTCGCCGACGACGTTGTGGACGCCCTCGTGAAAGAACGATCCGGCCGCAACTGGCCTTGGCAGGAGGGTCGAGGCTAATGGCCGAAGCAACAAAGGCTGCAGACCTTCAGAAGTCTTCAGCAAAGCGATTTACGCGCGCACGCTTTGTGGCGCTGCTAGCTGTATTGGGCCCTGGGCTCCTTGCGGGGCTCTCCGATGACGACCCAGCGGGCATCACAACGTATTCAGTGCTCGGCACTCACTACGGTTACCAGATGCTCTGGGTACTCAGCATCTCTACCGTTGCACTCATCTTGTTCCAGCAGCTTGGCGCACGAATCGGTGTAGTTACCGGCCAGGGTCTTGCAGGCCTAATCCGACAGAAATACGGTGCGCGCGCAGCAACCCTGGGAATCATCGCGCTTGTGGGTGCCAACATCGGAACCACCGCTGCCGAGTTTGCAGGCATTGCCGCCGGATTCGAAATCTTTGGTGTCTCACGATACATTTCAGTACCGCTGGCAGCTCTTGTGGTCACATTCCTCGTGCTTCGCGGTGGTTTCCAGAGTGTGGAACGAATACTGCTCGTTCTGGCCGCCGTCTTCATTTGCTACATCGCGGCGGGCTTCATGGCCAACCCAGATTGGCTTGCAGCTTTG
>JBEEJV010000143.1:0-7261 GCA_041169005.1 Actinomycetota bacterium
CATCTGGTCAGCCTTGCGAGGGTCAACACCCAACTTGATTGCAACCTCGACGGTCGAGTCGAACTTCTTTGAGCCAGTCTCGCGAACGAGAGTTACTGCCTCGGCAGGAGTGTAAAGCTTACCTTCCTGAATCTTTGCTGCGGCTTCGTTATAAGCCTTGCTGCGCTTTGCCATGCTGCTATTCCTTTGTTTATAGGTCACAGTTGTGGTCTACGTACCAGCGGAGGTACTCCCACGACTATTTGGTTTGGTTTGCCCGGTTACCCGAGCGATGCTTGGGACTAAGCCTCTACGGTGATTCCCATGCTGCGAGCGGTACCCGCGATGATCTTTGCTGCTGCGTCGATGTCGTTAGCGTTTAGGTCTGACATCTTGGTCTCAGCGATCTTGCGAACCTGCTCCTGCGAAAGCTTTGCAACCTTCACGGTGTGAGGGGTGCTCGAGCCCTTCTGGACTCCTGCAGCCTTCTTGATTAGCTCTGCTGCCGGTGGAGTCTTGAGTACGAAGGTGAACGAACGGTCTTCGTAAACGGTGATCTCTACAGGGACAACGTTGCCCTTCTGGTCTGCAGTTGCGTCGTTGTACGCCTTGCAGAACTCCATGATGTTTACACCGTGCTGACCAAGTGCCGGACCAATAGGTGGAGCTGGGTTAGCAGCGCCTGCCTGGATCTGAAGCTTGATCATGCCAGTGATCTTTTTCTTCGGTGCCATTTTTCTTTTCCTTTAGTTGGGTGGAAATCTGTGGTGGTTGGTTACCGGACTAAGCCAGTGGACCTACCTGGTCGAAACCAAGTTCGACTGGAGTCTCACGCTCGAATAGCGAAACAAGCACGGTGAGCTTGCCGCTTTCTGGCTTGATCTCCGAGATTGTTCCAGGAAGACCTGCGAACGAACCATCCTTGATCATGATGCTCTCGCCAAGCTTGTAGTTGGTGACGATTGGGATGTTCTTGCCCTTGCCCTTGACTGCAACGCCACCCTTTACGGCTGCCTTTGCGGCGGCCTCTTCTGGTAGCTCGTAGGTGCTCTTCAGCATCTCGAAAGCTTCCTGCGGGCGAAGCGGGGTTGGGTTCTGCGAGTTACCAACGAAGCCGGTAACAGCAGGAGTGTGACGAACTAGGTCCCACGAATCTTCGGTCATGTCCATGCGGATTAGAACGTAACCAGGGATGCGAACCTTGGTTACAAGCTTGCGCTGACCGTTCTTAATCTCGACGGTCTCTTCCATCGGAACTTCGATGGCGTAGATGTCGTCGCCGCCGTCAAGCGACTGCTTGCGGGTCTCAATGTTCTGCTTTACGCGCTTTTCGTAACCGGCGTACGAGTGGATGACGTACCACTTGCCAGGCTGCGAGCGAAGCTCTTCCTTGAAGGCCTTGTATGGGTCTTCTTCGCCGCCCTCTTCAACCATGGCTGAAGATGCAGCAGCTTCCTGCTGTGCTTCTACGATGGCTTCTTCAAGCTCAAGGTCCTGCTCGAGTTCGGCTGCCGCGTCTAGCGCTAGGTCTGCCAAGTCGGCATCGGCCTCTGCGATCACTGCGTCGGCTGCGACGTCTTCAACCTGGGCCAATGCCTCGATGTCGTCGCGCTCTAGATCAGTCACGTGCTTGTCCTATTCGTTGATACAACTGCCCGAAGGCAAAACTTGGCGGCCGCTTAGCCAGCGAAGGTGAAGGTAACTGCCTGCAGGAACAGCCAGTCGAGAAGTGCGATGACAATCATGACGATGGTCACGAATGCGAGTACCACACCGGTGTAGTTGAGAAGCTCTTTGTAGGTTGGCTTGGTGACCTTCTTGAGCTCACCAATGACCTGAGTTAGGAACAATACGACGCGCGCGAAAATGTTGGTCTTAGCAGCTGCTTTGTCTGCCTTGGCCTTCTCGACTACATCTTCAGATGGAGTCTCGTATACGTCTGACATTGTCATTCCTCGGTTTGATTACCTACTTGCAGGGCGGACAGGACTCGAACCTGCAACCGACGGTGTTGGAGACCGTTGCTCTACCAATTGAGCCACCACCCTAGGGGGTTAGTTGCTGACAGCCTTTTGGGCCTCTAGCGAAAGCACACTTCTAGAGTGAATCTTTTAGTGTGAATTTGCCAGATTAGGCTCAGCAGGTTGTCAATACCTTCTTCAAATACTACGCCTCATCGGGGAAAAAAGCAAAGCGTTTACGGCACATTCGCCAAGGCCAGAGCCAATCGCGCTTTGTTTTGGTTAGGCTTGTAGCTATGCCTGAATTCCCTCGTATCTCAAAGCGAATCGCTGCTATTGCTGAATCTGCCACTCTGAAGGTAGACGCAAAGGCCAAGAGCCTCCAGGCAGCGGGTCGACCTGTAATCTCCTATGCGGCCGGCGAACCAGACTTCGCTACCCCGGCACACATCGTTGAAGCAGCGCTCGCAGCGGTCAAGGACCCTAAGAACCACCGCTACACCCAGGCCGTGGGTCTCCCTGAACTTCGCGAGGCTATCGCTCACAAGACCCTGATTGACTCGGGAACTCAGATTTCGGCCGCTCAGGTAGTGGTCACCAACGGCGGCAAGCAGGCCGTTTACCAGGCTTTCGCTACCATCGTCGATCCGGGCGATGAGGTTCTCATGCCTACCCCGTACTGGACCACCTATCCGGAGGCAATTCGCCTTGCCGGCGGTGTGCCAGTTGAAGTTTTCGCCGGTTCAGACCAAAACTACCTAGTCACCGTGGAGCAGCTCGAAGCGGCCCGCACCCCGAAGAGCAAGGTTTTGCTATTCGTTAGCCCGAGTAACCCAACGGGTTCGGTCTACAGCCGCGAGCAGGTTGAAGCCATTGGTAAGTGGGCTTACGAGAACGGCCTTTGGGTCATCAGCGATGAGATCTACCAGAACCTCACATACGACGGCATCAAGGCTTACAGCATCACCGAAGTGGTCCCTGAGCTTGCAGACCGCACCATCCTCGTAAATGGTGTCGCAAAGAGCTACGCCATGACCGGTTGGCGCTTGGGATGGATGGCAGGCCCGCTTGACGCGATGAAGGCTGCCGGAAACCTACAGAGCCACCTGTCTTCGAACGTTTCGAACATCTCGCAGCGCGCCGCCCTTGCAGCCCTCACCGGCCCGCAGGACGAGGTTCTTGCCATGCGCGAGGCCTTCGACCGTCGTCGCAAGCTTGCAGTTTCGGAACTCAACAAGATTCCTGGCTGGGTTGCACCGATGCCGCAGGGCGCGTTCTACGTTTACTCGGACGTAACTGGTTTGCTAGGTCGTGAATGGGGTGGCAAGCAGATCAACACTTCGTTGGAACTTTGCGACTACATCCTCGATGCCGCTGAGGTTGCGCTGGTTCCGGGTGAGGCATTCGGTCCGTCTGGTTTCGTTCGTCTGTCTTACGCGCTTGGCGACGCTCAGCTGCTTGAAGGCATTCAGCGCCTACAGAAGCTCTTCGCTTAGCCGCAAGCTATAAGGCTCAGCCGCGGCCTTGCAGATGAGATGGTTGGCTAGAAGCCGACGATGTTTGGCTCTGGCTGCAGGTTCACACCAAAGGTATTCGCGACGCGAGCCTGAATGAACTCGGCCAGTTCAAGGATTTGACCTGCCGTCGCTCCCCCACGATTTGTGATGGCCAAAGTGTGCTTGCTGGAAACTGCCGCGTTAGAACCTGCGATGCGGAAACCCTTTGGAATACCAGCGTTTTCGATCAGCCAAGCGGCGCTCAACTTCACGGTGAGGCCGTCATCATCCGGGGTTTCCCAACGCGGTGCTGCTGCGGGAAGAGTTCTGGCGTGACGATCGCTAACGATTGGGTTGGTGAAGAAACTTCCGCAACTCGAGGTATCTGGGTCTGAGGCATCGAGAACCATGCCTTTTGTAGCACGAAGTTTGAGAACTGCCTCTCGAACCTGTGCCACCGGGACCTGCGCGCCGATTTCCACCGCGAGCGCCTTGGCCAGCTGGTCGAATGCGATTGGCTGTGAGAGCCCACCGAGGTTTTCGAGCTCAAAGTCAACCCAAAGCACAACGCCGAGTTTGCCCTGCTTGAGAATGCTGTCGCGGTATCCAAAGCCGAGGTCGACTGCCTCGATGACTACAGTTTCGCCGGAGAGAAAATCAAGGAACCCGATTCGAGTGATTGTGTTGGCAACTTCAGTTCCATAAGCGCCAATATTCTGCACGGGTGATGCACCAACACTGCCCGGAATGCCACTCAGTGCCTCGAGTCCGGCCAAACCGGCTTGCACGGTGCCAGCCACCAGGTCGTCCCAGTTTTCGCCGGCTTCAACGCGCAAACTTACTCGGTTTGTACCCGGAACGAGAGTGGATTCGACTCCCTTGGTTGCCACTTGCAGCACCTGGATGTTTGGGATTTCATCGGCCACAACAAGGTTGCTCCCGCCACCCAAGACGAGCCATTCGTCGGCTTCGCGCCAGATCTCCAGCGCACCAGCCACGAGTTCGTCGCGGGTGTGCGCAACCACCAGGCGCTCCGGCACTCCCCCGACACCGATGGTGGTCAGGTCACGAAGTGCGGTCTGCTGGGCAGTCATCGGCGGGGATTAGAAACGAACTACCGCTTGGGCCTTGCCAAGCACTGCGGTTTCGTTGAAGATTGCCGACAGGTCGACGCGAGCGGTCTTAGCCTCTGCGTCTAGCGCACCGATCTTGCCGGTAACCACAAGGACGGCGCCATCGACAGGGTCGACGACCACTGGTTTGGTGAAGCGAACCTGGTAGTCGGCGATGCGTCCGGCGTCGCCAATCCAGTTGACGGCAACCTGAACTGCCGCACCCATTGTGAGCATTCCATGTGCCAGCACGCCTGGCAGACCGACTGCAGCCGCAACGTCATCGCGGTAGTGAATCTGGTTGAAGTCGCCGCTCGCGCCCGCATAGCGAACTAGCGAATCGCGGGTTAGCAAGAACTCAAGCGAGCCAACAGTCTGGCCAACTTCTAGATCTTCAAACTTGATGGTCATTACTCGTCACCTCGAACTACGAGAGTGCTGATTGCGGCGCAGACCAGCTCGTTTGAAATGTCAAAAATCTTGGTCTCGAAGGTGACCATTGAGTGCGCACCGAGAGTCTTCACGCTGGCAACTTCTAGGACGCTGGTTAGCTCATCGCCGGCAACAATCGGGCGGGCGTGGATGAAACGCTGGTCGCCGTGGACGACGCGGCTGAAGTCGATGTCGGCCTCAGGGTCGGCGAGGACGGTCGCTAATGAGCGTTCCTGAATGACCACGGCGAAGGTTGGAGGCGCAACAACGTCGGTGTAGCCGGCGGTCTGGGCCGCGAACACGTCGAAGTTGGTTGGGCTGTTGGACTTTACCGCGTGGGCGAATTCGCGGATCTTTTCGCGACCAACCAAATAAGGCGAGGTCGCAGGGTACTTCTTGCCCTGAACGTTTACGTTTACCACCCCTCTAGTTTGGCGCATTTTCAACAAGATGGCGGGGTTTGGGGGGTGCGGGTCTAACACAGGTGATTGACTTAGAGTCATGAAACTGACTACCGCGCTAATCAAAATAATTTCTTGCTCTGCACTCGTACTTACAACAATCGGTACATCTTCGAGCACGTCTTCGGCCGCAACCGGGTTGCACTTCAAAGACCAACGCTCGTGTAACATCCCGAGAGTTGGCCATGTAGCCTGCCTTGCCATTCAAAGGGCAAGTTACCGCAACGGTATTCGACAGCATGCACTTACACCAGATAGCGGCACCTCGTTTGGTGCGCATGCACTGCGTAGAGCATATGGAATCACAACTGTTGGAGCGCGTTACAAGGTAATCGCCATAGTTGACGCCATGCATTCGGCTACCGCACTTGAGGACGTAAACGGGTATCGACAGATGTATTCGCTGCCCGAGCTGGCAGACTGCAGCGCAGACGCGCAGCCCGAACAGAAACTCCCCTCTGGGACCGATCCTTGCTTTGTGCAACTGACCCAAGCCGGAACAGTTACGAAGGATGCCGAGACTTCAGACCAAGGATGGGCTCAGGAAATCGCTCTTGATATTGAAATGGCCTCGGCAGTTTGCCCTCACTGCAGCATCCTCCTAGTTGAAGCCCAATCGACTAGTTTTACCGACCTCAAGAAAGCCGTGGCCACTGCAGCCGCATTCAAGGGTGTGGTTGCTATAAGTAATTCATACGGCGGCAAAGACGTCATAGAGTCGCCAGATTCCCCATACGCAGCAGCAGCCGCTAAAGGAATCGCAGTCGTGGCATCCTCGGGTGATTCAGGTTATGGCGTCAGCGCACCGGCAAGTTTCGCTTCCGTAATAGGGGTGGGTGGCACCACCCTTTCAACCAACGCCGACTTCAGCTGGAAATCGGAAACCGCTTGGGCGAGGGGCGGTTCCGGCTGCAGCATTCTGAATCCCAAGTCCGCCTGGCAAGATTCGGCCGTTACCGGCTGCGTAGGGAAGTCAGTTGTAGATGTTGCGGCAGTAGCAGACCCAGACACCGGAGTCAGCATTTATTTCGACGGCCAGTGGTATTCATTTGGCGGGACAAGCGCCGCAGCGCCTGTTATCGCGGGCATGTTTGCGATGAAGGCGAACTTTGGCGACAGCGCGGGTCAGTATCTTTGGGCTAATCGCGCTGCGCTGCGAGATGTCACTTCGGGAACCAACGGCAGATGCACCAATGCCATCTTCTGCAATGCAGGTGGCGGTTTTGACGGTCCTACCGGATGGGGTGCGCCTAACGGCGGCGGTGCTTTCTGAGAATGTACCTTCAGTGCTAAAGCGCGAGCGCTTCTGCGGTGGAAATCACAGTCGCGAATGACCCATCAATCGCAGCCAGGTAAGAAGTCTGCACGTCGGCTGCAGACACAGTTGCGCCGTTAAATTCGAGGTCCCTGGTTGCACAGGCATCGGCAACCAAGGTCACCTTGAAACCATGGTCGTTCGCGGCGCGAACCGTGGTGTCGATGCACATGTGCGTCATCATGCCCACCACAATAAGTTCGGTCACGTCGACCGAGCGAAGCAGTTCCAGCAGGCCGGTTTCACGGAATGAGTTCGGGAAATGCTTGACTACAACCGTGTCACCAGCCACCGGCGCAACCGACGAGTGGATCTCAACGCCGTGGGTACCGGGCAAGAAGAAGCTTGCAGTTGGGCTTTTGGATACATGCTGGATGTTGAAAACTTGCTGACCTTTGCGCCTGAACTCGGCAAGTAACGCGGCGGCGTTCGAGGCCGCGGCATCGCTACCAACCAGTTCCATCCTGCCGCCAGCGAAGTAATCGTTCTGGATGTCCACTATCAA
>JBEEJV010000144.1:0-4507 GCA_041169005.1 Actinomycetota bacterium
GACTTGGCAGAAGCCGAGTGTGAGGCATTGATTTCAATGCCAACCGCAAAGCCATTTGGCGCCGCCCATACATTTGCGGCAAACGATCCCAACGACTCTGCGATGACAACATAGGCACCACCGTGGGTGAGTCCGAGAGGCTGCCGATTGCCTTCGACCGGCATGGTTGCCACCGCGCGTTCTGCACTCAACTCGAGGAGCTTGATGCCCATTCGGTCGGCTAGTTCACCCATCTGGCGGGTCTTCCAAAGTTCGGCTGCCTGAGGGCTGAGGATCGGCTCTGACATGGTCTGCTTCCTGTGACTGTGCGGGGTCTAGTTTGGTTAGGCTTGAACCCATGAACGCTACGAAAAAGCCTACTCTGCTGCTTATTGATGGACACTCGCTAGCGTTCCGCGCGTTTTATGCGCTCAGCCCCGATGCCTTCAAAACTCCGGACGGCCAGCACACGAATGCCGTGCACGGCTTCATCAGCATGCTTCTCAACATTTTGCAGGCTGAGCAGCCGACCCATCTCGCGGTCGCCTTCGATCTTTCACGAAGCAGCTTCCGAACCGATGAATACCCGGAATACAAGGGCACCCGTGGGGAGACCCCACCAGAGTTTAACGGCCAGACTGAAATCCTCGAGCAGGCGCTGGCAGCGATGAACATCAAGACTCTGACTCGGCCAAACTTTGAGGCCGATGACATCATCGCTTCGCTCGCGGACCAGGGCGCGGATGCTGGCTTCAACGTGCTCGTCGTCAGCGGCGACCGTGACACCTTCCAACTCATCCGCGAAGAAACCACCATTCTCTACCCGGTCAAGGGCGTTCTCAATCTTGCACGAATGGACGATGCCGCGGTACTTGAGAAGTACGGCATACATGCAAAGCAATACCCAGACTTAGCCGCTCTGGTGGGTGAGACTTCCGACAATCTACCTGGAATTCCGGGTGTAGGACCAAAGACAGCCGCAAAGTGGCTTCAGGCGCACGGCAACCTCGCTGGCGTTTTGGCAGCGGCCGACAGCATCACAGGCAAGGTTGGCGAGTCCTTACGCGAACATCGCGAATTAGCGGTGCGTAATCGCCGACTAAACCACTTGGTTCGTGACTTAGACTTCGGATTCGACCTCGCCACAGAGCTCGAGTGCGGTCCGGCAGATGAGACCAAGGTGCGCGAGCTCTTTGGCAAGTTGGCGTTCCGCACCCTAACCGAGCGCGTGTTGCGTGCCAGGGGAGTTGCCCGCACTCAGACCGCGAGTGCAGCAGCAATCGAACAGGCTGCTCAGGATGCCGAGCCGGAGGCACTCGTTCCATCAGCGCCGCTCGCCGTCTTGCCTGCACAAGTATCCAAGGTCACCGGCCCAGAACTGCTTGAGTGGCTCAAGGGCGACCATGGAACCATTGGTGTTGCCTTCGAGTTCGTCGGCGATTCACCGGAGTCGGCCGAACTGGTGGCCATCGGCGTGGCAAACGAAAACACGCGCAAGCACTTCGTGGCGGCAAATAACGCCGCCGCGATTGCGACCCTCGGCCCTTGGTTGGCTGATGCGACCGCAAAGAAGGCCATCCACGACTCAAAGAACAACGTGCGCAAGCTCCTGGCCGCTTTCGATGCGGATGAAGCCGACACCATCGCTAACGGCTTCGATTACGACACCCTGTTGCTCGCGTACCTACTAAACCCAGTCCGTCGCGGATACGATCTCGATGATCTAGCCGGCGAGTACCTTGGTTTGACGGTCGAGCGCGGCGACCCATCGGCGCTTATTCAGGAATCCTCGAGCGATCCGAGCATCGATGCCTGGCTTGCCCTGACCCTCGCTAATAAGTTGCATGCCGAGGTGACCGCGCAGGAACAACTTCGGGTCTACAGTCAGGTTGAGCTGCCATCCTCGGCGGTTCTCGCCCAGATGGAGCACACCGGCATTCAGGTGAACAAATCTGCCCTCGAGGAGCAGCTCGAGAGTCTTGGAACCGAGGTCGCCCAGATCGCCTCCGAGGCCTACGCGATCATAGGTGAAGAGATCAACCTCGCATCGCCAAAGCAGCTGCAGACCATCCTCTTCGACAAACTGGGCATGACCGGCACCAAGTCTGTAAAGACTGGCTTCAGTACCAATGCCGCTGCCCTGAACGAGCTATACGAGCAGACGCAGCACCCATTCCTGGAGAAGTTGCTAGCGCACCGCGAGACCACCAAGATTCGTCAGATGGTCGAGATCGTGCTTCGTGGCATTGGCGCTGATGGGCGCGTACACACAACGTACGGCCAGACCGGTACCAGCACCGGACGACTTTCGAGCGATAGTCCGAACCTGCAGAACATTCCTATCAAGACCGAGCGCGGTCGTCGCATACGAGCCGCCTTCGAAGTAAGTGATGGCTACGAGTGCCTTCTGACTGCGGACTACTCGCAGATTGAAATGCGTATCATGGCTCACCTTTCTGAGGATGAGGGCATCATTGAGGCCTTCAAGTCGGGGGAGGACCTGCACCGTTTCGTAGGTTCGAGAATCTTCGGCGTAGCGCCGAGCGAAGTCACCGCACCGATGCGATCCAAGGTAAAGGCCATGTCGTACGGACTCGTCTATGGTTTGAGCGAATACGGCCTCGCCAAGCAACTTCGTATCTCGAACGCAGAGGCGAAGCAGCTTATGAACGACTATTTCTCACGCTTCGGTGGTGTTCGTCGCTATCTCTCGTCGGTGGTTGACATCGCAAAGACTGAAGGTTTCACCACCACTACGTTCGGTCGTCGTCGCCCGTTCGATGATCTAAATTCGAAGATCTTCCAGATTCGCGAAAACGCCCGCCGCGCGGCCCTCAACGCCCCGATACAGGGAACCGCAGCAGACATTATGAAGCTGGCCATGAATCAGATTGCTGCTCGCATCGAAAGTCAAAAGCTTGGCAGCCGCATGCTCCTGCAGGTTCATGACGAACTCGTGTTTGAAGTTGCTCCTGGTGAACTTGAAGTTCTCACTGCCCTCGTTACTCAGGAGATGAGCGAAGTGGTTGAGCTTTCCGTGCCACTTGAGGTCCACGTTGGTGTCGGTCGAAACTGGGATGAGGCTGGTCACTAGATGGCCAGGATCATCGTTACCGTGACAAGTGCCGAAGGTTGGCATGCGCGTCCAATCACTGCTTTTGCTGCTGTCGTGGCCGATTCCGGTCTCGAAGTGACGATTGGGCGCATTGGTGCCGAACAGGTGCGAGCAGACAGTGTTCTGTCGCTCATGACCCTTGGTGTGCGCCAAAATGAGCAACTTGAAATCGTGGTTTCAGACTCGGAGGCAGACGCTGGCACGGTTGATGCATTCCTAACCAAGGCTCGCGAACTCTTTTAGCGTCTCAAATCCTTGTCGTGGCGCGGATATTGCCCTAGACTGAGAAGGCACATTTGTGCAAAACCCGTTCATCGTCGCGGGAAAGCAATAACTTACTTCTTTCGGGGTCACTCCTGAGCGGGGTGAGGTTTTGCCGCGACCCGAGAAAAAACCCTAAAGAGATCAATTACATGACCACCAACAAGGCAGCCAAGCAGGTTGCTATCAACGACATCGGCTCGGCTGAGGACTTCCTCGCAGCAGTCGAAAAGACCCTAAAGTTCTTCAACGACGGCGACCTCATTGAAGGTACCGTTGTAAAGATCGACCGCGACGAGGTTCTACTCGACGTAGGTTACAAGACCGAAGGTGTTATCCCTTCGCGTGAGCTTTCAATCCGCCACGATGCAGACCCAAGCGAAATCGTCGCTGTTGGTGACTCTGTAGAGGCACTTGTTCTTCAGAAGGAAGACAAGGAAGGCCGCCTAATCCTTTCGAAGAAGCGCGCACAGTACGAGCGTGCATGGGGCGATGTCGAGAAGGTCAAGGAAGCAGACGGCACCGTAACCGGTGTTGTTATCGAAGTTGTTAAGGGTGGTCTGATCGTAGACATCGGTCTCCGTGGCTTCCTTCCAGCATCGCTTATCGAACTTCGTCGCGTACGCGACCTAGGCCCATACCTAGGCCAGAAGGTCGAAGCCAAGATTCTTGAGCTCGACAAGAACCGCAACAACGTTGTGCTTTCGCGTCGCGCACTCCTAGAGGAGAGCCAGTCGGCAAGCCGCAGCACCTTCCTAGCAGACCTAGCCAAGGGCCAGATCCGCACCGGTGTTGTTTCGTCGATCGTTAACTTCGGTGCATTCATCGACCTCGGTGGCGTAGACGGTCTAGTCCACGTTTCGGAGCTCAGCTGGAAGCACATTGAGCACGCAAGCGAAGTTGTTGAAATCGGCCAGGAAGTTACCGTTGAGGTTCTCGAGGTTGACCAGGAGCGTGAGCGTGTATCGCTATCGCTAAAGGCAACTCAGGAAGACCCATGGCAGGTATTCGCTCGTACCCACGCAATCGGTCAGTACGCACCTGGCAAGGTAACCAAGTTGGTTCCTTTCGGTGCATTCGTCCGCGTTGCCGACGGTATCGAGGGTCTAGTTCACATCTCAGAGCTTTCTTCAAAGCACATTGAGCTTGCTG
>JBEEJV010000145.1:0-6628 GCA_041169005.1 Actinomycetota bacterium
GATTACCTTTGCTTTGCTCACTCGTCCAGCCTAAACTAACCGCGCTTTTCGGAGGCCCAAATCAGTGAACCGGAAGAGTCTTGCGCCACCGAAATTGAACCCAGTTGGTCGGTTCTGAGCGTCACAGATGAGAATGCGCGCATCATGGCGAGCGCGCGCCCTGTCGGGTGGCCATAGGGGTTGCCGACACCAACTGAAACCGTAGAAATATCCGGGTTGACCCAGCGGATAAATGCGGGCGATTGGTCGGCAGAGCCATGATGACTGAGCTTCAAAATAGTGGGCAGTTTGCGAAATGCAGATTGCCACCACTGCCCTTTCTCGGCCATAAGCCGGCCCTGGCCGGTTGCAGGCAGGTCTGCCATGGTGAAGATACCTACGGAGCCATTGGTGAAGTACAGCGACACCGAGCCGTCGTTGCTGTCAGACGAATCGGCGCCACCCTTATGTGGTGAGAGCGCGAGCCAGCTGAAGTCTCCAACTCGACCGGTCACGCCAAAGTAACCGTGAATCATTGGAATGCCTCGCCGAGCAAGTTGCAGATTCGCGATGAACGCACCGGGACGTTCATCGATGAAATCCGTGACCAGGACTTCATCCACGCGCCTACCGGAGATTGCTCCTGCGAGCCCACCCACATGGTCGAGGTCGAAGTGGGTCAGGACTAGCAGCGAGATATGGCTCACACCGAGCCGGTTGAGGCAGCGATTGATCTTGACGGGCTCGCGACCCACATCGATTACGGCTATCTTGCCCTGGGAACGAATCACCGTTCCGTCACCCTGCCCCACGTCGCAGGCAACATAGAACCACCCAGTGACGGGAAACGCGCCGGTTGGCAGTGCAAGTACCATCCTGGGCATTATGGCTATGACCAACAAAACAGCAATCCATAGACCCCAGCGCCGAATAGTAGCGCGCTGGGCGATTGATGCGAAGATTGCGAGCACCAGCGCAAGTGCGAGGACAAATCCCCAGCCACCGCCCGGCCAGTTGAGATTGAGGTCGTAGCTGGAAAGCCACGAGCACAGCACAACCAGGAACTGAGCTCCGATGGATGCCAGCCAAAATGCTGCCGGAGCCAGCGGTGGGCAAATCCAACAGAGGACCGCCCCGGCTGCCCCAAGAACAGTGATGAATGGAACAACCGGCTCGGCGAAGATGTTGGCAAGAAGACCGAGCAAACTGAACTCGCTTTGAAGCGAGACAAGCAACGGTAGGCAGAAAATCTGAGCCGTGAAAGCAACAGCAACCGCTAGCGCGAGCCATTCCGGAAGCCAGCGACCAAGCCAACTGCCCATGCGAGGGGCGAACTCCAACACTCCGAGAGTGGCCGCGGCCGATAACGCCAACCCAAGGCTGCTAGCCAGATCGGGCTGGCTAAGCAAGAGGCACACCACCCCGAGCGCCAAAAGGTGGACAGGTCGGTAACGCTTACCGCCAAGCAAGCCAACCAACATGATGGCGGCCATAACCGCAGCGCGCAGCACGCTTGGCTGATCACCGACCAAAACCAAATACAACAACAGACCGGCTCCGGCCGCTAGGCCGCGTGCCAGCCTTGGCAATGCCAACTGCTTAGCAACGATCAGAACCATTGCGAGAACTATCGAACAGTTCGTGCCCGAAACCGCGTTCAAGTGGGTCAGCGATAGTTCCTTGAGTTGATCGGCCAAGAAGTTTGGAAGCAACGCGGTGTCGCCATCGGTGAGGCCGAGAACCAGCGCCTTCGAACCTTGAGACAAACCTGCAACCGAACTGGCAATCGCCTTGCGCTGCTGCTCCCCAAGCATTGTCAGGGTTGCGAAGAAGACCTTGATTAGCGGACTCTGGGAAACCAGAAATCGGACGGCAACCAATTCGGCAAACAAAATCGGCATCTGCCAGCTTTGCTTTCGCCAGGCAGCCCATAGCACAGCCACCGAAAAACCTGTGATGAGAGCCATGCCGGGAATTGGAAGACCGTTTTGCTGCGCCCATAGGCCAAGCCAAAGGCTCGCCGCCGCAAGGACAGGAAACCACACTAGAAAGTGACCAAGCCCTGGAGATTGGAGAGTAAACTCTTTCCGATGCCGGCAACCTTGCCGAGGTCGCTGAGTTTGGTGAATCCCCCATTAAGCTTCCGGTAGTCAACGATGCGGCCTGCCAGGGTTGGACCAATGCCGGGCAGCGCGTCGAGTGCGGAAGCATCCGCTTGATTTACATTCAAGAGCTGCGAGGCGCCTGCCCCACCCGCCGAAAAAGCGCCACCCGCCGAGCCACCAGCGCCGCCCCCACCCGAAGCGAGCACCACAATCTGCTCTCCGTCATTTACCGGACGCGCCAAATTGATGCTGGTTTCATCGGCGTTCTTGCGGAAACCACCGGCGGCAAAGATGGCATCTAAGACTCGAGCTTCGGGATCCAACTGATAGACGCCGGGGCTTGCCACTGCCCCGACAACGTGGACGAGAACATGCCCTTCCGGCGCAGAAACTGGAGCCGAATCGGTCGCGCTTCCAAACTGGCCAAAGCCAGCTGCAGCTGCAGGGTTGTAAGACTTGGGCTGCACGGTAGAGACACTCTGCGATGAGGTCGCGAGGGCGATTATCAGCACCGCAACGGCAAGCAGCAGAGCAAGCAAGACTCGGCGGACCCTAGGCTCGATAGCCCGCCACTGAGCCAGAAGACCTGCCAAAACACCGTTCACCAGGCAAAACTAAATCGCCCCCGCAAATGCGAGGGCGACCGAGTTTGTTTTCGTGGAAAACTTGCCTGTTTGACTACTTTGTAGCGATGTTTACGAGCTTTGGAGCGCGCACGATGACGTTCGCAATCTCCTTGTCGCCGATGGCCTTGGTCACTGCCGCCGACTCCATCGCAAGCGCCTGAAGCGCCTCTGCGGTGATGTCCACCGGAACCTCGAACTTGTCGCGGAGCTTGCCGTCAACCTGCACGATGGCGGTGATGCTCGACTCGACCAACAAACTCTCGTCAACAGCGCGGAACTCAGCAAGAGCTACACCTGGCTCGTAACCGAGCAGACTCCACATGTCTTCGGCGGTGTAAGGAGCGAACAGGCTCAGAGCCTTTGCAACTTCCTCTGCACCTTCGCGAACCGCAGGGTCGGCGGCACCGACACCCGAATCGATAGCTTTGCGAAGCACGTTCACGAGCTCCATGATCTTTGCAACACCTACGTTGAACTTGAAGGTCTCAATGTTGGTTCCGAAGTCGCGTAGGAAGGTGTGAGTCGCCTTGCGAACGGCCTTGTCGCCCGATGCAACCGAAACCGACTTGTCACTGGTCACATCATTGGCAAGACGCCATGCGCGAGCCAAGAACTTAGCAGCACCACCAGGCGAAACATCTGCCCAGTCGATGTCGTCCTCAGGCGGACCGGCGAACGCCATGGTCAGGCGAACAGCGTCGACACCGTGCTCATCGAGCTGGTCGCTCAGACGAACTAGGTTGCCGCGAGACTTGCTCATAGCCGAGCCGTTCATCAGAACCATGCCCTGGTTTAGCAGGCGGGTGAATGGCTCTTCAAAGTCGACGTAACCGAGGTCGTGAAGCACCTTGGTGAAGAAGCGTGCGTAAAGCAGGTGAAGGATCGCGTGGGTCACACCACCGACGTATTGGTCAACCGGAGCCCACTTCTTGGCCTCTTCAGGGTCGAATGCAACAGTCTCGCTCTTTGGCGAAAGGAAGCGCAAGAAGTACCACGATGAGTCGACGAAGGTGTCCATGGTGTCGGTGTCGCGGGTTGCAGCGCCGCCACAGGTTGGGCACGAAACGTTTACCCAGTCTGCTGCGCCACCGAGTGGCGAAGTGCCCTTTGGCGAAAGGTCAAGACCCTCAGCCGATGGCAATACAACTGGCAGCTGCTCTGCAGGTACCGGAACCTCGCCACACTTTTCACAGTGGATGATTGGAATCGGGGTACCCCAGTAGCGCTGGCGCGAGATTAGCCAGTCGCGCAGACGGAAGTTCTTCGCAGCTTTACCCTTGCCAGCAGCCTCGAGGGACGAGATCATCTTGGAGATTGCATCGCTCTTGCTGAGGCCGTTAAGCTCGCCCGAGTTTACGAGGGTTCCCTCACCGGTGGTTGGGAAGCCAATCTCAACCGGATCGCCTTCGCCAGTGTCTACCACCATGCGAATCGGAAGGTCAAATGTCTTCGCGAAATCGTAGTCGCGCTGGTCGTGGGCAGGAACAGCCATGATTGCGCCGTGACCGTAGTCGGCAAGAACATAGTCTGCAGCCCAGATTGGAAGACGCTCGCCATTGACCGGGTTGATTGCAAAGCGGCCAGTGAATACACCGGTCTTTTCGCGCTCAGTCGAAAGACGCTCGATATCGTTGCTCTGCTTCACAAGCTCTAGGTACTGAGCGAACTCGGCCTGAACCTCAGGGGTCGAACCTTCGACCAGCTCGGCTGCAAGCGCGGCATCGGCGGCAACCACCATGAAGGTTGCACCGTGCAGGGTGTCCGGACGAGTTGTGTAAACGGTAACCGGTTCATCGCGGCCCTCGATAACGAACTCAACATCGGCGCCGTGCGAACGGCCAATCCAGTTACGCTGCATCGAAAGCACCTTTGATGGCCAGTTGCCCTCAAGGGTGTCTAGGTCGTCGAGTAGTCGGTCTGCATACTCGGTTACCTTGAAGAACCACTGGGTCAGCGCCTTCTTGGTGACAACACTGTCGCAACGCTCACACAGACCCTGAACTACCTGCTCGTTGGCAAGCACGGTCTGGCACGAAGGACACCAGTTGACTAGCGAGTTCTTGCGGTAGGCAAGACCCTTCTTGTAGAACTCGAGGAACAACCACTGGTTCCAGCGGTAGTAGATGTCGTCAGAGGTGACGAGGACGCGGTCCCAGTCGAACGAACAGGCATAGCGGCGCATCGACGACTTCTGCTGAGCGATGTTGTCGTAGGTCCAGCCACGAGGGTCGAGACCGCGCTTGATGGCTGCGTTTTCGGCAGGAAGGCCGAAGCTGTCCCAACCGATTGGGTGCATTACGTTGAAGCCGCGCTGAACCCAGTAGCGAGCGATGACGTCACCTAGCGCGTACGCCTCGGCGTGACCCATGTGGAGGTCGCCAGATGGGTAAGGGAACATGTCGAGCACGTACTTGGTCGGACGGGTGTCGCCTGGCTTGCCAGAAGCGAACGGGCGCAGTTCATCCCAAATTGGCAGCCACTTGTTCTGGATGGCCGCTACGTCGTAGGCGTTCTCTAACGAATCGTTCATTTACTCACTTGTTTCTGGTTTGCGCGCTTCAGGTTTTGCACCGATTGAAACTGCTGAAAACTTAGGCAAAATGCCTGAACTATAAGGTTACCAAGCAACTTGAGTTGGGTCATGCAAGCCAAGCACGTTCAGTAACGCCTGCGCCTTCAACTTGGTCTCGGCAAGCTCGGCCGCCGGGTTTGAATCAATGGTGATTCCACCGCCAACTCCGATGGTTACCTCATCTCCATCGAAGACCAAAGATCGGATCACCATGCCGAGTTCCGCACTGCCATCGTTGCCCAGAATTCCGGCCACACCCGAGTAGACACCTCGAGGAGTCTGTTCGAGGTCGCCAATTATTTGCATCGCGCGAATCTTTGGTGCGCCGGTCATGGAACCACCGGGGAACGCGGCTTCTATGACTTGACGAACGCCCACTTCCGGGTCTTTCTGCGCAACAACGGTGGAAACCAGCTGATGCACGGTTGCGTATTGCTCTACCTCAAACAGGCTCGTCACCGCGACGGAATCAGCCAGCGCCACTCGCCCAAGGTCGTTGCGCATGAGGTCCACAATCATCAGGTTTTCGGCGCGCTCTTTGAGGTTGCTCGCCAGTTCGGCGGCAATCGCGGCATCTTCTTCGGCATCGGCCGAGCGCTTGCGCGTGCCCTTGATTGGCTTGGTGCTGAGGCGACCATCCGCGCTCAATTCAAGGAACTGCTCTGGCGAGGAACAGACCAGCGCACGCTCACCGACGCGGATGTAGCAGGCGTAAGGTGCCGGGTTTGCCTCGCGAAGTCGCATGAAGGTCTCGAGCGGATCTTGCGTGTGGATGAAAGTTAGCTTGTTGGTGAGGCAGAGCTGGTAGACATCCCCCGCGGCGATGTGAGCCTGCGCCTTGCGAATCAGGCCGAGGTATTCGTCGTCGTGGTGTGCAACCGAGGTGAGCTGAGCCGGAGCCTTTGGCGCGTTGCGCATGGCATAACCGATGCGCTGCCCACCGCTTAGCGAGAGTCGAAGCAGCGCTCCCTTGACCCATTCCTCGAACTTTTCCTCGGATTTGCAGTGGCCGATCAGGTGGATGGTTCGATTGTCGTGGTCAAAAACCAGTGCCTCACGCGCCTCGAACCAGGATCCGGCGAGCGCCTCAACATCCAAACCATCGGCTAGGTATTCGAACCAGCCCACAAAACCCGGACGGAAGGCAAAACTAGTTTCTTCACCGATGACGTGGGTTGGCCAAGCCGAGCGTTCGGCGAGCGCCTCAAACAACCCCTCCGGGTTCAGCGTCTCTGGGCTGTAGGCGTGACCCATAACCGAGAACCGCTGGGTTGGGTGGAATTCGCGGTCCAGCCAGAAGGCCTTTTCATCGGTCGCGTACAGGGTCACGAAGACGTCTGCCGGGT
>JBEEJV010000146.1:0-12480 GCA_041169005.1 Actinomycetota bacterium
AGGGTCACGAAGACGTCTGCCGGGTGCACCCAGCCGCGCATCGCACGACTGTAAAGTTGCATGCGCACTCCTCGTTTTCTGAGTTATTGCTGCAGGTTTCCCGTGTGTTTCCCACGGGTTCCCGCTGACCGTCATCGGCGGTGTTTATTTGCCAATAACCTATAGGTTAAGCGCCATGATGAGTTGGACGCGAACCCAGGGAGGTGCAGCATGTTGGAGGGCGAGTTTTTCCGCTTCGATGGCAACGTGCTGATTCCCTGCGCCGACACAGTCAGCGAGGTTCGCCTGGCTGCTGCCGACTCCTGGTTGGTCGAGGATGGGCGCACTCGTAGTCTCGATGCGCATTATGAGCGTTTCGGGGCTTGGGTTCAGGAGTTTGCGCCCGAGCTAGCGAGCAGCCTGCCCGCCTTCAACGCAGCCGTTACCAATGCCATCCCACTGGAAGGCAACTGGAACCCGCGCATTGAGCTTCACCTTGCCTGCGAAGACGGCAGCCCAAAGGTTGCAACCCTTTACTTCCGTCACCGCAGCGCTCCAGAACTTCAGAGCACTGCCCGTCTATGGACTCTGCACGAGCCGGACCCACGTTCCATCCCCCGCGTAAAGGGTCCAGACCTAAGTTTGGGTATGCAGATTCGCCGCAAGGCAATTCTTCACAACGCGGATGAAGCCGCCCTGCTAACCGCCGATGGCTACCTTGAAGAAGGTGCGCTTTCGGCTATCGTTTGGTGGCGCGGCGACGTACTCTGCGCACCGGACGACAGCACTCCTTGGCTCGAAAGCATCACTCGCAATGAGGTCTTTGGACTTGCCCAGGCGATGGGTTACCAGACCCGAGTGGAACGCGTGAAGCCGGCCGACCTTGTGGGCCTCGAGATTTGGGTGCTTTCGTCGCTGCACGGCATTCGCCCGGTAACCGAATGGGTAAATCTTGGCAGCCCGGTTGGACCAGCTAAGCACGCCGAGTCTTTCCACAAGCGCATGCGCATGCTCTCTAGGCAGATCCGATAACGTGAACGATTTCGTCAACTACCTCCTTACAACCATCCACCAGGTCGACCCTTTGATGCGCGACCTCATCGCAGCGTTTGCCATCATGTGCGAAACGTCTTTGTTCATTGGCCTGATCATCCCTGGCGACACGGTTGTCTTGGTTGCCGCTACCGGCGTTCAGAACATCTACGACTACCTCGGCCTCTTGGGTTTCGTGTTGCTCGGCTCGCTAATCGGCGAATCAATCGGATTCTGGATTGGGCGGATCTTTGGGCCTCGAATCAGAGCTAGCAAGCTGGGTCAACGCATCGGCGAAACTAACTGGAAGATTGCCGACGAGTTCGTAGAAACCCGTGGCGGTTGGGCCATTGCGGTTAGCCGCTTCCTACCCGTGCTGCATTCTCTAGTGCCGGTTACCGCCGGCATGACCAGCATGCGTTACCGAACCTTCATCCGCTGGACCTTCGGCGCCTGTGCTGTATGGGCTTCTGCCTACGTCTCCCTCGGATGGTGGGCCCACGATACCTACGATCGCTACCTGAGTAACCTGAAGTCGGGCGGCTACATTTTCGCCGGGCTCGTAGTGGTCATCTTGGTTTTGGTGAGCCTGGGCAAGAAGCGCCTGGAGGGCACAGCCGAGCGCATGATCGCTCAGCCTGAGGCAGCCGACAAGACTTCCCGGAACAACGCTTCACAGGACGAATCGAACGGCTAGGAGCCAACATGTGCGGACGTTTTGTTATGGCCAAGACCAGCGGTCAGATTGCCACTATCTTCGAGGCGGACGAAGTCATCGACACGGTCGAACCTTCATACAACATTGCGCCAACTAACCTGGTGACCATCGTGGTGGACCGCGCCTTCGAAAAAGCCGAGGATGGCTCACCGATTGGCGAAATTAGTCGCGAACTGCACGCTGCTCGCTGGGGACTCGTTCCACGCTGGAGCAAGGGTCCCGCAGAAGGCGCTCCGCTTATCAATGCCCGGATGGAGACGGTTCTAGAGAAGCCTTCTTTCAAGGAATCAGTCATTCGTCGCCGCTGCCTAGTGCCAGCATCTGGCTACTACGAGTGGGTTGTAGGCGCCGATGGCGTGAAGCAGCCTTATTACGTCAACGCCGGTACCGACGGCATGTTCGGCTTCGCCGGACTGTTCGAGTGGTGGGCAGACCCAACCAAAGCCGCGGGCGACCCAAACCGCTGGCTACTTTCGACCACCATTCTCACCAAGCCCTCCTGCCCCGAACTCGCGCACATCCACGAGCGCAACCCGGTCTTCCTGAGCGGCGACACCATGGATGTCTGGCTCGACTCGAGCATCGAAGGCGACACAGACCTGTTGCGCGCGATCGCGCAGGACTCCGACCTCGTTGCCGGCGAGGCCCTGTTCCACAAGGTGGGCAGCGAAGTTGGCAAGGTTTCGAGCCAGGGTGCCGAGCTAATCCGAGCCCTCTAGGCCCCGCCGCCGGCTCGCGCGAAGCCCAGCTTTTTTCCCGTCCGCAAACCTTCAAGTAGCGCTTGAAGTGAAAATTCTTAAATGTCCGCAGCAGCCCATACACTCTTAACGTTCGAACAAATGTTCGAATAAAAGATTTGTGGAGGGAACAATGACGAGGGTCGACGAAACCGTTTTGGTTTCGGTAAATCAGGCCGGCGAGCCAATTGGTTTTCGCTGGCGAGAACAGTGCTTTTTGGTGATGAACCGGCCGGTGCGCTGGTTTGCACGCAAAGAGTGGTGGGTAGAGTCCGCTCGCGCGCAGCGCGGCATCGGTGCGGGCGTACTAGAAACCGAAATGTGGCGCATTACCGCTAACTGCGAGGGTCAGGTGATGCAGTTTGAACTGGTTCACCAGGTGATTGGCAACTTCTGGAAACTGGCGCGCGTGTTCTCATGAGCCAGTTCACCCACTTGCACGTAGCTTCAGCCTATTCAGGGCATTACGGGGTTACGCGCCCCGAATACCTTGCAGAGGCCGCTACCGCAATGGGTGCGAGCGCGCTTGCCATAACCGATCGAAACGGGCTCTATGGCGCGGTGAAGCACATCGGCGCCTGTTTGAAACTGGGGATAGACCCCATTGTTGGCGTGGAGATTGCCGTACTAGACGATCTAGCTCAGCCGATTGGCCGCGCAACCGTTTTGGCGCACGGCCACAACCGCGGTGCAGGCTGGTCAACGCTGTGCCGACTCATTTCGGTTGCCCAAAAGCACGGCAAAAATCAGCCGACAAGGCTAACCATTCAACAGTTGGCCGCGCTGGTTCAGCAGGGCGATTCCGAAACCGGGTTGGTCGCCACCGCTACCGTGGTGCTCTCCCCCGATAACCCGTTCGGCCGATTGGCGCTGGGCTCAAACCGACAGAGCGCGTTGGCCGCACTCGAAAGCTGGAAGCAGCACTTCGTTGCGCACGGTTCGCTCGCCGTAGAAATCGTCAGTTGGCTCACCGAGCCCGGCACCATCTGGTCTACCACGCAGGCCAGCCGCATCCTCGACCTCGCCGACACCCTAAAGATTCCCACTGTGCTAACCAACGCGGTGCGCTACCTAACCCCCGACGACGCGCTGACCGCAGATGTCCTCGATGCCGCGCGCTTTCTAGAGCCGCTCGGCCAGTTTGAGCCGCAGCCAAACGCGCAGGCCTGGCTGAAACCGCACGATCAGATGGTGGCCCTGGCCAAGGAAATCTGCGTCGAATACAAGCGAGCCCAAAAACTGCTCGACACCACCGCCGCGCTGGCGAACCGCTGCCGACTCGAGCCGGTCTCCGACTGCGGTTGGGGCGTTCCTAAGACTCCCGAAAAGTCGATTCTGGGCATCACCGGAAACCCGTTCGAACTGCTCTGGCAGAAGGCGCACGAAGCCATCGAATGGCGCTACCCAAACATCAGTCAGAGCAAGCTGCAAGACGTGCAGCACCGCCTAGCCAAAGAACTCATGACCATTCACAAGCTTGAGTTCGCCACCTACTTTCTTACCGTCGCCGATGTGGCGCAGATGATCCGCGACATGAAGATTCGCACCGCCGCCCGCGGTTCTGGTGCGGGTTCTCTGGTCAACTATCTGCTGGGCATCAGCGGCGTAGACCCAATCGAACACGACCTGCTGTTCGAGCGCTTTTTGAGCGTTGAACGCACGAGCCTGCCGGACATCGACATCGATGTGGAGAGCGCCCGCCGACACGAAATCTATCGGGCAATTTTCAAACGCTATGGTGCCAACCGCGTGACCCTGCTTTCGATGCAGTCCACCTACCGTGGCCGCGGTGCGGTTCGCGACAGCGGTCTGGCGCTGGGCTTCGAGGACGACGAAATCGACGAGATTGCCAAGAGCGTTTGGCGTTTCAGTGCGGGCAGCTTCCGCGCGGCAACCAGCATGAAACCAGAGCTCGCCAAAGTGGCACAGGCACTCGAAAACGACCGCAAGATGAACCTGCTGGTAGATATCACAGAGCGCCTCGACCGCTTGCCCCGGCACATTTCGATGCATCCGTGCGGAGTGATTCTTGGCGATGCCACACTGCTAGACCTAACGCCGGTCGAACCATCCGGGCTCGACCTGCCGATGAGCCAGTTCGATAAAGACGATATCGACCCGATGGGACTACTGAAGCTAGACGTTCTTGGCGTACGAATGCAGAGCAGCATGGCCTACGCGGTGCGTGAGATTGAGCGGGTGCGCGGCGAGCGGATCGACCTCGATGCCATTCCGCTCGACGACCCAGATACCTTCAAGGGCATCCGCACCACCAACACTTTGGGCATATTCCAGATTGAAAGCCCTGGCCAGCGCGAGCTCACCGGCAAGCACCAGCCAACCGTGTTCAACGACCTCACCATTCAGATTTCGCTGTTCCGTCCGGGGCCGATGAAGGGCAACATGATTGCCCCCTACCTCGATTCACGCCACGGCTTCGCCAAACCCAAATACCCGCACCCGCATCTGGAGCCCATCCTGCGCGAAACCTTCGGCGTGGTCATTTTCCATGAGCACGTAATCCGCATTTTCAACCAGATGACCAAGTGCGGGCTGGCCAAGGGCGACGAGTTCCGGCGCTCGATGGAAAACCCGCGGGTCAAACCGCAGATCGAAAAATTCTTCCGCGAGGAATCCGCCAAGAACGGCTACTCGGAGGCAGTCATCCAAGAGGTTTGGAGCACCGTCGAGGGCTTTAGCAGTTTCGGATTCTGCAAGGCACACGGTGCCGCCTTCGCTATGCCCACCTATCAGAGCGCCTGGCTCAAGACGCACTACCCCACCGAGTTTGTGGCGGGGCTGTTCACGCACGACCCCGGCATGTACCCGCGCCGTCTATTGTTGGCGGAAGCTCGCAGGTTGGGCGTGAACATCTTGCCGTTAGATGTGAACAAGTCCACCGATGAATACCTTGTTGAAAAACTCCCCGATGGCGGGCTTGCCGTGCGTTTGGCGCTCACCGAACTGCAGAGCGTGAGCACCACAGAGATAAAACGCATCATCAAGAACGCGCCATACGCCGATCTGGGAGACTTTTACCTGCGCGCCGAACCATCGAGGCGAACCTTGGAGAACCTGGGCCTGGTGGGCGCTTTAGACGCCATTTCGGGGGTCGCTGGCACTGTGGGCGGAACATCCAAGGCGATTGGACAAGACCCCGATTCGGCCCGCGCCACCCGCGGCGATGTGATGGCCAAGATCAGGCAGCTGAACGCGGTGAAGAAGCGGCCAAAGCTAGACCCCGAACAACCCGCGCTCGACTTCATAGACCTGAGCGATTCAATGCCGACCGGAAGCCCCGAGCCGAGCCTCGAAAACAAGGTCCAGAACGAACTGCGCATATTGAAGTTGGACGTCAGCCAGCACGTGATTGAGCTCTATCGCCCGATGCTGGACGAGATGGGCGTGGTTCAGGCCAGCGAGTTGGCGAGCCTGCGCAACAAGACCGAGGTCCTGATTGTGGGCGTACGCGTTGCCACTCAGACCCCGCCAATGCGTTCTGGAAAGCGAGTGGTTTTCGTTAGCCTCGACGACGGCACCGGCTGCTCCGATGCCACCTTCTTCGATGAGGCACAACGCCGCTGCAGTCACGTGCTGTTCAACACCAGGTTGATGCTGATTGCGGGCAAGACCCGCAGAACCGGTGTGCGCGGCGTATCTGTGATGGCCGAAAACGCTTGGGATCTGAAAGAGCTCTACAAGCAGTGGCAACAGCAGAAGGCGGTGGCGTCCTAGCAGGAGCCTGCGGTCGGCCCGCAAGCGACCGGTGCGCGCGGCCCCTATTTCGCCAGTTCGGCCGCGATCGCCTTGACGTGCTCGTGTGAGATGGTGTGGCCGCCGTTGTGCATCATCAGTTCAACGGTCGCGCCATACTGGCGGAACTCCTTGACCATAGCCTCGGTCTTGTCGGCAGGCGAATAGCCGTCGAGCTTGCCGTTGGCGATAAACACCTTCTTACCGGCCAGGTTCGGAATGCGCTTTGGCGGCTGAGTGAAAGACTTCGTGGTTCCAAACGCAACGATGCCCTGCAGCGTCTCTGGGTGCAGCAACAGCAGCGAGCCGGAGGCGTTGGCTCCGTTTGAGAAACCAACCGCCCAAACCTTCGAGTCATCGAAACCGTATTCAAAAGCGGCGGCGGCAACGAACTCGGCGAGCTCATCGGCGTTGGCGCGGATGCCATCCTCGTCGAAACGACCATCGTCGTACCGCAGGAAGAAACGGCTCATGCCATCGGCGACAACCAGACCGCGAGGTGAAAGCAGGTTAGCTTCAGGGTCGAGCGCCTTGCCCAAACTCAGAAGGTCACGCTCATCGGCGCCGGTTCCATGCAGCAGCAAAATCGTGCGTGCGGTTGCAACATCGGCTGAAGGCTTCCAAACGTGTGGGCGACGAGTCGTCGAACCGATTCCGCTAGCCACTAGGCAACCTCAAACGAACGCTTCGAGAGACCCATCCAGTAACCGTCGATCTTCTCAATGGCCGGAGCCTCCGGATTTATAGCCGCACCAAGCGTCACGAACAACGGAGTAAAGTGCTCAACCGTAGGATGCGCGTAAGGCATGCCAGGAGCAAGCGTCTTGTAGTTGATGAGGCTATCTACATCGCCGCGCTGTAACATCTCGTGGGTCCAGATATCGAATTCCTTCGACCAACCCGGTGCCTCGGCATCGATACGGAATTCGCGCAGGTACGGCAAGCCGTGCGTCATGAAGCCCGAACCGACGATAAGAATCCCCTCGCTGCGAAGCGAGCGCAAGCGACGACCAAGCTCGAGTAGCTTTACCGGGTCGTGGGTTGGGAGCGAAAGCTGAATTACTGGGATGTCAGCGTCCGGGTACATGATCTTGATAGGCACCCAGGCACCGTGATCTAGGCCACGCTTTGGACTCTGGTGCAGCGGCTCGTTGTCGGGCATCACCGAGGCAACCATCGCACCAAGCCAGGATGCGTCTGGTGTGGCGTACTTCTCGTTGTAATAACGCGGCGCGAAACCGCCAAAGTCGTAAATCAACGGGGTGTTGGCATCGGTGCTACTGATGGCGATTGGCGCGTTTTCCCAGTGTGCCGAGACCACGAGGATTCCCTTTGGCTTGGCTATGGCGCCTGCCCAGTCGCGCAGCTCGCCCTTCCAAATCTCATCATCCAACAGCGGTGGCGCACCGTGCGACATGTAGAGGGCTGGAAGGTTCATCTGTTGCCTGCTTTGCTAGAAACTAAATCTTACGAGTTAAGTAAACCCGCTCTTGACTTATATTCTTCCACAATCTTCTCGGTAGCGGAAGCACCACATCTGTCGGCTCCGGCTTCGAGGAAATCAATGACTTGATCCAGAGTGCGCACTCCCCCGGATGCCTTCACTTTGAGCCGGTCGCCGACGGACACTTTCATGAGGCGGACGTTCTCGATGGTTGCGCCCTCGGAGGCAAAACCGGTCGAGGTCTTCACGAAGTCGGCGCCGGCAAGCTCCGAAATGCGGCAGGCCGCGATAATCTGTTCGCGGTTCAAAAGCGCAGTTTCGAAAATCACCTTGACGAGCGCGAACCCATTAGCCTCACGCGCCGCCGTAACCACGGCCGCAATGTCCGTCTCAACCGTTTCTAGGTCTCCGGCGATTAGTGCCGAAACATTCAGGACCATGTCAACCTCAGAAGCACCGGACAAAACAGCCTCGCGGGTCTCAAACGCCTTAGTTGCGGTGGTCGATGTCCCATGCGGGAAACCAATAACCGTGCACACCGGGACGCCACTGCCGGCCAGACGCTCGACAGCAAGAGGCACATCAATCGGGCGAATGCAAAGCGAGGCAGTCTGCTGCTCAATCGCCACATCACATGCCCTCAAAATCTCTTCGCGAGAGCATTCGGGCTTCAACACGCTGTGGTCTATCGCCGACATGATTTGCGCCAAAGTGTAGCCGCGGTAGGTATTGCTCATGAAATGAGTCTAGGTTTGAAACGTGCGTTACACGGTCATGGTCAAACCCGGGTCCAAAAAGGGCCCGCTGGTTGAAGCCGCCGCCGATGGATCGCTCACAGTTTTCCTCAAGGAGCGCGCCGTCGATGGCGCCGCCAATGAGGGGCTCATCAAGGTGCTTGCCGACCATCTGGGTGTTCGGAAAGCCGATGTGACCATAGAAAGCGGCTTCACAAGCCGGATCAAACGAGTTTTAGTAACGGACTAGGCACTTCCCTTGCCAGCACAGCAGGCGCTACAGCGCAGATTGGAAACAGCATGAAGATTGCAATGGCTAACGACCACGCGGGTCGCGCGCTCAAGAACGAAATCAAGGTATGGCTTGAGGCCCAGGGTCACGAGGTTGTCGACTTCGGAACTCACACCGATGACGCCGCAGACCTCCCTGACTACGTTTACCCGGCCGCAGTTGCGCTTTCGAAGGGCGAGGTTGACCGAGCCATCTTCGTGGACGGCGTCGGTTACGGCAGCGCGATGATTGCGAACAAGGTTGCCGGAGTATTCGCCGCGGTCTGCCAGGACTCATTCTGTGCGGAACTAGCCCGCTCGCACTCAGACACAAACGCGCTTTGCCTCGGTGGCAAGATTATTGGCTCGGCAATCGCCATGGAGATTGTTCGAGTCTGGATGACCACAGACTGGCTAGGCACCACCGAACCTAAGTACGCTCGCCGCGTGCAGAAGGTCGTAGACATCGACGCAAAGCACTGCTGCTAGGAGAAGCCATGAAGTCACACGCTGCCAGCTGCTACAACCAGGCCTTTGACCTCTGGGAATCGGGCGAAAACCCGGTAAAGGCGCTCGAACTCGCCGCCACTTCGCTGAACCTGTATCGCGAAGTTGGCACGCCGGTGAACGTTGCCATTGGCTTCTGGATGTACTCCCGCACTCTTCTGGCCGTGCACGCGCCCGATGCTGCACTTGCGGCGGCGAGGGCCTCCATCGGCGCTCTGAAGGATGTTGAAAACCCTGCGGATTGGCTGACCGCATCTTGCCTAGAAGGTCTCGCCCGCGCTCAGCTTGCAGCCGGCCACGCGGATGCCGCAAACACCCTCGCCCAGGCACAGGGCGCCATCGCGCACATTGCGGATGCCGACGATCGCGAACTCATTCAGTCGCAGATTGCAGACCTGCTCTAACGCTGAGTCATGGTTGCGACGATCATGTCGCCAGCTAGCTTCTTATAGCGGTCGTGCAAGTTCGGATCGAGCATATCTCGACCGAAGATTGACTTGAATGTGTGGCGGTTTGCCACATGGAAGATCGGGTACGAACTGATCATCATGTGAACATCAAGTGGATCGATGTCGCTGCGGAAAAGACCCTGCGAAATACCGCGCTTGAGAATGGACTCAAGGGTCTTTACAGCCGTCGAGTTCAAATCTGCGATTTGCTCCGACTGAGCTAAGTGTTCTGCACGATGCACATTCTCGATTTGCACAAGGCGAATGAACGATTCGTGCGAAGTGTGGTGATCATAGGTGAACTCTGCCAAGCTGCGAAGCGCTTCAACAGGTTCCAAATCATCAACATTTAGATTGCCTTCGAGTGCACGAACGCGTTCGTATGCTCCTTCGAGGACAGCCAAGTACAGACCCTCTTTTGAACCGAAGTAGTAGTAAATCATGCGCTTGGTGGTAGCCGTGTCCTCGGCTATCTTGTCAACGCGCGCTCCCGCAAATCCTTCAGCGGCAAACTCATGTGTGGCAACTTCGAGAATGTCACGTCGAGTTCCCTCTGGATCCCGCTTGCGAACTTCACTTGAAGCAACCGAATCTGACATGACGCAAAGACCTCTCATGCGCCACAGTGGCGCGTTTACTGAAACTAAAACTACCTCGCATTAAGTGCGAAAGTGTCTATTTCGTGATGACCGCCCGCTGCAAGTCTTGCGCACGCTGCGAGGCCAAACGGATGAACGAGTTGTAGGCACCGTAGCCGTCGTAACCAGAGATTCGCTGCACGACTTCGACAAACACCTGCCCCAGTTGAACGGCGTAGAAGTGAAGGAACTGGCCGTTGGAATCCTGGTCAAACAAAATGTTGTGCTCACTCAAACGTTGCACAAACTCATCGGCCAACCCGAGACGCGCCTTGAGGTCGACGTAATAGTTTGACGGCACAGGTAGCAGGTTCAGGCGGTTGCGGATGGCAAAACTTGCCGTCTTGAAAATATCCTCGGATGCGAAGGCGATGTGGTTCGCGCCTTTGGCAGTATTGCCCAGTTCTGGCGCAACATTAAGCGCGAGTCGAACACTGCGAGATGGATTGTTTGCGCTTCTAGACCTAACCAAGCCGTATTCACTTGGTAGATCCAGCTCTGCCTGGAGCTCCAATCCGAGAGCCGATCGCAAAAACAAGGTCGACTCATCGGCATGCTGCGAGGCTTCCCTGATTGCAACATGGTCGATACCGATGATGGCTGAGTCTCCCGGCTGCGCCTCGGTAGTGGCAGCAAAATCGTTGGTCCACTGTGGCTTTCCATCGGAGCTCTCAAGAATGTGGAAATTGATGCCGTTCGGAGCGCAAACGAGCCCGAAATCTGATTCGCCGTGGGCTACATCCCTTGCGATAAGGCCGTATTGGAGCCCGCGCATACGATCCATCACCTGAGATTTTGAATCGAAGTCGAGCCCGACCGCAACCAACTGTGGAGTTGCCGAGGTTATCTCAGAGTTAATCACCACCCGCGCGTCTCCGGCAGCAAATGCCTGAGCGTTTTTTCGCGGGTGAGCGCCAATTCTCTTGAAACCCAAACCAGTCACGAGTTGTTCAAGGTCATCGCCTTCGCCAGGCGAGAATTCGACAAACTCGAACTTGTTTGGACTCTGCGCTTGAGCCAATTTGGTGAGGCCTAGGCCTGAAAGCCCCTCAGCCTTTCTTAGTTCGGAAATCTGGTCCTGAAGGTAGGTCAATGAACGGTGACCGTCTCGGGCGGTTACCGAAGGACTGCCTTGACGATAAACGTCATTGAAAATCTCCAGCGATAGCGGGCCCGCGTATCCCGCGCGAAGTACACGATGCACGAAATCAGGAATGTCCCAGCCGCCCTCACCAGGGAATAGGCGATGGTGCCTACTCCAAGACAGAACGTCTAAAGACATCAATGGAGCATCGGCCAACTGAAGGAAGAAGATCTTTTCCCCTGGAATCGAGTCAATGGTCTCCAAGCTCGTGCCACGGGAGAGAATGTGAAAACTATCGAGACAGACACCAAGATTTGGGTGATTTACCTGCTCAACCAACCGCCATGCGTGGTCGTAAGTCGAAACATAGCGACCCCAGGCTAAAGCCTCGTACGCAACCTTTACTTCAAATTCTGCGGCTAGCTCTGCGAGTGCACTGAGCTGCTCGACGAACAATCCATCGTCGTTAACGGATGCTGTGCCAACGTTTGAACAGGCCAAAATCGTGTCCGCACCCAAATCGCGCATGAGTGAAAACTTGCGTCGCGCGCGCTCAAGATTTGCAGCTAACTGATCTTCAGTAACGCCTTCAAAATCTCTAAACGGCTGGTAAAGATCAAGCGTTAGGCCATGGTCAGCCATAGCCTTCCTGAAATCTGCCGCAGAGAGATCGCTTGCCACAAAATCGTTCTCGAATATTTCAAGGCCGTCAAATCCGGCCCTAGCGATTGCCGAAATTTTTTCGCGCAGTGAACCAGCGATTGAAACCGTGGCAATCGAAGTTTTCACTAGATTCCTTTGCTCCGGGTGAGGGCAGTTTCGTCTTCCAGCAGTTCCATGAAGTGGTCGCGCATTCGATCGATACTTGGCTCCAGCCCAGTGATCAACCGCAGGCTATCGGCGGCCTGCCCGATTGCCATAAGACCTCCTGCGACCACAACGTGACCGGCCAGTCGTGCCTGAGAAATAAGTTCCGTTTCAATTGGGCGATAAACAACGTCCGCAACCCAAGCAAGAGGATTTAGAGTTTCGATGTTGAAGGGCAAACCTGGGTGTCCGTACATTCCAATCGGCGTAGCGTTGACAACTCCATCGGATGCACCGAAGAGGCTCAGAGCCTCATCCATTTCGACGG
>JBEEJV010000147.1:0-13318 GCA_041169005.1 Actinomycetota bacterium
TGAGAAGCCGGAGCCTGGTACCGCGCCATCGAACCTCGCAGTCATCGGCCGCTACGTGCTACGCGCCGAAATGTTCGACATCCTCGAAAAGACTGAACCGGGCCGTGGCGGCGAGATCCAACTCACCGACGCGCTTCAGGCTGCGGTTGCCGACCCAAGCATTGCCGGTGGCGTCAAGGGTGTCATCTTCCGCGGCCGTCGTTACGACACTGGCGACAAGCTCGACTTCATCAAGGCGACCCTGCGCATCGCGATTGACCGCAAAGACATTGGCGAAGATCTTCGGGCGTTCCTCAAAGAATTCAGCGCCGAGCTCTAGGAAATCAACATGAGCAAAATGATTTTCGTGAACCTTCCGATCTCGGATGTCGACCGCAGCCGCGCATTCTTTAGCGGTCTTGGCTACACCGTCAACGAGCAGTTCAGCGATGACAAAGCGCTTTGCATGGTCATCAGCGACACCATCTTCGCCATGTTGGTGAAGCCAGAGTACCTCGCAACATTCTTGGATAAGCCGATTGGCGACCCGAAGCAGGCCATCACAAACATCATCTCGCTCACTTTCGACAGCAAAGAAGAAGTTATCGCGCACTGCGAAATGGCCTACTCGCTTGGCGCTCGCAAGTACAAGGATGCTTCGGACCTGGGATTCATGTACCAGCAGGGCTTCGAAGACCTAGATGGAAACATCTGGGAGGGGTTCTGGATGGACCCTGCCGCCGTTCAGGGCTAGCCGGTATTCGCTAACCTCCGCCGAAGTTACTTTTTGCGCTTGCACTTTTCGGAGCAGTACTTCACTTCATCCCAGTTCTTGGCCCACGCCTTGCGCCAGACCATAGGCCTTCCACATCGTTGGCAATCTTTTACTGGAAGATCGCTTTTCTTAACCCCGCGCATATAGGTTTGAACAATGCCCATCAAAGTTGTGTTCCTCACCTTCTATTACGAAGCGTGGGATGCCCTCGATGAGGCGTACCGCCTGATGCTCGCCGATGATCGGTTTGAGCCGATTGTCATTTCGATTCCTCGCAAGCTAACCGGCGACGAGGGTTACGGGCACGAACCAGATGTGAGCGCATTCTTCGATGCTCAGGGCATCGAGCACCTTCGCTTTAATTACGCAGATGGACCTGACGGCCGCGGCAGTTTTGCTGGGCTCGAGCGCCTGCGCGAGATCGCACCCGACTACGTTTTCTTGAACTACCCGTGGCGGCGCAACTACCAGCCGGCGTATCGCGCCGAAAACCTGGTTAGCTTCACCAAGGTTGCCTACGTGCCTTATTACTCGCTGCCTCTGGTGAACGAGCCGGGTGAGACCGGAGTTGCCGGGCACATGTACGAGCAGCGCACCCATCAGTTGGCTTCGCTCGTATTCACCCAGGATGCAGCCTCACTCGAGGCCTACGCTCACACAGATCGTGGCAACGGCTACGTTCACCTGACCGGCAGTCCAAAACTTGATGTGCTGCAGCGTGAAGCGCGTGAAGCGATTGCTAAGTGGCCAATCCCTTCATCGATGACTTCTGCGAGTTCAGCGCCGCGCAACTATCGGCTGGTTTGGGCCCCGCACCATTCCTATGGCGCAAACTGGTTGAACTTCGGCGTATTCGCAAGTGTTTATCAACAGATGTTGGCATTCGCAAAGTCTCACCCAAACGTGGATGTGGTTTTACGCCCGCACCCGTTCCTGTTCGGAACCCTGGTCGATCGCGCGGTGATATCAGCTGAGGCGCTCGCCGAATGGCAGCATGAATGGAACGCCCTGCCAAACACGGCGATTCACACCGAGGGATCTTACGCGGCTTTGTTCATGGCCACAGACCTCATGGTCACAGATGGCATCTCATTCCTTGGCGAGTACCCGATTCTCACCGGCAAGCCAACTATCTTCATTGAGAAGCCAGAGCATTGGGAATTCGCACCACTAGGCGAGCTTGCAGCCGCAGCCAACATCCGCGTGCACAGCTACGAAGAGTTTGAAGCCGCCTTCGACCACACTCGCACCGATGGCCTGCCAGACTTCTCCGAACCGATTGCAGCCCTGCGCGCAGCGGCCAACCCATACCCGGGTAAGGCGGCGAAGCGCATTGTGGAGCTGACTGCTGCAGATTATGCCGCCGGTACGCCGCTAGTCGACCCTTCGGTGATCAAAACCACCGCATGGGAATTCCGAGAGGGCCGCGAACCGCAGCCTGAATAACTTCGAAGCGCGGCCAACTACTTCTTGGGAGTTGCCGAAGTCGCTGGCGTCGCAGCCTTCGGATAGGTTACGGTCACCTTGCCGACATCGCTTGGCACAAGCTCAAACCATGTGTTGCCCGGAGCCAGCTTCACAACCTCACCCGAGGCAGTCGTGAGCGCTGGATAGTCGGTGGCCTTCGCCTTGGTCCACGTAACGTCGAGGACCTTCCCATCCGAGAAGACCTGACCCTTGCCGGTGCCCTCGAGCAGAGTCTTAGGAACAAAGCCGTAGCGAGGATCCCTGAAAGAACGGTCGACTGCAACGCGAAGAACTACAACATTCGCTGCAGTCAGCTGCTTGCCGTCGAGCGCATCGGTGAGAATTTTGCCATCTTGAGTGCGTGCCCAGGCCTTACCGTTCCAGGTCCAGAGTGCTGTGGCCGCCGGGAACTGAGCCTTCACGTCAAGCACCACCTTGCCAGAAATCGCAGCGGTGGTTCCGCTGGCATCCGCGGCGTCGGTGTTGAAGGTGAACAGCTGCTTTGGCGCTGCCAAGTCTGGGTGTGCGGCCTGCAGATTTTGTGCTTTGACGAACAGATTGTGAGGGGCAACGCGGTTGGTCACGCGTTCCATGGTGCCCTTGCCCTGCTCACTGGTCTCGTCGGCGTTGTAGAGCCCTGTGGCCTTCATAGCCGCCACGAAGGGGCGCTGGCCACCCGAATACGCAATGATGCCGCCATAGGCCGTGGCGAGGTCTGGGTCCATTGGACGTACAGAACGTATTGGCCCAAAGGATGCCGGCATCTGCGAGTGCCAGATTGCGAGGAAACGAGTTAGGCCGCCTTCGACCATTTCATCGATTACGACATCGGTCTTGCTGAGGCCAAGCTGCGGGCGAGCCTCAGGTGAGTTGTCGATCTTCCCCATCACAACCGGACCGGCCAAGAACGGATTGGCATCGGCTGCGTACTGAACTCCGGTAAGCGGGGCAACAACCGGGGCCACGGTTTGGGTAGGTGTTGGAGCCGCGGCATCACTACCGCCAGTAAGCGCCGCAGTCTGCGCGCAACCGGCGACCAGCAACGCAGGTAGCGCGAGCGCGGCAAGACGGATTGATTTGGTTACAACAGATTGCTTGGTGCGGCTACGGCTCAACATGTGAACAAGTTAGCGTTAGCGGCTGGTTAGGCCACCTCGACACGCAGAGCCCGCAGGCTACTGGCAGATAACTAGTTGGCTAGACCGAGATCTTCGAGCGAGATTGCGCTCAGGTACTTGTAGCCCTTGGCTTCGATTACCTGCTGTGCGCCGGTGTTGCGGTCAACCACGGTTGCAACTGCAACGACGATCGCACCAGCGTTTTCGAGCGCCTCAGCGGCAGTAAGTGGCGAACCACCGGTGGTCGAGGTGTCCTCAACCACGATCACGCGCTTGCCCTTTACATCCGGACCCTCAACCTGACGACCCATTCCGTGTGCCTTCGCAGCCTTTCGAACTACGAATGCGTCGATGGCGCGTCCTCGAGCCGAAGCCTGGTGAAGCACAGCGGTAGCTACAGGGTCTGCACCCATGGTTAGGCCACCGATGGCGACGTAGTCGGTGATGCCAGCGGCGTCGAGCATGTCGAGCATTACCTGACCGATCAGTGGCGCAGCCTCGTGGTGCAGGGTGGCACGGCGAAGGTCAACGTAGTAGTCGGCTTCGATTCCACTCGAAAGAGTTACGCGGCCGTGGACAACGGCAAGCTCCTTGACGAGTTCGATCAGACGTGGCTTTGCGCTTGAGTTAAAGGTCATGCCTTAAGTTTAAGGAATGCGCATAGCAACTTGGAACGTAAACAGCATTCGTACTCGCGTCGGCCGCGTCGTCGACTACCTGAAGCGGGCGGACATCGATGTTTTGGCTATGCAGGAAATCAAGTGCAAGCCCGACCAGTTCCCTTACGCAGCCTTTGAAGAAGCCGGTTACCAGATCACGATGCACGGGCTTGATCAGTGGAACGGCGTTGCTTTTGCCACCAAGATTCCAGCCGAGGATGTTGAGATTGGCTTCAGCGGAATGCCGAGTTTCGGCAAGCCAGGTAAGCCGCAGGTCGAAGAGGCTCGCGCTTTGGGCGCCACTTTCAATGGCATTCGACTCTGGTCGCTGTATGTGCCAAACGGCCGTACGCTCGACGACCCTCACTACACCTACAAGCTCGAGTGGCTAGATCGTCTTGCCGCAACCACCGCAGAATTCCAAGAGCACTCAGGAGATATGCCACTGGCTCTAATGGGAGATTTCAATATCGCTCCCCTAGACACCGATGTCTGGGACATCAACGACTTCATCGGCGCCACCCATGTTTCACAGCCGGAGCGCGATGCCTTTGAGGTTTTTGAGCAGATTGGCCTCACCGATGTGGTTCGCGAACGCTCACCGGAACAGTACACCTACTGGGACTACCAGCAGCTTCGCTTCCCTCGCAACGAGGGAATGCGCATCGACTTCATCTTGGGAAATGAGCCGTTTGCGGAGTTGGTTCAGGATGCCGAGATTGTGCGAGACGAACGAAAGGGCGAGGCCCCGAGCGACCACGTTCCTGTGGTCGTCACAATCGGTGACTAGGAGTTAGTTACTGCAGGTGCTGCTGGAACCCTTGGTTCCACGCACCCAGTCAGGCAACGCTGATGAGCTTGCCGATGCCGCCGGGGTTGCCGAGGCAGTTGGTAACGTAGTAGCCGAGGCACCAGCTCCTGGGTTTGAGGCGGCGAGGACAAGAGGCTGGTCGGCCTTGAGCTTGTCGAACAAAATCTGCGCTTTATCCTGTACCAGCGCAACTCGGCCCTGGTTTGGGGCAGGTAGGCCACCGGCAGAAGGAACCTGCAGGAAGGTCATATTGTCTGGGTCTACCTTGCGGAGGCTGCTTGCGAGTCCGACCAGTACGTTGAGGTCGGTCATGTTGCTCGAGAGAGTCATGTTGCGGGCAGCCGCATTCGCCAGGCTATAAAGGTAAATCGGGTTGGTCAGCACACCCTGACTCTTGATCTTGCGGAAGAGCGAGGACATGAAGACCTGCTGGTTGCTGATACGGCTCAGGTCTGAGCCATCTCCCACACCGTGGCGAGTGCGAAGGAACTGCAGCGCCTGAACGCCCTGAAGAGTGTGGGTTCCGGCCTCAAGGTCGAGGTGTGTGTAGGTGTCGTGGATTGGGTTAGCCACACAGACGGTGACACCTCCAACCGCGTTTGACATCTCAATGACACCCTTGAAGTTGATCATCGCGAGATACGGGATGGTCAGGCCGGTGATGCTCTCCACAGTGAGCAAAGTACAGCCAGGGCCGCCGTTAGCGATGGTGGCATTGATTTGTCCGAGGCTCTGAGGCAAATATCCTGAGCCGCCAGATGTGCTTGGGCAGGCAGGCCACGGGACCATAAGGTCGCGCGGGAAGCTCATGGCAACCGCATTCTTACGGTCGGCTGATACGTGAAGCAGAATGATCACGTCGGCAAGGTTCGAGGTCTCATGGCCGAAACCACCACCCTGGCCGGCACGGGTATCGGAGCCAACCAAGAGCATGTTGATTGGGCCCTTGAAATCGGTAGGCGTGCTAACGGCATTGCCGTTTGAGTCGAGAAGTTGAATGCCGCCGTTTTTTAGCTGGCTTCCGATGCTGACGGCTGTGTAACTTACAACCACAAGGGATGCGGCTACTAATACCGCAAGCCCACGCCAGATGAGGCTCAACCAGTTTCGCTTCGCACTGCGGGCAACAAGTACTCCGTGGCGCGGAACTGCGCGCTGCTTGGAATTCTTAGCTGCAGTCACTGGGATTCCTCTAGAAAAGAATGGCGGAGGCCGTGGGATTCGAACCCACGAAGCATTGCTGCTCACTGGTTTTCAAGACCAGCTCCATCGGCCGCTCGGACAGACCTCCGTGGACTAGTTTACAGGCTTCAGAGCGATGATGTTCGTGTGAATAGAATGCCCTCAAAACCTGAGAGAACTCTGGCGACTCCGTCATCCTCCACGGAGGAGGTCACTTCGAGAGCCGCGAGCTTCACATCATCTGGTCCTTGACCCATTGCAAAGGAGAGTCCGCCACCGGATGTTGCCCATTCGAACATGGCGATATCGTTGCGGCCATCGCCAACTGCAATGGTCTGGTGCGGGTGGATTCCGTGCTTCTGGCGAAGCTTCTCGAGGGCGCTGCCCTTGGTGACGCCACGTGGACTGATATCTAGCCAAGCGGTGTATCCGATGGCATAGCTCACCGAGTGAAGTCCGATAGATTCGACGATTCCGGTGAACTCTTCACCGTTGTGCTCTGGCGAAAGGACCACAACGCGGCTCACCGGCTGGCTCATTAACTCTTCGACCGGAGTCTCATAGTTTTCTTCGCCCAGCGCATAGGCAGGGAATGGTTTGTGGAATCGGTAGCTGCCATCGACGTCTTCAACCGCGAAGTGAGCGTTTGGAAGCTTGCGCACCAACTGACTCAAAATCTCGGTCGGGTCGAAAGTTATTACCTCTGCAGGCTTAAAACCGCGAGGATCCGTAGGGTCCACCTCAATGGTCACGGCTCCATTCGAACAGATAACGTGACCGCTTTCGATACCGAGCTCGCGAACCACCGGGATTGCATTGGTTGCCGAGCGGCCGGTAGCAACAACAATCTCGTGCCCGAGGTCGCGCACTCGACGAACTTCACGCGCCACTTCCGGCGAAAGGAAACCATCGTCGTGCACCAAAGTGCCATCGATGTCGAGCGCGATTAGCCAGCGCTCTTCACCTTGGGCGGATTGTGGTGCAGCGGGGGTGGTCAAGACTCTAAGCCCCAGCCTTAGGGTGGATGAACTCTTGGCCGCCTAGGTATGGACGAAGCGCCTCAGGAATGCGAACCGAACCATCAGCCTGCTGGTGGTTTTCAAGAATTGCTACCAACCAGCGAGTGGTTGCCAGGGTGCCGTTTAGGGTGGCGACCGGTGCGGTCTTGCCATCCTCGCGACGGTAACGAACATTCAGGCGACGAGCCTGGAAAGTGGTGCAGTTCGAGGTTGAGGTGAGCTCGCGGTAGGTCTCCTGCGATGGCACCCACGCCTCGGCGTCGTACTTTGCTGCAGCCGATGAACCTAGGTCGCCGGCAGCGGTGTAGATGACGCGGTATGGAAGCTCGCAGGCCTGCAGCATTTCTTCCTGCCAGGCGAGAAGCTTCTTGTGCTCCTGCTCGGCGAGCTCAGGCAAGGTGTAAACGAACATTTCAAGCTTGTTGAACTGGTGAACACGCAAGATGCCCTTGGTGTCCTTGCCGTAGCTGCCGGCCTCGCGTCGGTAGCAGGTGCTCCAACCGGCGTAGCGGTGAGTGCCATCGCCAAGACCTTCGATGATTTCATCGCGGTGGTATCCGGCTAGCGCAACCTCACTGGTGCCGGTTAGGTACAGTTCGTCGGCTGGAAGGTAGTAAATCTCATCGGCGTGAGCACCGAGGAAGCCGGTGCCGGCCATGATCTCTGGGCGAACCAAAGTTGGGGTGATTAGAGCGGTGAAGCCCGCTGCGGCGGCCTTGTCTAGCGCGAGGTTCATCATCGCTAGTTCGAGGCGTGCACCCATGCCCTTAAGGAAGTAGAAACGGCTACCCGAAATCTTCACACCGCGTTCGATGTCGATGATGTCGAGCGAGGTGCCGAGGTCGGCGTGATCCTTAGGTTCGAAGTCGAATGCACGCTTGGTGCCAACTTCCTTGACGACAACGTAATCATCTTCGCCACCGGCTGGAACGTCGGTCATAACAACGTTCTCGATCTGCCATAGCAGCGCGTTCAATTCTTCAGCGGCTGCGGTTGCTGCGGCATCGGCGGCCTTGACCTTGGCGGCCATCTCCTGTGCCTGCGCAACCAAGGCCTGCTTCTCTTCCTTTGGAGCGGCAGCAACCGTCTTGCCGAATGCGTTCTGCTCGGCGCGCAGAGTCTCGAACTCTCGCAGAGCTGCACGGTTTGCGTTGTCGGCAGCGATGGCCTGGTCAACCAATGACTCATCGGCGCGACGGGCACGCTGGCTTACTTTGATGGCTTCAGGATTTTCGCGGAGCAGGTTTAGGTCAATCACTCTTTAAGGTTACCGGAGGCAGGTTAGTCTGAGAGCGTGGAGAAGGTAGCTGTCATCTTTAACCCTGAAAAGGTTGAGGCGACCCGCCTGCAGAAGACCGTGAACCAGGTTCTCAGCCAAAACGGTATTCGCGAGGCAACTTACCTGCCAACCACCGCGAAAGAAACTGGTCGCAAGCAGGCAGAAAAAGCAGTCGCCCAAGGCGCCACCCTCGTCTTGGCTGTGGGCGGAGATGGAACTCTCAGAGCCGTCATCGAAGGGGTTCAGGGCACGAACGTTGCGCTGGGAATAGTTCCGCGCGGCACGGGTAATGCGCTTGCCCGAAACCTTGCAATCCCACTCGGCAGCGTTACTAGAGCAGTTCAGCGCGCAATAACCGGTAACACCCATTCGATAGACCTCGGGCAGGCCACAATGAACTTCGGTGGGGCACGCGGCAACGAGACACACGTATTTGCCGTTATGGCGGGCGCCGGTCTTGACGCCAAGGTCATAATGAACACGTCAAGCGACCTAAAGCGGAAGCTCGGTTGGGTTGCCTACATCGACGGCGGCCTTAGAAGCCTTCCAGTTCGTTTTGAACGCATGGACGTTAGCGTCAATGGTCGTCCCAGCAAGAGCCTGAAGGTGCACTCGCTGCTAATAGGCAACTGCGGCTTCCTGGCCGGCAACATCACGCTCATGCCGGATGCCCGTTTGGACGACGGTTTGCTCGACGTCGCATATGTTGGACCACGCCGATTCTGGAACTGGATTGACTTCTGGAACCGCGTGACCATCATGAGCTGGACCATCAACAAGATCAAGAGTTGGCGCAAAATCACCGATGCGGTTGCCAACGTAAAGACGCTCGAGAATCTAGCCGGAAAGCGCATCGAAGTTTGGCCTGAGCATCCGGTAGACATTCAGCTAGACGGAGACGGTTTCGGCAAGGTGCACTCGGCAACCTTCGACGTGCTACCAGGCGCACTCAACGTGCGGATCTAGCGCCCTACCTGCGGTTACTTGCGGAGGCTCTTCAACCACTTCGCGGCTTCGACATACTCGGCATTCGAGTTGTTGCCCTGATGCTTTGTCTGCACCTTGTCGGCACGCGGGTACGAACCCAAGAAAGTCACCTTAGGGCTGAAACGGTAGAGGCCAGTCAGAGCTTCGCCCACGGCATCGTCGTCGACATGCCCTTCGGCATCTAAGTTGAAGCGGTAACGCCCAAGGCGGTCTCCGATCGGGCGGCTCTCAATGCGGCTCAGGTTTACACCGCGGGCAGCGAACTGCTCCAGCATTTCAAGCAGCGAACCCGGGCGGTCGCTCGGTAGTTCAACGATGATGGAAGTCTTGTCCGAACCGGTACGTGCTGGCTGAACGCCTGGAAGGCCAACCTGAACGAACCGGGTCTGAGCGTGCTTGCTGTCGGCGATGTTCTTCGCAAGCACCGCAACCTCATAGTGGTCTGTGATGTGCGGGGTGCTGATGGCGGCATCGGCGGCTGAACCTGCAAGAAGATCTGCGGCAGCGGCAGCATTGCTGGTGGCCACCAAGTGCTTGGCGTTTGGCAGGTTCGCCTGAAGCCAGGCAGAGACCTGCGCATAGGCAACCGGGTGAGCGGCCACGGTCTTCACGTCCGCCAGCTTTGCGCCAGGGCGAGTCACCAGGTTGAAGTTCACTGGCACCACGTACTCGCCATAGATTCGAAGGTCGCCGATGGTAGCCAGCGCATCGGCGGTAGCCGAAACACCGCCCTCCACGCTTGATTCGATTGGCACGATTGCTCGATGGGCATCTCCGCGAATAACCGCGGCGAGCGCCTCGTGAACGCTAACGGTGGCATGCCAAATCTGGCCCTTGGCTTCAGGAACCTGGGCAAGTGCGAGTTCGGTGAAGGTTCCGACCGGACCAAGGAATGCGTAAACCTTGTTCTTGCCAGAATTCTTAGCCGAAGCGTTACCTGATTTGGATGACATAGAACTAGGGTAACTGGCAAACTGCTTTATATGAGTGCGCGCGCAGGACTAAAAGCCCAAGAATCAGACCTAATCAACATCGAATCCCTGATTCGTGATTATTACGAAATCCACCCAGATGTGAACAATGTCGAGCAAAAGGTTGCCTTCGGAACCTCTGGACACCGCGGCACCGCGCTCAACGGATCGTTCAATGAAGACCACATCGCCGCCATCACCCAGGCGATTGTTGAGTACCGCGCCACCCAGAACATCGGTGGCCCAATTTACGTTGGCAAAGACACCCACGCGCTTAGTGGGCCTGCCGAAAAGACAGCGCTTGAAGTGCTTGCCGGAAACGGCATTGAGGCTCTTGTAGACAGCGCCGACGGCTACACTCCGACTCCTGCGGTTTCGGTTGCCATCATCAATCACAACCGCGGCAAGAGCTCGCACGATGGCTCTGTAGCCGACGGCCTTGTCATCACTCCAAGCCACAACCCTCCAACCGATGGTGGCTTCAAGTACAACCCGCCTCACGGTGGGCCAGCAGACTCAGATGCAACCAACTGGGTTGCAGCCCGTGCCAACGAGATCATCCTCGGTGGCCTCCGCGACGTTCGCCGCGCAACTCCTAACGCCAAGAAGTTCGACTTCCGCGAAAACTATGTTTCACAGTTGGGCGAGGTGCTCAACCTTGAGGCGATCAAGGGCGCTCAGGTTTCTATCGGTGCCGACCCAATGGGTGGAGCATCGGTGGACTATTGGGGCGCAATTGGCGAGCGGTACGGTCTCAACCTGACCGTCGTCAACCCGGATGTCGACTTCCAGTTTGGATTCATGTGCCTCGACTGGGACGGCAAGATTCGCATGGACTGCTCGAGCCCATACGCGATGGCAAGCCTCATCGAAGGCAAGAACCGATTCGACATCTCGACCGGTAACGACGCCGATGCAGACCGCCACGGAATTGTCACCAGCGACCACGGCTTGATGAACCCAAACCACTTCCTGGCGGTTTCGATTGACTACCTATACCGCAACCGCGGCGGATGGAATGCCGATGCCGCCGTTGGCAAGACCATGGTTTCCTCGGGAATCATCGACCGCGTGGTCGAGTCGCTCGGCCGAAAGCTCATCGAGGTTCCGGTTGGCTTCAAGTGGTTTGTTCCTGGTCTGATGGACGGCTCGGTTGGTTTCGGCGGTGAGGAATCGGCTGGTGCTAGCTTCCTCCGCCTAGATGGCAAGAGCTGGAGCACCGACAAGGACGGCCTGATTTTGGCGCTGCTTGCGGCCGAGATTAAGGCAGTGACCGGAAAGTCGCCGAGTGAACGTTACGCCGAACTTACCGCTCAGTTCGGTGCACCTGCTTACGAGCGTATTGATGCCGCTGCAACCATCGAGCAGAAGAGCAAGCTTGGCAAGCTCAGCGCTTCGGCGGTTACGGCTTCTTCGCTCGCCGGCGAGAAGATTACCAAGATCGAGACTCACGCGGCCGGCAATGGTGCCGCACTAGGTGGACTCAAGGTTTCGACCGAGAACGCCTGGTTCGCCGCTCGCCCATCGGGTACCGAGAACGTCTACAAGATCTATGGCGAATCGTTCCTGGGAGCAGAGCACCTAAAGCTGGTTCAGGTTGAGGCCAAGGCTCTAGTGGATGGCGTTCTCGGCTAGTAAGTCGGCGCTGCCGGAAGCTTAAAGAAGTCTTCCAAGACCGCGATACCGGTTCGGTGCATCTCTGTGCTCAGTTCGATGCCCACATAACGGAAATGCCAAGGCTCAAACTGGTAACCGGTGGTTGCTGTGCGCCCATTCGGGTAGCGCAAAATCCAGCCGTATTGCCAAGAGTTTGCGGCTAACCATTTGCCTGCCTTTGTAGTTGCAAAGCAGACCTGAATTGAGCAACCCTGGCCAACCGCTGCTAAGTCTGCCGCTAGACCAGTTTGGTGTTCGCTGTAACCCGGACGCGCGGCCAGGTTCTCGCCAGCAACAAGGCCCAGGGCCGCCACATCTTTGTTGTGCACCGCAACCTGGGTGTTGTAACTGCGATAGGTGCTGGCGAGTGCCAGTGTGCCCGCACCAGCCGCCTTCATCGCAGATGCCATCACTTTGATAGCCTTTGCAGCTACCTTTGCCAGCTGCAAACGATTTGGGTTTATGCCAGCGCCGTCCTCGAAACGCGGTGCCACGAGGCTTTTCGGCACGTAATTAGCGGGCTTTAGGGGGCGCTTCTTGTCTACGACCACCCAGATCGAATCGGCCGCGTCGATGGAGTACAGACCTGGCTTGTAGCTTTGTGCCGGAGAAGAAGTCGGGCTGCTACTTGGCATTGCCGTTGGGGTTGCAGTTGGCGTCGCGCTTGCAACCGGGGTCGCACTGGGAACTTTGGTCACACTTGGTGATGGCGACGCCGCAACGGGTGAATTCCCTGTGGATGTCGGGCTAGCTGTTGGAGTTGGCGTGGCGGCAGGAACGGCCTGTGCGAAACTAGTACCAAGCGGAAATAATGCAGTCGCGAGGACTGTTCCCCAAATTAGAGTTTTGTTCCAAAAGAACCGCTTAGCATTTAACACGTATCTAAGCCTAGACAAACCAAGAAAAGAGAACTGCGTTTTGTCACGTCACGAAAGAAAAGCCGCTGCCGCCGAATCGGCAAAAACCGGCCAGATGACACACCGCCAGATTTTGATGGTCCTAATCGGCCTCATGTCGGGCATGTTCTTGTCATCGCTAGACCAGAGCATCGTCGGTAGCGCAATGCGCACCATCGCCGATGACCTAAAGGGTCTAGACGCACAGGCTTGGGTAACCACCGCCTACCTAATCACCTCGACCATCACCACGCCTCTCTACGGAAAGCTTGGCGACATCGTTGGTCGTCGTCGACTCTTCATCTTCGCTATCAGCGTCTTCGTTGTTGCATCGGTGTTCGCTAGCTTCTCAAACAACATGTACGAGCTTGCAGCGTGGCGCGCGCTCCAGGGTGTTGGCGCAGGTGGTCTTTTCACCTTGGCCCTTACAGTTATGGCAGACATCATCCCACCGCGTGAGCGTGCTCGCTACATGGGTATGTTCATGGCCGTATTCGCAACCTCATCGGTGCTTGGCCC
>JBEEJV010000148.1:0-12801 GCA_041169005.1 Actinomycetota bacterium
CCGCGGTTTGCACGGTCATGTGCAGCGAACCGGTGATTCGTGCTCCTGCCAGAGGCTGGCTAGCAGCAAACGATGAGCGAAGTGCCATCAGGCCAGGCATCTCGTGCTCGGCAAGGCGAATCTGGTGGCGGCCGGCTTCGGCCAGCGCCAAGTTGGCGACCTTGTATTCAAAGTTTGAAGCAGTAGTCATTAGGTCTTTATCCTCTGATCAGTGCGAGAACTTCGTCGCGCACGGCAGCCATTGTGGCTTCGTTTTTGGCTTCGACGTTAAGGCGAAGAAGCGGCTCGGTGTTGCTTGCGCGAACATTGAACCACCACCAGTTCTCAACATCGTTGCCGGTTGCGGTAATCCCGTCGAATTCTTCGAATGCGGCGCGAGTAGTGAACGCTTCGTGAACTCGTGCCTTAGCGGCTGGAACATCCGCCACGGTCGAGTTGATTTCGCCCGAGTTGAAGTATGGGTTGTACTGCTTCGCGAACTCGCTCAGCGGCAACTGCTGCGCACCGAATTCGGCAAGCACGTGCATCGCTGCCAGCATGCCATTGTCGGCACCCCAGAAATCGGCGAAATAGTAGTGTGCGCTGTGCTCGCCACCGAAGATGGCGTTGGTAGCTGCCATCTGATCCTTGATGAGCGAGTGACCCACCTTGGTGCGAACCGGAGTTGCGCCGTCTGCCGCGATTACCTCTTCAACAATGCGCGAGGTAAGAAGGTTGTGGATGACAGAAATCTTTGCATCTGGGTTGGTGGCGCGAACTCGAGCGATTTCGCGACGGGCAACGATTGCCGCCACGGCTGAAGGGGTAACAGCGTCGCCATTCTCATCAATCACGAAGCAACGATCGGCGTCACCGTCGAAGGCAAGACCGATGTCTGCACCGTGTGCAACAACAGCCTTTTGAAGGTCAACCAAGTTCTTAGGGTCTAGCGGGTTTGCCTCGTGGTTCGGGAAGGTGCCGTCAAGCTCAAAGTAAAGCGGCACGATCTCCAGCGGCAAGGAGCCGAGGTCTGCCGCGTTACCGAGCACCGCAGGAACGGTCATGCCACCCATGCCATTACCTGCATCGACGACTACCTTCAACGGGCGAATAGCGGAAAGGTCAACCAGTTCGCGTAGGTAGTTTGCATAGTCGGCGAGGATGTGCACCTCTCGGTAGCTACCAGTTTCGTCTACCTCATCGATGCCAGTTTCTAGGTAGGCAATCGCTCGGTCGCGGATTGCCGCAAGACCGGTGTCTAGGCTGATGCCACGAGCTCCGGCTCGAGAGAACTTGATGCCGTTGTAGGTTGCAGGGTTGTGGCTAGCCGTGAACATGGCAGCGGGCGCGTTCAAACTGCCAGATGCGAAATACGACTCGTCGGTAGAGCAAAGCCCAATCGAAACTACGTTGGCGCCGCGCGCCTGCGCACCGGCGGCGAAGGCATCAGAAAATTCTGGAGAGGAATCACGCATGTCGTGGCCTACGACAACATCAGTTCCTGCAGCACCGAGCTCGTCAACAAATCCGGCAGCAAGCGCCGAAACGATTTCGGGAGTTAGGTCTGAGCCAACGAGTCCACGGACATCGTAGGTTTTAACAATTGCATCCCAATTGATGGTCATAAAAGGCCTTTCAAAAAACCCGGATGTCGACTTATTCCCCCGGAAAGCCAACAGTTTCAAAGCGAAACGGGCACCAGACAAGGATACCAAGTGGAGACTGAGCGAAGGCTTAGTCTTGAGCCATGGGAAACGTCAACCGCTCTCGCGGAAACAGCCGAGACAGGCACGGACGCGGCGTTCGCCGACCACTCTGGAGTCCGCGGTTCGAGCCCGGCGTAGCCCGCATCGGAAATTTCGAATCAACAGTGCAAGATGCTGCCGAATACTTGAGAACCGAATACCCAGATGTTTTCAGTGAACTCAGGGTTTTAGTTCGGGATCTGCCTCCGTTACACGGCGAAATCAAGTCGATTCGTCGATACTCATACCGTCGCGATACCAGTACCGTGATTGTCTTTCGCATCCCAATCCAGCGTTTCCGCTACCGCTTAGACCCGCTCGAAGAGATGTTCCGAATCGAGTCTTATGTAATCGAGGCTGCAGCGGAAATGGTTGGCCGCGACCCACGCGACTTTATGGGTGGCGAATCGCTCTAGCGAACCAGGACGCTAAGTTTTCCGCCCACATTGCGGAAATCAACCATCGGGATTGCGACAATCTGCGAATCGAAGTCGACCACCAATGTCGAAGATGCCGCTCCAGTCGCGGAGACAGAAACTACCGAACCGGCCTTGAGTGAAATCACTCTGCTCGCCAGTTTCGGGACTGTAACAGTGGATTTTTCTCCGGTGCCCAGGTCGACAATCTCCACCTGCGCCGAGGAATCGGCAGTTGCAGCTATGCAGAGCTTGCTGATTCCACTGTTTGGCACAGCGATCACCTGGGTGGTCTCGCTGGATGCAACTGCAGGCAGGTATGTGAAATCGGTGTTCGGAGTCTTACCCGACTTGGTGCGGCTCAGTTGAATACCAGCGATCACAGGTTGCGAGCTGGTGATGAAAACCGCGTAGTCGCCATCCTTGAGCCCTGTGATTGGGAACTCCTGTGACTGCTTGCCCGAAACCGTCTCTTGCACAACAGTCCCGTAGGTCTTGGCATCCAAGCCAATAATCTGTGCGGTAACCGTTGCCGCAACATCGCCCGGAACAAAAATTGAAAGCCGAGGAGTAAGGTCCGAGTAGTTATCGTTGCCGGCAATCAACTTTGTGGCATCAGCTGTTCCACGCTTTAGCAAACCCGGAATCACAAGATCCTTGGATGCGTCTGTTGACGGACTGATGAGGTCAGCTCCAGCTGCAGACGTACCTCGAACCGTCTTCTGCTGGATCCAGCTGGCAACCGCAGCGCCGTGAGCGGTCAGGTGAACCGTCAACGATTCATTTTCCGGCGCAAAACCAGCAAGCGGCAAGACCACCGATCGGTTAGCAGAAACGGCTATTCCATTTAGGCCAGCACTGTCAATCGAACCATTCGCACCAAACAGGTTTAGGTCTACCGTTGCATCGGTGTTATTCGGGTTAGAAATAAGAAGAAGGGATTCACGCCCGATAGTCGTGGTAGCTCCGATGAACCACTGCTCGACCGTTGGCGACTGGCAGTTTGCCCCAACGGCACCCTGCATTGCTGGGTCGGAGACCACCTGGTAGTTCTGTGCCGTAAGCAAGGAAGAGCCCTGGACCGCAGTTCCCATCGGATCTGAAACGCGAAGGGCAACAGCTGTGGTGGCGCCAACATTGGCCAGCGCGTGTTTTGCATCACTGATTGCAGTGGCGGATGCCCCGGCGCCGGTAAGCGGCAATTTGGTGAGGTTTACACCTGCAGGCAAGTTTGAGGTGTAGTCAATGGCGGCAGTGTCGATTCGTTCAAACGCACCCACCTTTGTGCCGCTCTTGCCACCTGATTTGAAGGCCGCGCCTGGGCAGACCAACGTCAATTCCTTGGCTTTCACATCGATGGTGTGCTCGGCTGGTGTAGCCCCGACCGAAATGGTGAAAATCGGAATGTAATGGACACCGAATACTAAGCCAGCGGTTAAACCCAGAGCCAGGAGAAGTCCGAAAACCTTTTTGATCACTAGTTCGCCTCCGACTCGAAGGTGTCCAGTTCAGTCAATTCATCGTCGGACGCGAATCTGGCGCGACGCCTTGTCGGAACGGCAAGAAGTGCGAATAGTGCCAGCACCGAAACCTGCACGCCCTTTGTTATCGACCAACCAGAATCTTGGGTCTTAGAAACTTCCTTTTGGTCGCTCACTCGCCAGAGTCGTCCGTAGTCGGTAGATCCAACAGCTTCTAGTTGATCTACTGTGTCTAGCGAGGCAGACAGATTTACCGCCGCAACGCTCGACTGATCTGGAACCAAGACGTAGTTGACTCCAAGCTTGTGCAATACCGGCAACACGTTTGCCCCATTCGCAGAGACCAAATCTGCCGTCGCTTGACTGATTACCTTGGCTAGCGGACGTTCAGCTAGTTTGTTGACGCTGTAGCGATATGCGATGCTCAGATCATCTAGGTGAATGCCCGTACCAGTAACCAAGGTGGCACTGTAGTGCTGGACTCCTTGGCCGCCCGGTTCTGGACTGATGCTGATCAGACGGGTCTCGGGGTTCTGCGCCGCTTGGGCCGCCACCAGTGCTGGCACGCGAGTGCCGTCAGTGTATTTCAGGGCTGAGGGCATGATCACAAATTGCGCAACCAGCGCAGCTGCAGCAACCCAGGAAACCCCATTAGCGAATAAAGTCCAGAACTTGGACTTTGCCTCCGCGCTAATTACAAGCAGGTAGGCCACGAGGAGACCTGCAAGCCCAAGGAGCGGAAGACCAGAACCCGCAACAAATGGCTTTTCGGCCTGACTGAAGATCGAACCGGCTGACTGGAAAAGTACCTGGTTTAGGAGCCAAGCTGATGCAACCGCGGCGATGAGCGCAATCCAGAGAGCAAGCGCATTAAGGCTGCGTCTAGTGGCAATCGCCGCTAGTCCAACGCCGATGAAAACAGCAGGCACGTAGACCAAATACTGAGCGAATTGGCTATCTAACCTCGAACCTAAAAGCAACTGCCAAACCGGTTGGGATTCAGTATCAAGCGGAATCCCGGGGTCGGTAAACACAGCCAGAGGCTGACCCAGGTTGACGATCAGATAAACACCTAGTGGAATCCACAGAACCAAAAGCGGGATCGGCAACCAAATCAGGTAGCCGATTCGCTTGAATCGATAAATGGCTAGGAGCAGAATTGCCAGCGCGACCAAAGGGGTGAGACTAGGTGCGCCTGCAGAAATGGCGGCGGCTAGCAGTGCACTCAGGCCAACCCAGGTCCAGGTTTGAACGCTCTTTCTTGCCTCTGCACCCAACTCAAGAACGCGGGCAACGGTGAAAACAAACCATGGCATGAGCACTAAGGCCACCAGTGTGCCCAGACGTCCATCGAACTGCGCTTGAGTAATTGCAGGCCAGAATGCGTAAACCAAGCCTCCCAAAAGCAACAGGGAACGCTTATTGGTGACCAAGCTGAGGGCGCGCCAAGCGGCTGCGAAGGCCAATGGCTTGACCAGGAAAAGGAAAAGAGTCACCGAGAGCGTCGGCGCCCAGAAGGTTACGCAACCGAGCGCAAACAAGACCCAACTGAATGGATCTGCAGGTGCAGCTAAGCCAAGACCAGACTGTTGCCAACTCGACCCGGCATGCGCAAAAAGTTGACCGAGGTTTGGGTTAAGCGGAAGTAAGGCTCCGCCGACCACCGCAATATTTCGAGGCCAAAACTGCCATGACACAGCCGCCAGGAACGCCATGACCCAGAACCCGCCGGCCGGAGCGAATCCAGGTCGTTTATCGTTTGCAATCTCGATATCGCGTTCCGCCTGAGCAACTGGCTCTTCGATCTTTGAACGCTGAGCTCTCGCAACATCCTCGCGGGAAGCGAAGAGCACTCGAAGGCCCTTGATGCCCCCACGCGCCTGCGATGACAGGTGCGTGCGCCTTGCAAATTTGCCAAAGATTGTGAAGATCCACCAGAAGCCTGCCGCCAATGTGCTTGCGATCTGCTCTGGCCGCTTGACGAGCAAAAGCACTGCGCTCTGGAGGATTGCGATCAGCGGTGCGAAAAGCGCACCAAAGCCAACCACGAGACTTGGGGCAAAGCCCGCTGCCAACTGGATTTGAGCCTTGCGCAAACTCAGATCGCTTTGGTTAGTGAGCAAAACCTTTGAGTCGCCGGAGATTGCGATTCGGGCCTTTGGGGCAAGCAAGACTCTTCCCCCAGCCAGACGAAGACGAATAGCCAAATCGTAGGTCTGAGCAGGCTCAGGCAGTTTCCGGTTAAGGCCACCGATATCTTGCAGAGCGGTAAATCGGATTAGCGAACCTGGGATGGCTGCAGCTAGGGCATCTTCAATATCATCGTGCTGGGATTGGTCGAACTCTTGGGAGACGCGCGAGACTGGGCGCCACATCTTCGAGACAGAAATGCCGTACTGAAGCAGCACTCGAGCGTTTGATTCACTAACGAGTTTGGGGGCAATCAGCGCGGCTGACGGGGATACCTCACTGACCTTCAGCAGTTCAGAAAGTGCGTTTGGTAAAGGGGTGGTTTCCGGAGTGAGCACCCAGAGCCAGTTTTGACTGTCCGCAGCAAACTCTGCTGGAAGCTCGGCAACTGCTTGCTCTATGGAAGGGGAAACTACTGTGATTTGGGGCTGCAAAACCTGCGAAGCCACCGCCGCGACAACAGCCGAGGCGGCTACTGAGTCGTCGTGGCTGACCACGATAGCTGCGATAGCCATTGGCCTACTTAGTTATTGGGCAACCGTGCTCCGGTTACTGAGTTTGTTTAGACTAGGCGCGCTTCTTGAGCTTGCGGCGCTCGCGCTCCGAAAGGCCGCCCCAGATGCCGAATCGTTCGTCATTCTGAAGTGCATACTCAAGGCACTGAGCCTTGACTTCGCAGCCCGAACATATGCGCTTTGCATCGCGAGTTGAGCCACCCTTTTCCGGGAAGAAGGCTTCAGGGTCGGTCTGTGCACACAGAGCATCCGCCTGCCATGCGAGTGGATCGGTGTCTGGATCTGAGTAAGCCCCAGCGATACCTAGGAGAATCGGGTCGGCAAACCAGTTGTCTGGTACGCGATTGCGACTGTCCATTTGAACCCCTTGTCTGATTGCAACTGAGAGTTGCGTCCGTGTAATTACATCGGTGTAACTCGATGGAAGTCAAGTTGAGATTTGTCGAAATGACGGGTTTTTACCCAGCCGTTGCAAATCTGTTACCAAACTTGGCCTGGCCAGGACCGTGAATAACACCTCTGCGCGCTGCCGATAACATGGGTTACATGAGCGTTTTAGTTACTGGCGGTGCAGGTTACATCGGTTCTCACGTAGTTCGACTACTTCAGGAACGCGGTGAAAAGGTCGTTGTTGTCGACAACTTGACTTCGGGCAAGGTAGAGCGCATCGGTGATGCAACCTTGGTCAAACTGGACCTCTCCGACCCAACCGCGGTCGAGGTTCTATCTGAAACCATCGAAACGCACGCTGTCACTAGCGTCATCCACTTTGCAGCCCAGAAGCAGGTGGGAGTATCCGTTGAGCAGCCTGAGTTCTACTTCCTGCAGAACATCGGCGGCATGACCAACCTTCTTAACGCGATGCGTGCCAAGGGAGTGGACCAGCTGGTGTTCTCATCGAGCGCCGCCACTTACGGCATGCCAGATGTAGACATGGTCACCGAAGACCTAGTTTGCGCACCAATCAACCCATACGGCGAGACCAAACTCATCGGTGAGTGGATGACACGCGATGCAGCTCGTTCTTGGGGCCTCAAGGTAGCAAACCTTCGCTACTTCAATGTCGCCGGCACCGGCTGGGACGATTTGGCAGACACCGCCGTGATGAACCTAGTTCCTATCGTCTTTGCAGCCCTCAAGGCAGGTAAGGCACCTAAGGTATTCGGCACCGACTACCCAACCGCTGATGGCAGTTGCATCCGCGACTACGTTCACGTCCTAGATCTTGCTGAAGCGCACCTCAGCGCACTCGCGTACTTGAACAAGGATGACCGCCCATACGACGTGTTCAACGTGGGCACTGGACACGGCTCGAGCGTCCTCGAGGTGCTTGCCGAGGTAAAGAAGGTCACCGGAATTGATTTCGAGATCGACCTCGCAGAGCGCCGAGCAGGCGATCCACCAGCACTTTGCGCGGACGTATCGCGCATTGAAAAGACTTTGGGATGGAAGGCAAAGCACAACTTGCACGACATCGTAAAGAGCGCTTGGGACGCAATCAACTAGCCATCTCGCGCATGGGAAGCCTGCGCACGTAATCTAGTTTGTAACTAGGAACCCGGTTCCGGACCCGCTGAAGCTGTAGAAGTTCGCGTCCGCGAGGTATGCCGCCTCACCCTTGCGCAGCACCTGACGCTCTTCCTTGCTGTCTCCAACTGCTATTTCACCCGCAGTGCAGACGACGATGGCTGCGTTTGGCAACTTTAGGTCTGCGAGGATGTTGGCCGCGCCAACCTCAACTCGGTACACGATGTAATCCTTATTGCGGCTCGGGTAGCGGTATAGCCCCTGAGTCTCTGTCTTGGCCGAGTCTGGGCGGATCAAGGCAGTCGAGTAGTCGAGAACGTTCTTGAGTTCTTCAGTGTTGATGTGCTTCTGAGTCAAACCGCCGCGAAGGACGTTGTCGCTCGAGGCCATGACCTCAACGCCGAGACCCGAAACATACGCGTGAACCACGCCTGCGTTGACTTCCATTGACTCATTTGGTGCGAGCTCGACCACGTTCATCAATTGGCTAATGATCACGCCAGGGTCACCCGGGTAGAGCTCTTGCAGTTGCGGAACAAGCGCAAGATTCTGGCTTTCCACATTTTGCACTGTTCGGCTTAGTACAGCCAACTGGGCCAATTCGTCGCAAACCTCAGCAAGGTTTTCGGGGCGGTTCAGCAGACCAGTGACAAGCGCACTCAGGCCAGCCTGTCTAAGCACCGCAATCCAATCGGCGAATGCTCTTTCAAGCGTTGTGAGGTTTAAAGCTTGAGCCTGCATCACGATGCGCTGGAAGGAAATGATTGTGTCCACGAGCGGACGGAAACCGGCAAGCGCGGTGAAGTCAGTCAATGCGACGATGATCTCCGGCTTGTGGTTGTCGTCTTTGTAGTCACGTTCAGGATCGCTAAGAGCAAGACCCAGCTCATTCTCCCGTGCGAAACCAGCTTCGGCCTGTTCCTTGTTTGGGTGGGCTTGGATGCTGAGTGGCTGCCCAGCAGCCAAAATCTTTACCAGGAAAGGCAGGTGCTCGCCGTCACGGAGCGACAACAGGGTGCCTTCTGCGCCGACCAAAGCGGTTGGAGAACCATCGTGGGTTCCGAACCAAATCTCCGCCATCGGTTCGCCGGTTGCGGCGATGCCAAAATAGTCCGAAATGAGCGAGGTGCTACCCCACGCATAGTCTCGAGCGGTGTTAGTTATTTTGCGAATCAAGAAGTCCCCGACGTTTTACTGGTCTTCTTAGGGTAACAAGGCGCCAAAAGAATAGACTTCAATGACAGGCAATTCGAAGGTTTTCATGCATCCGCTAACGCAGTTAATTCCAGTAGTCGCAGACAAGTCTGCTCCCGGCTACCGTGTTCGCAACGCGCTCGCATACATCGGCATCTTTATCATCTCGGCTGGCGACACCGTTCGCTACGCAATCGGATTCCCAGCCTGGGGAACCATCTCGGTGGCTCTCTCGATCGTCGCCTTAGTTTACTTCCTGCGCAGCAATCCAATTCCTACACTTCGCCGCATGCCGCGAACGCTGGTAGCACTATTGGCACTGATGCTGCTTAGCGCAGCCTGGTCCTTTTACCCGGCCTATACATTGCTCGGCTACGCGGGCACAATCATCGCAACTATCTTTGCCCTGTTCCTGATCGCAACATTTAGTTGGCGCGACCTGCTGAACAGATTCGCAAATGTCTTCCGTGTCATCCTCGCTTCATCTATTGTTTTCGAGCTTTACGCCGCCCTGATTGTGCACGGGCCGATCGCGCCAATCTTCAAGAACTACAAGGGCGAGGTTCCCCCATCCGGCGCCTATTACTGGACCCAGGGCTGGTTACTCAAGGGCGCTCGCATTCAGGGCATTGTTGGAAACGCAAACCTCCTAGCCTACATAGCAATGTTGGGATTCTTGTTATTCGCGGTTCAGTACGCAATCAAACAACCAAGCCGCAAACTCAGCATGGCCAGCATGCTGTTGGCCGCTGGCTGTCTCGCGCTGACTCGCTCTGCCAGCATCGGTGTGGCGATGATGGGCGCAATCGCGGTTGTTGTTGTAGCGCTTATTTCTGAGGGTCACGATCGGGAAACTCGCCACCGTTACTACCGCGTTGCTTGGACTGTCTTTGGAATCCTGGCGTTCTTCCTAATGGTCTACCGAGCCCAACTCTTCACGATGATTGGCAAGAGCCCAGACATGACCGGTCGGAGCGACATCTGGAAGGCTGTCATGGGGCTTGTAGTCCAGCGCCCGATTCAAGGTTGGGGCTGGATCAGTTATTGGATGCCGGGTGTGGCCCCCTACGAAGGCCTAATCGTCCGCGACAACGTGACCTATTACCAAGCCCATAATTCCTACCTGGACGTTTGGCTTCAACTTGGCATTTTCGGACTGCTGCTTTTGCTTGGCCTGGTGGCTTTTACCTTTGTAAAGCTATGGCGTTTAGCCGTACGTCACACGAGTCCGCTGTACCTCTGGCCAATCTTCATCTATGTGGCGATCTTGCTTCAGAACCTTACCGAGAGCCGACTAATCGTTGAACTCGGCTGGGTGCTGCTCGTGATTTTCGCTACCAAAGTGAATGAACCAGCCGAGTCACTCGAACCGCGTGGAAAGACCCCTAAGCGGCTACGCCTGCGCATAAAGGGCTTAGCGAAGCTAAACGCCAAACCAGAAGACGAATAGCCAAGTCTGAGCGCAACTAGGCGCAGAATGAACAGGCGCTAAGGAACAATCAGCACCTGGCCAAGTTTGATGGTGTCACTCGTTAGGCCATTTAGGTTTTTCAAAACCGTCACCGTAGTGCCAAACTTCAAGGCTATTTTCGTCAAAGTGTCACCAGAAACCACCGTGTAAGTCTTTGACGTTGCGGTCGGCGATGCAGTTGGCTTAGGGCTCGCGGTAGCAGTTGCAGTTGGCTTGGGAGTTGCAGATGCTGACGCGGTTGGCGAACTCGATGGCTTAGGGGTAGTTGTCGCGGTTGGCGAGGCAGTCGGCTTTGGGGACGAAGTCGCGGTTGCTGACGGACTAACCGATGGGGTCGGTGTTGTCGATGGCGCATCAGTTGGGTTTACCAATACCGTCGAATAACTGGCTGGCATCGGAGTTCCGATTGGCCAAAGCGCGGCTAGGGTTTCGTCAATCTTGAAGGCCGGCGGAGTTGTTCCTCGAATTGCCTCATATTGCGCCTTGGTAACCAAACGGCGTTTTCCAGCACTCATCAAGTAAATGAGCTTCGCCGGAGAGAGTACGAAGCGTCCGAGCTGGGTCGAACCACGCTTTAGGTTCGCGCAGGTAGTCTCATCCAGCACAGCTAGTTTTCCAGGCAAGGCGACAGCATAGGCGTCGGCGATTGGCTGGAGCTTGCCGGAGATGGCAAGGTATTGCTGCGCGCCACACTGGACTCGGTAGCCTAAACCTCCACTCGAGGTGTAGTCGAGCAGATCCGACTTTGTCGCCTTAGTTGGCTTAGCCAACCCAAGCTCTGCCGCGATGGCAGGACTGGCCACAATTTTGTAGCTCGATAAACCGTCTGTCAGCAGCAAGCGCCCTGCAGGATCGGTTAGCACGGTACCAGGGCCGTAGATGGTCGATCCAGCCTCGATGAGCTGTATTGCGCTCGCCGGGATTTCCTGAACCTCCGGCGTCGCTGCGACTGCGGAGAGTTTTACGGCAGCGGCAGATGTGGGAACAAAGCGCCTGATCTGCCCATCTACAAAGTAGGTGTTCTTGCCCGCAGGAGCCTTAGCCAAGAATGGCAGCTTGAGGTCACTTGGGAGAAGCGGAATCTGGGACAGTACCGAATCCGGCAGCAAGTTTGGTTGCGCCATGAGCGCTGCATCCGCTGAGACAGCCCGGCGCCCCATCGGTGTTAGGACAAAGCGCTGACCGATGGCATTTTGAACAATGCTCTGTATAGCTATGCCCGTATTGATAGTCGCCGCGCTGTCGGCGCGCAAAGTCCCCGAAGACTCGATGAACCACTGTTTGAAGTCCATTTCTTCACTGGTTTTCGGATCGATTTCGTAATACTTGGCGCCCATGATGACTGCCATATTTCCGTTGGTACGGTTTTTGAAAAGCTCACCACTCTTGGCAATCGGAGCGCCCCAAGGCAGGTAGCTGAAGGCGGTAATAGGTACAGGCGCTACCGAAGGAAGCGTGATGCCCGCTGCCGCGACCGAAGCGGAATCCAATATTTCACGAATTTGACCGCCGCTAATGAGGTAGCTAGGGCCAGATGCCTGTTTCACAACTTCCGGAACGAGCGCAGACAGAGTTCCAGATGAAGGCATTGCATTCAGCTGATATGCAGAGAGCTGGACAGCTGACGCACAGCTCAAACCATAAGTCGCAGCCTGATCACAAGAACTGAGTACATACTTTCGGCCACCATCCACGAAGAAGTAGCTGTTCGTAGCGGACTTCACCAAACGGTTCATGTCCGTCGAGGTTGGGAAGGAATCCAAATATTCCTGCGAAATCCGCCCGATTGGGCCCAGAGGTGCAAGCGCGGTAGCTAACGACGCATCCGAGACTCGATGTTTGACATAGGCACCCGAAGTTGGGTCTGGTGTGATTAAGAAGACGTCAGAGGTAGCGGACTGAAGCAGGAAGCCTCCACCGATTGGCGAGCCGAACCAGTCCCAGTAGTAGCGCCAGAAGTTTCGGTTGCCGTAGGCACTGCACTTATCCCCAGAGCCGTATAGGTTCTTCAGTGCGGCTTCATTCGGAGTGTAAGGGGTGTAGTAATAGAGCGCTGCGGTCGCCTGGCTCTTGAGCAAGAAGTTGCGTTTTCCGCAGGAAGAGTTGTTGGCCTGGTAGCTGATATTTACGTTCGAGCCGACCTTTAGGTAGGTGAACGAACCAGCGGGATTCCCGTACCAGTGGAATTGCCCAGCCGCTTTGTACACCTGATAGAAAAATCCGAAAGTTGTGCACGGACCGGTGTCTGGGCAGGCGAAGCCCATGGCAATCTGATAACGATAG